>JAMPHV010000004.1 GCA_023663265.1 Bacteroides sp.
CTTTTGGTGTCACCTTAAGCCCCGCGCGGGAGCGCACATTGCACTCGCTTCCGAGTAAGAGAGGACATTACATAATATGCAGTTTTAAGAATTAGTAGATCGGTACTTTTATAAAAGTTAAGCATTATCTTAAACGCAATCATAAAAAACAGTATTTCTGATTTAGAAATTTTGGGGAAACTTAAATTATTTTTCCTCTTGACATTTTTGTCTACATATGGTAGAATATACTTGTCGACAATATATAGACAGAAAGGAGTCTATAATGGAAAACACCAGGCTTGGAACAATAGAATCAAAATTTGCCGATATAATATGGCAGAACGAACCCATATCCACCGCAGACCTTGTAAAGCTTTGCGAAAAGGAATTCGGCTGGAAACGCACTACCGCATATACGGTGCTGAAAAGGCTGAGTGAAAGAGGGATTTTTAAAAACGAAAAAGGAACGGTGACTTCCCTTATATCGAAAGACGATTTTTATTCAATAAAAACCGAAAGCTTTGTCAACGAAGCTTTCGGAGGCTCTCTTCCCGCTTTTCTCGCAGCGTTCACATCGAGAAAAAAGCTGAACGAAAAGGATATAAAAGCAATAAAACAGCTTATAAACGATTACGGAGAGGAAACGGAAAAATGAAAGCCGTATTTTTTTCACTGCTTGATAAATGTATTGCGTCAAGTCTTTTGATAGCGGCAATCGTTATAGTGCGGCTGTTTAAAGATGTTCCGAAAAACACGCGCCGCATACTGTGGAGCTTTGCGGTGCTGCGGCTGATATCTCCTTTTTCCGTCAAGAGCGTTTTCAGTCTAATTCCCCAAAAACAGTACACGGTGGAGCTTCAAGAGACCGTTCCCGTTGTAAACATGACGCTCCCTTTTCCCACCGAAAACGCTTCTCTTCCACCGCCTGTTTTTTCGGAAGCGCCTTCTGCGCCCGATATTTGGGCGATAGCCTCCGCAGTTTGGCTTGCGGGCGCCATACTTATGCTGCTTTATATGTCGGTAAGCCTTATACGGGTGCGTACTTTGGTAAAAGAAGCAATCAAGAGGGATAATTACTTTCTCTGCGACAGGATATCGGGAGCTTTTGTATTAGGCTTTTTCCGTCCGAGAATATATATTCCTTTCGATCTCGAAAACAAAAATGAATATGTGATAGCTCATGAACTGGCGCATATTAAAGGATTGGATCATATATGGAAGCCGATAGGCTTTATATTGCTGTCGGTATATTGGTTCGATCCACTATGCTGGCTTGCATATATTCTTTTTTGCAGAGATATAGAGCTTGCCTGCGATGAAAGAGCGGTCAAAAACTACGACCTAAAACACAAAAGGGCTTATTCCGAAGCTCTTCTGGAGGCAAACGTCCGCGGAAAATATCCTATAGCCTTCGGCGGGGTCGGAATAAAGGAAAGGGTGAAAAATGTGCTAAATTACAAAAAACCGACTTTTTTCGCTGCCGCAGCTTCGGCTGTGCTTTGCGGAGCGATCGCAGCCTGTTTTTTAACAGACCCGATCGCCTCGGAAAACAATGTTGAGACATATCTCTCTGGAATAACCTTGAATACCGTAACAGAGACCCTCGGCAAAGAAACCAAAAACACGGAGGAGCTTACCGCAGCCGTTTCTTCAACGAAAACGGCTATCCCCAAAAATAACCTGCTGTCCGCAGAAGAGATCAAAGACCTGGACGAAGAAGAAAAAGCACGTTTGGGATATGCGGCAGACGCGGAAGGAAATATTTTGGGGTATGTGCCCGAAAAAGTATCGGACAACAACGATATCCCGCCAACCAAGATTACTCCCGATGATACGGACGCGATCCTTGCATGTATGCTGGATATAAAGGCGGTGGTTCGCGAAGAAGGCTACAAGGAATTTTTGACCGACAGCGGATTAACGGTTAAAACAGGCTACAACGGCAATACGGTAATACTGAATCTCCCCGCGGAAAAAGGCAGCAAGGCTCTTGCTTTAAAAAGCGGCACCGTTACGGAAGCGGCTTACATCTCGGGCTTAGGTTATACGGCAATCGTGGAAAGCGATGACGGATTCCGCATCTATTACAGCCATTTAGACAGATTTTCCGTAAAAGCCGGAGACAGCGTTATTGCGGGACAGGTGATAGGCTGCGCCGGAGAAACGGGTATTGCGGGTTATCCGCAGATTGGATACGCTATTGAATCCGTAACCAACAGTACTATCCCCTAACCTCCAGCAAGAGCCCTTCCCCGCTTCCGTCGATCACCACAGTATCTCCCTCGCCGAGCTTGTCTCCTATGATCGCCTTGGCGATAAGCGTTTCGACCTTGCTTTGAATAAACCTCTTAAGCGGTCTCGCGCCGTAAACGGGGTCGTATCCGTTGTCTATGATATATTCCTTAGCCTTATCGGTAATTTCGACCTTGATATGCTTATCCTCCAAACGCCCCGACAGGTCCTTTATCATCAAATCAACAATGCTTCCTATCTCTCCCTTTGCCAAGGGCTTGTAAAATACGATCTCGTCCAATCTGTTGAGAAATTCGGGTCTGAATTGAGCCTTCAGCAGCTTCTCTACCTGCTCCTTACCCTCCGACGAAATTTCGTTGCGGTCGTTTATCCCGTCAAGAATATAGCTTGAACCTAAGTTGCTGGTCAAAATAATAATGGTATTCTTAAAATCCACCGTTCTGCCCTGGCTGTCGGTAATTCGTCCGTCGTCAAGCACCTGAAGCAGTATATTGAACACATCGGGGTGAGCCTTTTCAATCTCGTCGAAAAGCACTACCGAATACGGCTTGCGCCGTACCGCCTCGGTAAGCTGTCCCCCCTCGTCGTAGCCGACATATCCGGGAGGCGCTCCGATAAGGCGGCTAACGCTGTATTTTTCCATATACTCGGTCATATCGATACGCACGATATTGTGCTCGTCGTCAAAAAGCGCCTGTGCCAAAGCCTTTGCCAGCTCGGTCTTTCCAACGCCCGTCGGACCCAAGAAAAGGAATGAGCCTATGGGACGGTCGGGGTCCTGTATACCCGCTCTTGAACGCAGTATTGCCTCGCTTACCTTTTCCACGGCTTCGTTCTGACCGATAACGCGCTTATGGAGCATATCCTCCATTCCAAGCAGCTTCGACCGCTCGCCCTCCATAAGCTTAGCCACGGGTATACCTGTCCAGCGGGCGATTATTCTTGCTATCTCCTCCTCCGTCACCTTGTCTCTCAGAAGAGAGGAGCTGCTCTTACGTTCCTCCGCGAGCCGTTCTTCCCTTTCAAGCTCCGCTTGAAGCTGCGGAAGCTTTCCGTACTGCAATTCGGCGGCCTTGTTCAGATTGTATTCGCGCTTGGCTGTCTCGATATCTCCGCCCAATTTTTCTATTTCCTTACGCAAAGCCTGCACCTTATTGATATCCGACTTTTCGTTTTCCCATTTTGCTTTCATTCCGCTGAACTGCTCCCTCATCTGAGCCAGCTCGCTCTGAATATCCGCCAAATGCTCTTGAGACAGCCTGTCGCTTTCCTTTTTGAGGGCTGCCTCCTCTATCTCGTGCTGCATTATCTTTCGTGAAAGCTCGTCAAGCTCGGTGGGCATTGACTCCATTTCCGTCTTGATAAGCGCGCAGGCTTCGTCAACAAGGTCTATCGCCTTATCGGGCAAAAAACGGTCGCTTATATATCGGTTGGAAAGCACCGCCGCTGCGATAAGAGCCTGGTCGTGTATCTTTACGCCGTGAAAGACCTCGTACCGTTCCTTTAACCCTCTTAAAATGGAAATGGTGTCCTCCACGGTGGGCTCGTCTACCTGAACAGGCTGAAATCTTCTTTCAAGAGCGGGGTCCTTCTCGATATACTTGCGGTATTCGTCGAGAGTGGTAGCCCCTATGCAGTGCAGCTCGCCCCTTGCCAGCATCGGCTTTAAAATATTTCCCGCGTCCATTGCCCCGTCGGTTTTGCCCGCGCCGACTATCAAGTGCAGCTCGTCGATAAACAGTATTATCCTGCCGTCGCTTTTCTTGACCTCCTGCAATACCGCCTTTAATCGCTCCTCAAATTCGCCCCGATATTTTGCGCCTGCCACAAGCGCGCCCATATCCAGGCTGAAAAGCTGTCTGTCCTTTAAACCGCCCGGCACGTCTCCCCTAACTATGCGAAGCGCCAACCCCTCCGCTATCGCCGTTTTACCTACGCCGGGCTCGCCGATGAGCACGGGGTTGTTTTTGGTTTTACGGCTCAATATGCGTATTACGTTCCTTATCTCTCCGTCGCGCCCGATAACGGGGTCAAGCTTGTTCTGCCTTGCCAGCTCGACCAAATCCTGACCGTATTTTTTCAAAACGTCATAGGTATCCTCGGGACTGTCGGAGGTCACTCTCGTATTGCCTCTTACCTTTTGGAGCGCTGTCAGAAAAGCGTTTTTGCTTATCCCGAAGCTTGAGAAAAGCTCCTTTACCTTTCCCGCCGACTTGTCCAGCAAGCCCAAAAACAAATGCTCCACGCTTATGAACTCGTCGTTCATTCGCTCGGCTTCCTCCTCTGCGGCGGTAAACGCCCTGTCCAGCTCGGAGGTAATGTAAACGCTGTTTAATTCCCTTGCTCCGCTTCCCGTGACCTTGGGTACGCCGTCAACTATTTTTTCCGCGTTTTCCGAAAACGCTCCGACGTTTATCCCCATGCTCTGCAAAAGCTGCGGGATCAAGCCCTCCTCCTGCTCCAGCAAAGCGAGCAGGATATGACACTGGTCGATCTGCTGATTGTTGTTCCGAACCGCTATGCTTTGCGCAGCCTCAACGATCCCGACCGAATTTTTTGTCAATCTCTGTGTGTTCATAAAAATGTCTCCTTTCCAATGTTCTCACTATATAATGGTTATCCCCTTTTCAAGATAACCTCGGTATTTTTCCGCCGCAGCCGCAGCCGCAGCCGCCTCATCTTCACGCTGAAAAGCGAAGTAGCTTTTCAGCACGTCGTCGAACATCTGTATATATTTTGCGATCGCCGCGCCTATCTCCTCGGTGCTTTTGCCGTTGTACTCCTCGGGGAGGGTAAACGCTCGCGTAAGCCGTCCGTCCTCGATAAAATATTTGACTCCGTCGGGAAAAAGCTTAACGATATATCGATTTTCCAACGCCGCCCAAAGCCGCAGAAAATCCTCCATTTTGGCTTTCAGCTCCTCTGATTGGGTGCGAAAGCTCACCTTCAGCTCTCCCTCTGTTTTATCGCTGCTTCTGAATATTTGAAGCCCGTATCTTACCGTGGGCTTATACTTGTACTTCAAAGCCGAGCGTATCAGCATCGACTGGTTTTCAGCCTTGACTATAAAACCGCTTCCGCTTTCGGAAAACAATTTGTTCAGACTGTCAAAAATACGGTTTATTTTCATTTCGGGAGTGATATACCCCGCGTACTCCGCCAATATTCTGTCTATAAAAGCGGAACGGCTTATTCCCGCAGCATATGCGAGCCTGTCCGCCGCCTCGACCACTTGATCGGTCAATACAAGGCTGTAAACGCTTTTGCTCATTTTTTCAATTCACCCCTTTAACATATACTTTTCTTTAGCGCAATATAATTATAACACCCTCTTAATAATTTGTCAATAGTTTTATATAATTTTATTTACAAATTATATTTTTATCCAAAAAAACACGCTTGACCACTCAAATCAAACGTGTTTTTTGTTATTTCAAAAGCTTTTTCAGATATTTTCCCGTATAAGACTTTCTGTTTTTTGCTACCTCCTCGGGAGTGCCCTCGGCAATGACATATCCGCCGTTGTCGCCTCCCTCGGGACCTAAGTCTATTATATGATCCGCTGTCTTTATGACGTCAAGATTGTGTTCTATTACCACGACCGTGTTCCCTCCGTCGGTAAGCTTCTGCAGGATTTCAATAAGCTTTGCGACATCATGGGTGTGAAGTCCCGTAGTGGGCTCGTCCAATACATAAATGGTCTTACCCGTGGCGCGCCTGGAAAGCTCCGTTGCAAGCTTTACTCTCTGCGCCTCGCCGCCCGAGAGCGTGGTTGCGGGCTGTCCTATCTTGACATAGCCCAATCCCACGTCATACAAGGTTTGAAGCTTTCTTTGAAGCTTCGGGATACTGGAGAAAAACTCCAATCCCTCCTCGACCGTCATTTCAAGAACGTCATAGATACTTTTTCCCTTGTATCTTACCTCCAGCGTTTCCCTGTTGTAGCGTCTTCCTCCGCAAACCTCGCAGGGCACGTAAATATCCGGCAGGAAATGCATTTCTATTTTTATGATACCGTCCCCCTCGCAGGCCTCGCACCGTCCGCCCTTAACGTTGAAGCTGAAGCGTCCGCTTATGTAGCCCTTTGCCTTGGCGTCGGCGGTAGAAGCATACAGATCGCGTATGTCGTTGAAAAGCCCGGTATAGGTGGCAGGATTTGAGCGGGGAGTTCTCCCTATAGGCGACTGATCTATGTTTATTACCTTGTCAAGCTGCTCAATACCCGTCATTCTCTCGAATTTACCCGCTCTTATCTTTGCTCTGTTAAGCTTCGCTACAAGGTGCTTATACAGTATTTCGTTAACAAAGGAGCTTTTTCCGCTTCCCGAAACCCCCGTAACACAGGTGAATACGCCTAATGGGATTTTTATGTCTATGTTCTTTAAATTATTTTCCGCAGCGCCGAACACCGTCAAATAACGGTCGCCGCATTGTCTGCGCTCCTTGGGAACGGGAATAGCCAACTCTCCCGAAAGATATTTCCCCGTTATGGAGCGCTCGCTTTCTATAATGTCCTTCACCGTGCCCGCCGCAACTATCTCGCCGCCGTGTATGCCCGCTTCGGGACCTATGTCCACCAAGTAATCCGCCGCCCTCATGGTGTCCTCGTCATGCTCCACCACAATAACGGTATTCCCCAAGTCGCGAAGATTTTTCAGCGTTGCGATAAGCCTGTCGTTATCTCTTTGGTGCAAGCCTATGCTGGGCTCGTCCAAAATGTACAAAACTCCCATAAGAGAGCTTCCTATCTGAGTTGCAAGACGAATACGCTGGCTCTCGCCGCCCGAAAGCGTACCGGAGGAGCGGGAAAGCTTAAGATAATCCAATCCCACGCTTTGCAGAAAGCCGAGCCTTGAATTTATTTCCTTTAATATCTGCTCGGCTATCATATTGTCTCTTTTAGACAGCTTCAAACCGTTCACAAATCGAAGCGCGTCCGTAATGCTGAGGCTGCTGAACTCGTTTATGTTCTTTCCTCCGACGGTCACGCAAAGCGCTTCCTTTTTTAGCCTCTGACCGTGACATTCGGGGCACTCTATCTCCGACATATAATCGGATATCTCGTCCTTCATATACTGGCTGCTGGTTTCGCGGTAGCGGCGTTCAAGGTTGTTTACTATCCCCTCGAAATCCGTCATATGACCCTTTCCGCCCTCCCATGGACGCTGCACGGAAAATTTCTCCCCGTTGGTACCGTACAAAATAATATTTACCGCGCTTTCGGGCAGCTCCTTGACGGGAGTATCTACGGAAAAGCCGTAATGCTTCGCTAATCCGTCAAAATACATTTTCGCCATGCTTCCCTCGTTGTATATCCAGCCGCTGGCTTTTACGGCGTTTTCACTTATCGACAGCTCTCTGTTGGGTATTATCAGATTTTCGTCAATGCTCATATAAAAGCCTAAACCCGAACAACGGGGACAAGCGCCGAAGGGATTGTTAAAGCTGAACATACGGGGATTCAAGTCCTCAACGCTGACTCCATGCTCGGGACAGGCGTAATTCTGAGAAAAATGCAGCTCCTCCTGTCCTATAACGTCAACAAAAACCAATCCTCCCGAAAGCTTTCCCGAGGTCTCGATGCTTTCGGTGAGCCTCGATTTTATGGTATCCTTGACAACAAGGCGGTCTATTACAGCCTCGATATTATGCTTCTTGTTTTTTTCAAGCTTGACCTGTTCCGAAAGGTCGTACATTATTCCGTCTATCCTTACATGGATAAAGCCCTGCTTTCTCAGATTTTCCAGCTCCTTGGCGTATTCTCCCTTTCTTCCTCGGACAATCGGCGCCATGACCTGTATCTTTGTACCGACCTCCAGCTCCATTATCCTGTCGGCTATCTGATCCACCGTCTGCTGCTTTATTTCTTTTCCGCAAACAGGACAGTGAGGTATGCCTATTCTTGCATACAAAAGTCTCAGATAATCGTATATTTCCGTTACCGTCCCAACGGTGGAACGGGGATTCTTTGAGGTGGTCTTTTGATCGATGGATATAGCGGGCGACAAGCCGTCTATGCTTTCCACATCGGGCTTTTCCATTTGCCCCAAAAACATTCTCGCGTAGGAGGAAAGGCTTTCTATATATCTTCTTTGTCCGTCGGCGTAAATTGTGTCGAAAGCAAGAGAGGATTTTCCCGAGCCGGACAAACCCGTCATTACGATAAGCTTGTCTCTCGGCAATTCAAGGCTGACGTTTTTTAAATTATGCTCCTTTGCTCCCTTGATGATTATTTTATTGTTAGCTGCCATTTTTATCTTTCCTTTAGCTCTGTGATTTTATCTCTGAAATAAGCCGCCTGTTCAAAATCAAGCACCTTTGCGGCTTCACGCATAAGCGAGGTATACTGCTTGATAAGATTTTGCTTTTCCTCCTTTGTAAGCTGTTTTTTGTTCTTTCCCTTTTTGTCGGATTTCGCGGAGATATCTATAACGTCGCGTACTTCCTTTACAATCGTTTTGGGCACTATACCGTGCTCCTCGTTATATTTTGACTGTATCTCCCTGCGGCGGTTGGTTTCGCTGATAGCCGTTTCCATTGAGCGGGTGACCTGGTCGGCGTACATAATGACCATACCGTCTGCGTTTCTTGCGGCGCGCCCTATGGTCTGCACCAAAGAGGTCTCGCTGCGCAGAAAGCCTTCCTTATCCGCGTCGAGGATCGCCACCAGCGACACCTCGGGCAGGTCGAGTCCCTCACGAAGGAGATTTATCCCGATAAGCACGTCAAACTCGCCCAATCTTAAGCCGCGTATTATCTCCATACGCTCTATGGTATCTATGTCATGGTGCATATAACGAACCTTCAGCCCTGTTTTTTCAAGGTATTTGGTCAGATCCTCCGCCATTTTCTTGGTAAGAGTGGTTACGAGAACACGCTCCTTGCGTTCTATACGCATATTTATTTCCGACAGCAGATCCTCTATCTGTCCCTCAACGGGTCTTACGGAGATCAGCGGATCAAGAAGTCCCGTAGGTCTTATAAGCTGCTCCACTACTCTTACCGCGTGCTCCTTTTCAAAGGGTCCGGGAGTGGCGGAAACGTATATTACTTGATTCAGCTTTGAGTAAAACTCGTCGAAATTCATGGGGCGGTTATCGTAAGCGGAGGGCAAGCGGAAGCCGTATTCCACAAGATTTTTCTTTCTTGCCGCGTCGCCGCCGTACATTCCTCTTACCTGAGGAATAGTTACATGGCTCTCGTCTATCAGCACCAGAAAATCCTTCGGAAAATGGTCGATAAGCGTTAGAGGCGTGCTTCCCTTGGGTCGTCCCGAAAGCACCCTCGAATAGTTCTCAATACCCTTGCAGGTACCTATCTCCCGCAGCATTTCCAAATCGTAAGCAGTTCTTTGAGCGATACGCTGAGCCTCGATAAGCTTGTGATTGTTTGTGAAAAACTCTACCTGCTCCTCCATTTCGGCGCGTATATCCTCCAGCGCCTTTTCAAGTCTGCCCCTGTCAACGATATAGTGGCTGGCGGGAAAGATCGCGGCATGAAGCAGCTCTCTTTTAACATTTCCCGTAACCACCTCTATTTCGGTTATCCTGTCGATCTCGTCGCCGAAAAACTCAACTCTGAGAGCAGTTTCGGAGGGGTTGCCCGCGGGAAATATCTCCACCACGTCTCCTCTCACACGAAACTTGTTGCGTACAAAGTTAACGTCGTTTCTTTCGTACTGTATTTCCACAAGCCTTGCTATAAGCTCGTCTCTGCCCACCTCGGTGCCCTTTCTTATGGAAATAACGTTGGCGCGGTAATCCTCGGGGCTTCCCAAGGAGTATATACAGGATACGCTTGCAACGATTATAACGTCCCTGCGCTCCGCCAGCGCAAAGGTAGCGGAGTGCCTTAAACGGTCTATGTCGTCGTTTATGGCGCTGTCCTTTTCAATGTAAGCGTCGGTGGAGGGAATATAAGCCTCGGGCTGATAATAGTCGTAATAGCTTACGAAATATTCCACAGCGTTGTTTGGAAAAAACTCTCTGAGCTCGCTGCAAAGCTGCGCCGCCAAGGTCTTGTTGTGAGCGAGCACCAGCGTGGGGCGGTTGACCTTGGCAATAATGTTAGCCATGGTGAAGGTTTTTCCCGAGCCGGTTACGCCCATAAGCACCTGCTCCTTGTCGCCGTTCAGCACGCCCTCCGTGAGCCGCTCGATCGCGGCGGGTTGGTCTCCCGTAGGACTGTATGGCGACTGTAAATCAAACTTGTCCATAATTATCTTTCCATATCCTGTCCGCAAGTATGTTTTCGTGCATGCTTACGGCGCCGTATTTTCCCACTATAATATGGTCGATAAGCTCTATACCGAGCCCCTCCAGCAGCTCCGCCAAATCCGCCGTGGCGCTTATATCGTTTCGCGACGCCTGAGAGGAACCGTTGGGGTGATTATGCGCCAGCGCGATACGGTCGCAGTTATGTTTAAGGGCAAACTCCACTATCCTCCGTGCGGAAATATTGACTCTCCCGGGGTCTCCCTCGGAAACTATCTCATGGCAGCGCACCACCAGCTCGTTATCGAGAGCAATAGCGTAAAGCACTTCGTTTTTGCAGCCCAAAAACAAATTGCTGCAATAGCCGCACAAAAAGGACTGTCCCGTGACCCTTTTGTTTACTTCATCGTCTTCGGCGGCAAAGGATGAGATAAGGTATCGTTTGGACGCCATCTGAAAAAATTTCAGCAGCGACGCCGCGTTTTCTCCGATCCCGCTGATCTTCATCAGCTCCTCGTAATCGGCTTCAAGCACTTGGGCAAAGCTTCCGAAGGCGTCGAGCAAAAGATGCGCGGTACCGTTGGTATCCTTTTTCGGAACGGCATAGAAAAGAAGCGCTTCCAAAAGCTGGACGTCGGTAAAGCTTTCAATGCCGAATCTTAAAAATCGTTCCTTTACCCTTTGGCGGTGTCCCTCGTGAACATTGATCTTTTTCTCTGCCATAACAGGTTCTTAATCCTTAAAAACCGCGCCAGTATTGGAGCTTGTAACAAGCTGCGAATACCTCTTAAGATATCCGTCAAGCTTCTTGGGAGGAAGTATGCCTTTTTCTCTGCGCTTGGCTATCTCCTCGTCGTCTACCAAAAGCCGTATGCTTCTGTTTGGTATATCTATCTGTATCTTATCGCCGTTTTCCACAAAAGCGATAAGACCGCCCTCGGCAGCCTCGGGAGATACATGACCGACCGCAGCGCCTCTGCTGGCGCCGCTGAAGCGTCCGTCCGTGATAAGCGCAACGGAGCCGTCGAGACCCTTTCCCACGATAGCCGCGGTAGGCGCAAGCATTTCGGGCATTCCGGGTCCTCCCTTTGGACCCTCGTACCTGATGACCACAACGTCCCCTGCTTGGATATCCCCTCCGAGGATAGCGTCAACCGCCGCCTGCTCTCCGTCGAACACCTTTGCGGTACAGGTGGTGTTCATCATTTCGGGCTTGACCGCGCCCTGCTTTACCACCGCTCCGTTTTCAGCAAGATTTCCCGTAAGAATAGCTATGCCGCCGTCCTTGCGTATAGGTGAATCGTATTTGTGAACGATAACTCCGTCCGCGTCCCTCGCGGCGTTTATCCTTTCCCGCTGAGTGCCCGTTACCGTAAGCACCTCCGAATTTATCGCCCCCGCCTTGTCTAACTCCTTAAGCACGGTCTGAATACCTCCAACGGCGTTTAAGTCCTCAATGAACACATCGCTGGCAGGATTAAGCTTAGCTAACTGCGGCACCTTTCTGCTTACGGAATCTATATCCGAAAGAGAGATATCTATTCCTGCCTCATGAGCAATTGCCAAAAGATGCAAAACGGTATTGGATGAGGCTCCTATCGCCATATCGGTAGCAAGAGCGTTTATCATATTGTTTCTTGTAAGGATATCCTTTGCTTTTATATCCTGTTTATAAAGCTGTACTATACGTTCTCCCGCTTCCTTGGCTATTCTTCTCCGCGCGGAATTTACCGCCGGCTCGGTTCCGTTAAAGGGAAGAGCAAGCCCGATAGCCTCTGTGAGACAGTTCATGGAATTTGCCGTATACATTCCCGAACAGCTTCCGCAGGTAGGACAGGCGTTGTCCTCATAATCCTTTAAAACATCGCTGCCTATCTTTCCGTCCGTATACTGCCCTATCGCCTCGTATATTTCGCTGTACCCGACTCTTTTTCCCCGAACACAGCCCGCCTTCATCGGTCCGCCGCTTACGAATATCGAGGGCAGGTTAAGCCTTGCCGCCGCCATTATCATTCCCGGAACGATCTTGTCGCAGTTCGGTATAAACACAATGCCGTCCAAGGGGTGAGCGGTAAGCATGACCTCTATGCTGTCCGCAATAAGCTCTCTCGAAGCCAGGGAATAGCGCATGCCCTTATGATTCATCGCCAGACCGTCGCAAACGCCGATAGTGAAGAACTCGAAAGGGACGCCTCCCGCGTTTCTTACGCCGTCCTTTACGCACCTTGATATTTCATGCAGATGACTGTGACCGGGCACATAATCGCTGGCTGCGCACACCACCGCGATAAAAGGTCTGTCCATTTCGCTGTCGGTAACGCCCAAAGCCTTTAACAAAGCCTTGTGCGGCGTTCTGTCAACTCCGTTTTTTATTAAATCGCTTCTCATTTTTTACACTGCCTTTCTTCTTTGATTATAACATATTTAATATGACAACAGTATGTCACATTTGATCGGAATACTGTCTGCCTAAAAGCGCCGCACCTATTATGCCCGAATTATTTCCGAGCTTGCACAGCACTATTTCGGTATTTTTACTGCTGTTTTTTGAATAGACCTCTTTGGAAATGCGTTCCTTAAGGGGCTTTAAAAGATTATCCCCCTCGTTGCTGACTCCGCCTCCGATACAGAGGATATTCGGCTGAAAAACGTTTATTGTGTTTATGATACCGCAGGACAGGTTTTTTATGAACCGATCCACTATTTCCTTCCCTGCCCTGTCGCCCTCTCTCGCGGCGTTGAACGCCGTTCTTCCGCTGACCCTGCCCTCTTTTTCCGCCAACCTTACCATTAAAGAATCGGGATTTTCCTCGATCGCCCGCTTGGTAAACCTTACAAGGGCGGTAGCCGAGCAGTATGTCTCAAAACAGCCCTTTCTGCCGCAGGTGCACTGCTCCCCGTCAACGTTAATGACCGTATGACCTATTTCGGCTCCCGCGTAATTGGAGCCGCTGAATATTTTTCCGTCAATTATTATTCCCGCGCCGAGACCTGTTCCCAAGGTGATAACAACGGCGCTGGCGGTCCCCTTTGCCGCTCCCGCGTAGTATTCGCCAAGAGCGGCGGCGTTGGCGTCGTTTTCTATGTATGCGGGTATGCCCAAAGCGTCTCCGACGTATTTTTGAAGCGGTACGTTTTCCCATTTGAGATTATTGGCGTATTCCACCAAGCCGCTCTCAATATTGCAGGTGCCCGGACAGCCCATTCCGACCCATTCAATATCCCGCATGGAAAGCTCCGCTTCGCGCACCGCCAGCTCGCCCGCAAAAACTATATCCCGCAGGACCTCCTCATGTCCGCGCGCGGAGTTGGTCTTGACCTTGCTTCTTGAGACAATGTTAAAGCCCTCGTCCACTACGCCTGCCGCAATATTTGTTCCGCCGATGTCGATCCCCAATGAATACTTCATAGTAAGCTCCGTTCTCAGTCAATGTCCGTAACTACCAGTTCAGCCTTGCCCTTGAATGTATATTCGCCGTACCCCGCGGGTATAAAGCAACTGTCTCCCTTTTTAAGCTCAATACCGTCTATCTCGCCGTGTCCGTCCAAAACGAGAATTGAATTAAAGGAGTCCGTACCTGCCTTAAGCGTGCATTTTTCCTCGGTGGAAACCTTATTTACCGTAAAATATTCACATTTTGAAAGAAGCTGAACGGTACAGTCCTCCCTTTTCTCTTGTTCTCCCATTGCCCTGGCGGGATATTTCGGAGGAGTAAGCTCGGTCACCTCCACAGCCTTTTCCACATGAAGCTGGCGGGGCTTTCCGTCCGCGCCAACTCTGCCGTAATCGTAAATGCGATATGTGGTGTTGGAATTTTGCTGTATTTCCGCAATAAGGATTCCCTTTCCTATCGCGTGGAGCGTTCCCGATTCGATAAAGAAAACGTCTCCCTTGTGAACGGGTACGCTGTTGGTCACTTCAAGCAGCGTGTTGTCCTTTATTCTTCTCTTGAACTCCTCCTTCGAGATATTGTTTTTAAAGCCGTAAAGCAGCTCCGCGCCCTCGTCGCAGTCCACAATATACCACATTTCGGTTTTTCCGTACTCCCCCTCGACCCGCAGTGCGTATTCGTTGTTGGGGTGCACCTGCACCGAAAGGTTATCCTTGGCGTCTATCAGCTTGATCAATATGGGAAAATACTCGAATTTACCGCAGTTTTCGCCAAGCACTCCCTTTCCCTGCGCTTCTATGTACTCGGAAAGCGTTTTACCCGCAAAATCGCCGTTGGAAATAATGCTCTCGCCGTCCTTATGGCAGGAAAGCTCCCAGCTTTCCGCTATTTTGTCCGCCTCGGAAGTCTTGCCGTACTCCTCGCGAAGTCTGTTTCCTCCCCATATATAATCCTTACAGGGCGACTTGAGCTTCATGGGATAAAGATTCATGACCGTATACCGTTCCTTTCGTTTATTTATTAAATTTTTTTATCATTCTTATATCGTCTCCGTAAAAAAACAGGCTGTCCAAGGTAAGCAGACGTGAGGTGATCCTGCCCACGTACCTGCTCTGGAGCTCCGATACGGTGTAATTGGTGTTCACAACGATCGGCTTACCTGTATTCATTCTTGTATTCAAGAGCTCGTACAGCACCGAAAGATAAAATTTTGATTCAAACTCCGCTCCAAGATCGTCTATGATCAGCAGATCACAGTCTTGAAGAAGCTGCGCCGTATCGGTGCCGACGGAGCCGTCAAAATGCTCTCTTTCGACCTTGCGGAACAGATCGGGCGCGGAGCCGTAAATAACGCTGTACCCCTTTTTTATCACCTCGCTGCCCACCGAAAGAGAAAGGTGCGTTTTGCCCAGTCCCGTGCCGCCGCTCATTAAGATTCCGTTTGATGGCAGGTGGAAATTTTCCGCGTATCGCTTGCAGAAGGACAAGACCTCGCTCATTATTTCCCTAATCGTCTTGTCGCCGTTCTTGTCCGCTTTGTTCGGATAATAGCTCAGATCGAACGTCTCGAAGGAGCAAAGATTAAGCGCCGAGGACGCGTTTAATTCAAGGCATTGAAATCTTTCCACGTCGCTCATAAAGCAGGTGCAGCGCTTTCCGCCGAATATTCCCGTATCCCTGCATTTTTCACAGCTGTATATCGGGTCGAGAAAGCCCTCCTTAAAGCCGCCCCTAACAAGCAAAGCTTTTATCTCCCGATTGACCGACATATTTTCCTTTGCTATGCTTTGAACGGCGCTTTTGGGGTCGCCGCTCGACACCAAAACCGACGCCAATTTTGCTCCGCCCGCCAAAAGCTGACGCCTCAGCTCTTTTATTTTGGGGATCCTTTCCTCAGCCAAGGCGATATTAGCCTGCTGTAATTCTCTGTTGCGGCTTTTCCTGCCGTTCAGCTCGTTTTCCGCCATTACATAATATTTTTGCAGATAACTCATATGTTATTATCCCTTTTCGTAGCTCTTTCGATCATCAAGCGCTCTATTTCCGCTATGTTCAAGGAAGCGTTTTCGCCCTTTTCAGCCGTTTTTGGCTTCTTATCCGCTTCAAGCTGCTCCTTCTTCTTTATTCCCTTGCCGTACCAGTCCGACAATATCTTATTCATATACTTAAACGCTAATTTACCCGTTTGGTTCAAGGTTATCTGATACGCCTCGCTTATCATTTCGTCCTCAAAGCCGAAATCGTTTACCCACCTGTTGATGAGCTCCTTCTGCTCCTTGGAAAAAGCGGAGCTGACCTCAAACATACTTTTAAAACGTCCTACCGCGGAATCGAATCTTTTGAGCTCTTCCGCCCTTTTTTCGGCTCTCTCTATAGTGTTTATCCCCGATTCCGCCCATTCAAGCGCAACGCTTCGCATATAAGAGGGAGTGTTTTTCTTTACGGAAAAACAGTGATCCACCAATATAAGTGCGACCTCCACGGGCAGACAAACGTCCTCCAAAATTATCATAAGGGTATTTTGCTCGTTATGCTTCAAGGGTCTGCCGTACAGAGCCTCACAGTGCTTGAAAAGATAGTCCGCCTTATCGCTGCCTCTGACCGTTTTTGCTATCTCCGCAGGCGGAAAATCGGGAGCCCGCGTTAATTCTATCCTTTTGACAATGCTTTCGGTCTTAGCCGCCAAAGCGGAGGAAGCGGCGGCGCCCGTGTTCTCCGCAGTCTGAAGCGGAACAAGCTCGCCCGCGCCGTCTGCCGTAAATAATCCGCGCGCCTTCCAGAATTCTATTCCCTCCTCCACCTGCTCGGCTGACAGCGACAGCTCCTTGGCAATTGTCTCATCGTTAAAGGCTTCTCCGCTGTGCCTTAGCAGGTAAAGCAGCACCTTAAGCTCCCGTTCTCCCGCAAGCCTTATGTACCTGTCCACGATAATGTTGGGAACACAAAATATATTGTTCCAAACGCCCAAATTGATTTTATAGTTCATTTTATATCCTGCATATGTTTATTGATTTTTTATCGGCGCTTTTAATTATATCATAAAGAAAAATTTACGTCAACTTTATCATAAGGCAAAGGCTCATCTCTGAGACGAAGTCTGTCCGCCGCCTTGCCCTCCGTTTCAAACACCGTCAGAATGTTTTTGCCTTTTTTCAGAAGCGGAGCGGGAAGATACAGGCTTTTTTGAGGTCCTATCTCCCAAAATCTTCCCAAATTAAAACCGTTTATAAAAATACAGCCCTTGCCGAAGCCCGAAAAATCAATAAAGGTGTCCGCGGGCTCGTTTACTTCAAATTCAAGTCTGTAAAAAGCGGGAAGGTTTTCTCTGTAACCGCGGGTATAGTCTAATCTCTCTATCTGCTCTTCGTCAAGAGGCAGATTATATATCTCGAAGCCGTAATGTCTGTGTCCGTTGACGCACAGCGCCTTGACTATTCCCTTGCGCTGCTCTTCGAGAGTGTGTCCGAAATTGACTCTGCCCATATTTTCAACAAGAAAATTGTATACCGCGCCTTTTTCCTCGGAAGAAATTTTCCGAGCCTCAAGAAGCTCTCTGTCGTACGCGGTAAAGATATGCCTTTGATTTTCGTAGGCGCTTATTCTGTCTCCTGCGCCGTCAAAGCGTATCTCCTCGACCCTTTCCTCGGACCTTATGCTTGTTCGGTACAAAATATAGCCCGTATCTTGATCCGTTTCCTCCATGGAAAGAGGATAAGGCGTAATAATAGGCTCCGCTAACCTATCCAGCACCGAAAACAGATCGGTTTTTTCCGTAACGTAAGCACAGCCGAAGTCGCCTCGCTTGATATCCGAATCGTACAAAGGCGGCAGGTCGTTATACTTTCCGATCACCTCGCGGAACGCCATATATTTTTCGGTAATTCTTCCGTCCTCGGTAAGCGGAGCGTCATAATCGTAGGAGGTAACGTCGGGAGTAAGGCGATCGTCATAATTGGAGCCGTTCATAAAACCGAAGTCGGTGCCCCCCAAAAACATATAAAAATTTACGTTGCCGTTGGCGAGCATATAATCCAAGTCAGCCTTGTTCTTTTCAAGATCGGAGGTCTTATGCTCTTCGCTTCCCCAAAAATCAAACCAGCCTACCCAAAACTCGGTGCACATAAGCGGCTTGTTTTCTCCTATCAGCTTTTTCAGCTCGCCGAACTGCCAATCGCAGCTTGAGCCGAAATTGCCCGTGGGAAGCGCTCCTTCAACGCAGCCCGCCTTAAATATATTTCCGCTCCATGGACCGTCCGAGGTAATAAAGGGCACGGTTACTCCCAGGCTCCTCATTTTGTCCCTCAAACATTCCAAATAAGCCGTATCGTCTCCGTAATATCCGTACTCGTTCTCGAGCTGCATAAGAATAATATTCCCGCCCCTGTCAGCCTGGTAAGGCACAAGTCTCGGAATAAGCGCGTCATAGTAATCGCTCACATGATCGAGATAAGGCTGATAGCAGCATCTCAGCCTCATATTTCTGTCCTTGAGCAGCCATGAGGGCAGACCGCCAAATTCCCACTCGGCGCAGATATAAGGCGAGGGACGTATTATCATATAAAGACCGAGCTCCCCCGCAAGCTCGATGAAGCGGCAAATATCCCTCATGCCGTCCCATATAAATTTTCCCTTTACAGGCTCGTGAAAATTCCACGGAATATAAGTTTCCGCCGTATTGCAGCCCATAGCCTTAAGCTTTTCCAGTCTGTCCCTCCAATACTCGGGAACGGTTCTGAAATAGTGTATCGATCCGGAAATAATTTTAAAAGGCTTATTGTCCAAATAAAACCGTTCTTTTATTTCAAGCATTTCAAACCTTTACCTTTCGAGTTTCTTACTTTAATTTTAACACATACACGCTTTTTTTTCAATATTAAAACCGTCTTTTCCGAAAAAAATAACTGCCGTATTTCAGACAGTTATTTAAGTCGTTATTTTATGATCTTCCCGATTCCTCTCGCCTGGCTTTTTTTGCGTATTTCCGGCTCCGAGCCTCCCATATCCGTAAAAATGCGCTCCTCGTCCTCGGCTTCCTCGGGAAGCTCGGGATTACGCATACCTCTTGACTCGTAATAAGGATTTACTATATATTTTTGGATCACGGGATAGCAGTTGAAAGCATACAGAAACATAAGCCATGAAAAAGGCAGGAACGGCAGGACCACCGTTGAGAAAGGGAAAAAGAGAACGATAAGTATAATAAACGCTATCGATACCAGGAAATTGATAATATTGACCTTGATCCCCATCACAGTAAGTAAAAGAGAATTTTTTATTATCTTGCTCAGCGGGAGCGTAAGGCTTACTATTTCAAGATAAATGTAAAAATGCGCCATAAACACGTAAACCGCAACGGCTGTGGAGATCAGTACCAAGGCAAAATTGTCCGCCGAAGGATCGGTCTCGAGAGTTTCGATATAAAACGCCGCTCCATAAAGGAAAACCGTAAAAAACAGCACATCGAATATTCCCATAGCCAACGCCTGCTTAAAATTGTTCTTAAACGCCTTCTTAAATTCG
The DNA here is from genome assembly GCA_023663265.1 of Bacteroides sp. Classification (GTDB taxonomy): domain Bacteria; phylum Bacillota; class Clostridia; order Oscillospirales; family Ruminococcaceae; genus Ruminiclostridium_E. Next base: position 19,361 of record JAMPHV010000004.1, read on the forward strand.
TCAAACAGGAATATAGGCTTCTCCAGCGTGAACTTTCGCATAAGCTGCATCGCTGCCGCCGTGGCGGGTCCGAAAAGCACAAACACAGGCAAAGCGAGCAGTAAAAAATAACCGTTTCCCGTTTGTCCTATCAAAGTAAAGGCGGCAAAAACAAAAACAAGTCCGCTCAAAAAAAAGTATAGCAGATTGACCGTAAAAAGCTTCCAGAATTTAGACGCAAACTGCTCCCAAAACTTGAAAAAGGGTTTTTTCTTAGGTACGTTTTTAGCGACGCCCTTTCCCGAATTACTGTAATTATAAAAAAGTCCCAATTATATCCTGCTTTCCGCATAATATGCAATGTTTTCTAAAGTATTATACAACTTTTTTGGATAAATTGCAATAGCGGCAAGTGATAATAAGCTGAAAATTTGTAAAAATCGGCTATTCTACCTCAAACAAGCCGTAAAGCGTCTCATTGCCCTCCTCGCTTGAGAGATTCAGAACAACTCTGTATTCTCCCGCCTCCAGGTCCTTCCAAAAGGTGTAAACGGGCGCGTTAAAGCTGTGGGTTTGACCCGGCTCCAATATCATAGCTATCTCAATAACCGCAAAATCCTCCGTCGGAGGTATCTCCGTCCATTCGGTACCGTCGAGCTTTTCCACATTAAAGTACAAACCGTAATAATATTGGTGCTCGGTGCCGTTTTTTATCTGAAATTCGAGCCCCGTCAATTCGAGTCCTTCCGCGGTTGTATCGGTCAGTATCATCTCAAGCTTCCCGTCCGACAGAATCGGAGGAACGGTCGTCTCCTCGTGCCGAGTGTCAATAGGAGCTTCCGTTGGGACAGACGTCTCGTCAGTATCGCCAGCATACTCCGCAGCGGATTGTACGCTCCTCAAATAACGGTCAGCCACCTTTACCATAAGATCGTTCAGCTTTTCCACTTGATAGCTCCCTATTGTGGGCTCGATATGTCCGCCGACGCTTACCCCGCTGTCGTCGGTAAGAAACAGGTAGCTTCCTCCGGTTTTCAGAGCAAAATCGCGCATAAGAAACTCCGTTTCCTTATCTCCGCCGCTGGCAAGAACGGGGATAACACGTATGCCCTTTGCGGCAGCCTGCTCCGTAAGCGTGTTCATTTGAGCGACCGCAGCGCCGTCGTCGCTGTGGGGCGGTGCGTCGAGAACGATGAACAGAAGCTTTGTGGAGCTTTCCTCCCAGCTAAGCTCGTTAATTGCGGTATGCAGAGCGGCGTTCACATTTTCGGGATAATCTCCCCCGCCCTCAGCTGTCTGATCGTTCAGATTCCGTATCGCCTCGGAAATATCCTCGGTAAAATCAAAATCACGCACCACGTAATCGTCTCCGTTATCGCGGTAAAAATCAACGCTCAGCCTTACGGGTATATTTCCGTTATCCTTGGCTACTCTTTCGATAACGCTTTCAAGCTCCTTTTGCAAATAGGAAAGCTCGTCCGACATTGAACCCGTGGTATCCACCACAAGCGCCATATCCAGCGATTTTGAAGCCCCGCGGTCCTCGGGAGCGTCTATAAGAAAGCTTACATGATCGTCAGCCGAGGATATAACGGCTTCTCCGCCAAAATCGGCGGTCACGGTCAGTTCTCCGCGGGACAGCTCGGAAGCGCCGTAAAACAGATAAGCCTTCCCCTCGTTATCTGTTTTAGCCTGCCACAAAACCTCATTGTTGGCGTTGTAAAGAGTGATAAGAGAATTTTCAACGGGTCTGCCGTTTTGAGAGACCGTCACAAAGGTTCGGGCGCAATAGCTTCTTTGCCATATATTACGGTAGCTTTCCCAGCCCGTATCCGCTTTTTGGAACAGCTCCTGCCAAAAGCCGTAATGCTCGTTGTCTATCCATTCTCCCGCCGTGAGAGTACCCGCTGCTTCGGGAATACCGTTCCCGCCGTATATTTCCTCCCATTCGCCTTTTTCGGCATCAAATGCCTCGTCGTCAGCAATATGATCAAAGTCTCCCGCATCGCCTTCGGGAGCCATTGTTTTGTCGGCCTCGCCCAAGTCTGCGTCGTATGCCCCCTCGGCGGGTGCGATTCCGTCCGCTGCCGCGTCGGGATGAGTCGAAGCCCCTCCCGAGGGAGCAATAATCGCTCCGTTTGTCGGTGACTCTCCCGCAGCCGTCCCCTCGGACTGAGAGCAGGCGGACAGGGAAAGGGCAAGCACAAGCGCCGTTAACGCAGTCAAAACTTTTTTCATGATCTATGTACCTCCTTTATCGCTTTTTTTGTATTTTACGTATTCTGTTTTCCAAATATTTTTTCCTCTCATTTATTAAACGAAATAAAAAGTAAAATTGTCGTGAATAAACATTTAATTGTTGAATATGCACAAAGAATGAGTGTATATTTTACCTTGATTTGAATATTTTTCCAAAAATAAAAAAATCTACAAAAAAGTCTTGATTTTTTTTGAGAAATGGCTAAAATAGTATTTAGCACTCAAAGGCTTAGAGTGCTAAAAACACAGAAACAAAATTTTAAGGAGGCATATATATGAACATTAAACCGTTGGCTGACAGAGTCGTAATAAAAATGCTGGAAGCCGAAGAAACCACAAAGGGCGGAATAATTCTTACCAGCTCCGCACAGGAAAAGCCGCAGGTCGCCGAGATCGTTGCAGTAGGTCCGGGAGGAGTAGTAGACGGCGAAAAGGTTGAAATGGAAGTTAAGGTAGGCGATAAGGTTCTTATCAGCAAGTACGCGGGAACAGAGGTAAAGGTTGACGGCGTTGAATATACTATCCTCCGTCAAAGCGAGGTTCTTGCTATCGTGGATTGACACGGATCAAAAACAGGAAAAAAATCAGCAGAATAAAATTTGAAAGGAGCCGATAAACAATGGCTAAACAAATCATATACGGCGAGGACGCAAGAAAAGCACTTTTAAGCGGTATCGACCAGCTTGCCGATACCGTTAAGATCACTCTCGGACCCAAGGGAAGAAACGTAGTACTCGATAAAAAGTACGGCTCTCCCCTTATTACAAACGACGGCGTTACTATCGCAAAGGAGATCGAGCTTGACGATCCCTTTGAAAATATGGGGGCGCAGCTTGTAAAGGAGGTCTCCACAAAGACCAACGACGCTGCGGGCGACGGTACAACTACCGCTACTCTTCTTGCGCAGGCTCTTATCCGCGAGGGCATGAAGAATATCGCGGCGGGCGCTAATCCCATGGTGGTTAAAAAGGGTATCGCGGAGGCTGTAGACGTTACCGTTGAGGAGATCAGAAAAAATTCTCAAAAGGTCAAGGACAGCGCGGATATCGCAAGAGTAGCGACCGTATCCAGCAGCGACGAGGTAGTCGGAAAGCTTGTTGCCGACGCTATGGAAAAGGTTACTGCCGACGGCGTTATTACCGTTGAGGAAAGCAAGACCGCAGAGACCAACTGCGAGGTGGTTGAGGGTATGCAGTTTGACAGAGGCTACATCAGCCCTTATATGGCTACCGATATGGAAAAAATGGTTGCGGAGCTTGACGAGCCCTATATTCTTATTACGGATAAGAAAATATCCAATATTCAAGAGCTCCTTCCTCTGTTGGAGCAGGTCGTACAGGCAGGAAGAAAGCTGCTTATCATTGCGGAGGATATCGAGGGCGAGGCTCTTTCCACCATTATTCTCAACAAGCTTCGCGGTACATTCGTATGCGTGGCGGTAAAGGCTCCCGGCTTCGGCGACAGACGCAAGGAAATGCTCCAGGATATCGCTATTCTTACAGGCGGTCAGGTGGTTACCTCCGATTTGGGTATCGAGCTTAAGGACGCTTCTGTCGATATGCTCGGCACCGCAAAGCAGGTCAAGGTAGGCAAGGAAAACACCACTATCGTTGACGGCGCGGGTACAAGCGAAGCTATCAAGGAAAGGATCGCACAGATCAGAGCGGCTATCGAAACCACCACCAGCGAGTTTGATAAAGAAAAGCTCCAGGAAAGACTTGCAAAGCTTTCGGGCGGCGTTGCCGTTATTAAGGTCGGCGCGGCTACCGAGGTCGAAATGAAGGAAAAGAAGCTTCGCATCGAGGACGCTTTGGCGGCTACCAAGGCAGCCGTTGAGGAAGGCATCGTAGCGGGCGGCGGCACCGCTCTTATCAACGCTATGCCCGCCGTAGAAAAGCTCATCGGCTCTCTCGAGGGCGATGAAAAGACAGGCGCAAGGATCGTTCTCCGCGCATTGGAGGAGCCTGTTCGTCAGATCGCGCTTAACGCAGGTCTTGAGGGCAGTGTGATCATAGACAGCATCAGAAGAAACGGTACTGTCGGCTACGGCTTTGACGCAGCCAAGGAAGAGTATGTTGATATGGTTGCCGCAGGTATCGTTGACCCTGCCAAGGTAACGCGCTCCGCGATCCAGAATGCGGCTTCCGTTGCAGCAATGGTCCTCACCACCGAGAGCCTTGTTGCCGACAAGAAGGAGCCCGTACCTCCCGCTCCCGCAGGCGGCATGGACGGCGGAATGGGCGGTATGTACTAATACCGAATAAATAAATACAAAAAACACGTCAAAACCGAGGTGAAACAAGGTTTTGACGTGTTTTTTTACTTTTTGCCGAAAAGACCGCCGAGCTTGTCCTTGATGCCGTCAACGTTGACCTTTGCCTTTACCCCGTCGATAACGTTTTTGATAACGTCGTCGGGAAGATCAACGCCCAGCGCTTCCTCCACCGCCTTGACAGGCTCCTTTTGGAACTTTTCCGCAAAGCCCTTATCGTTTTTTACCTTGTTTACGACCTCGTCGATCTTTGCCTTGATGTCCATTTTTTAAACCGTCCTTTCCTAATAACTGTTGAGAATATGCTCTTTTATACTAATCTCCGCCGAAACGGAGAACAGCATTTATGTGTTTTTATCCACCCGATGAAGCTCCTTAAGATTTCCTATTTTTTCGTTTCTTTCCCCAAGCACCCTTTCGACCTCGCTCCAATCAAGCCCTTGATTAGCCGCAAGCACCATGACGTGATAAAGCAGATCGTTTATCTCGTTCACAAGCTCCTCGTTATCCCCGTTTTTGGCGGCAATAACCGTTTCGGCAGCCTCCTCGCCGACTTTTTTGCATATCTTATCGACGCCCTTGTCGAAAAGGTATGCGGTATAGCTGTTTTCCCGAGCGATTCCCTTTTCGTATTCCGACTTACGCTGCTTGATTACTTCAAAAATCTCTTGATATACCGTCATTTTATTTAATCCTTTCAATTGTCTATGATCAGTCCCGTATGCTGTACATTTCGTTGAAAAAACAGCTATAGCTGCCCGTGTGACAAGCGTTTCCCGTCTGCTCGACGTTAAGAAGCAGGGTATCGTTATCGCAGTCGCTGTAAATCGAAATTACCTTTTGCAAATGTCCGCTGGTGGCTCCCTTGTTCCAAAGCTCTCCTCTTGACCTGCTCCAATACCATGTATATCCCGTTTCAAGGGTCTTTTTCAAGCTTTCTCTGTTCATATAAGCCAGCATAAGCACCGTTTTTGTGTTTACATCAAAGGCAACTGCGGGTATAAGGTCGCTTTTTTCAAAATACCTGTCCAAGCTGTCTGCATTGATTTTGATCTTGCCCATTATGGTCTCCCGTAAATTTATTTGTCAATATCTCAATTACCGAAGATATTTTTTGTTTATTACTTCCTTAGGCACTTGAAGCTTCGGCCAGCCGGCAATTCCGACAAGATTAAAGAAAATGTCTTCGTTTTCCCCGTTTTCAAACCATACGTTGGGAATTAACTCAAGCTCTTTATATTCATCGGGAACGTAATCGCGCCAGTTTTCGCCTATCAGCATTTCCATTGTGATAAGCTCAAGGGTGTCCGCGTCAAAGCATGCCCCCGGGAGGTCTCCCGCGCCCGGCGACCGCAGACGTACGGAGAAATATTTTTCATTTTTGTCGATACCGATGTCCACTCCAATGTCGGACGTCCATTCGGGATACGATCTTCTGATAGCGTCCCAAGTCCGCTTCTGAAGCTCATACCAAAGCTCGTCCTCCTCAACGATCTCCTCTTCGGTGTGATACGGAGAGCCCGCGATTCTTATGTAAACGTCTCCGTCCTCGACAGCGTAATAACATTCCCATTCGCGATAGTATATGTCGGAAATGCCTTCCGTATATTTTTTTGCAATGACCTCGCTCATATCGCGATACTGCGAAACGATACAGCGGCGGTTATTATCGGAGTAGTTCAAAAAAGGCGCGCAGGTAAAATACATATTTTGCGGCTCCAGCCCCACCGAGTTTATCGTAAACAGTCTCGGTTCGCCTAAAATTCCCGAAAAATCTGATTTTTGTTCAAGCTCGGAATAAGCCGTAAGCTTTTGGGATATCCAATTATCGATGCTTTTATTAACATCGGACATAAAATCCTCGCCCTCGTAAAACAGCTCGGAGAAATGCTCGATCCTTTTTCCCTCTATCAAATCGTAATTTAAAGTTTCCGCGTGATAAAATATACTCGTACTTACGAACATCGGATCCGTTTCAACGTCATTGTTGCGATAACCCAGTACAAGCGACAAATACCCGTTGCGGCAGTCCATATCGAGTATTATCCCGTCAATGCCGTTTTTGTCATCGTATTTCGGATCGTAATATTGCCGCAGATTGTCCATTGCCGTGCGAATATCGGCGTTTATCCGCTGTTGAAGCTCCCCGTCGGTCAAAAAGGTTATCTCATAATATTTGTCGCTTATTGTGTACCCTTCTCCCCCAAAGAACAGCTCCGCATAGTTTTCCGAGGGAACAAAATCGTCGGGCTTCGGCTTGCCCGTTCCTTTTGCCTCGTAAGGCAGATACTGTTCGGGGACCTCCATTCCGTTAACGGGAAGATAGCCGCTGTCAAGAACGCAGCGCTGTCCCTCGTCGGATAAAGCTCTTTCGGTAAATTCCCGCGCGCTTTTCGGCGATCTGTCCGTATAAATAATATATGTGCAGCTTAACAGGGGGTAGCTTTCGTCCGCCATTGTCGCCTTTGAGGGAGCAACGCCGTCCACCGCGATAAATTTCACCTTGTTGGCGTTGGCGTACATCTGCGCCGCGTAGGAATAAACCGAGTAGCCTATAGCTCCCGCCGAGTTGTCGTAAACCGCAATAGCGTCCATTAACGACATCATCATTCCCTCCACAAGCTCGGTTTTGGGAGGAAGCATGGGAGTATCTCCCATAAAAACGGTCATATAATTCTGACTTCCGGAGTCGGTGTTGCGCTGATAAGGCAGAATAAGCTCGTCATTACCTCCCACCTCCGACCAATTGGTTATCTCTCCGCTGTAAATCCTTCTGAGCTGCTCGCTCGTAAGCGAATCCACGGGATTTTCCGCGTTAACGGCAAACACAAAGCCTTCCTTTGCCACAGGCTCCATAAATAAGGTAACTCCCGCCTCGTCAGCCATTTTTTGCTGTTCCTCGGAAATAGGTACGGAAAAAATCAGATCAACCTCCCCGTTGATAAGCCGCTTAAAGGAATCATGCGTCGTGGTATGAGAAACAAGCTCTTTTGCTTGCTCATAGGAAATACCGAGCAAGCCGCTTTTCAATCCGATCTCCAGCGGAGCCGCCGAGGTGGACCCGTCCATTCGAGGCAAGTCTGAAATCCCGTTTTCATACTCCGATCCCGCGGTCGTTGCTTCGGGTAAGCTTGTTTCCTCCTCCGATCCCGCAGTCGTTGCTTCGGATAAGCTCGTTTCCTCTTGGGAGCTGCTCTCAGAGGTATCGGGATCGGATTCCGCTTCGGTAACAACGTTTTTTTCCCGATCGACGCAAGAGCATAAAAGAGCTGCCGCGCATAAAATTGAGAAAAGCTTGTATTTTTTCTTCATTATCTTCTGACCTCTATACCTTTCTTTACCAGTTCCCTCTTGACCTCCGCCACCGTTACCTCCCTAAAGTGAAACAGCGAAGCCGCCAGCGCCGCCGAAGCCTTTGTTTTCTCAAACACCTCTGAAAAATCCTCGAGCTTTCCCGCGCCTCCGCTGGCTATCACGGGAATATTCACTCTGCCGCAGACGTAATCCAGCATTTCCTTATCGAAGCCCGACCGCGTACCGTCCGCGTCCATGGAGTTCAAGCATATCTCGCCGGCGCCGCGCCGCTCGATCTCCTCGACCCATTGCCCCAACTCGATTTTCATATCTACCCTGCCGCCGTTCTTGTACACGGTATAGCCGCCCTTTCCGTCCCGCTTCGCGTCTATACCCACAACTACGCATTGTCTGCCGAATATTCTCGCGGCGTCGTTTATCAAGTCGGGATTGTTAAGAGCCTGCGAGTTCACGGAAACCTTATCAGCCCCCGCTCTCAGCGTATCGCGGAAATCCTCCGCCGTCGCGATACCGCCGCCTACGCAAAGAGGCACAAACACTCGCTTTGCCGTTTCACGAACCACGTCGAGAATAAGCCCTCTTCCCTCCGCCGAGGCGGTGATATCGTAAAAAACAAGCTCGTCCGCGCCTTGTCGGTCATATTCCTCGGCATATTCCACAGGGTCGCCGACTTCCTTTATTCCCTCAAAATTAACGCCCTTGACTACCCGTCCGTTTCTCACGTCGAGACAAGGTATGATTCTTTTTGCAAGCATTATTTTTCTCCTATTTCAATCGCTTCTTTCAGATTCAGTGCTCCGCTGTAGATCGACTTGCCGCAAATAACTCCGTACAAGCCCATTTTTTTGCAGAGCTTTATATCTTCGATATTATGCACTCCGCCGCTGGCGGTAATATTGCACCTGTCGCCTGCAGCGTTTTTCAGCGCGGAAAGCTGCTCGGCATTAACTCCCGATAATGTGCCGTCCTTGGAAATATCGGTAAAAATAATATTCTTAACGCCCGCCTTTATCATTTCAAGAGATAGATCGATATAATTGACCTGCGAGCTTTCAAGCCAGCCCTCTGCCGCCGCTATCCCGTTTTTTGCGTCAATTCCCACAGCTATCTTATCACCGTATTCCTTAACGGCTTCGATTACCATCTGCGGATTTTTTAATGCCGCAGAACCTAAAATTACCCTTGAAATTTTTTTTGAAATATATTCCTCCACCGAGTCAAGGCTTCGTATACCTCCGCCTGCCTCTACTTTAAGGCTTGTGTTTGCCGCAATATCAAAAAAAACTTCCGAATTAACGGGCTTTCCCTCTTTTGCGCCGTCTAAATCCACCGTATGGATCCAGCTTGCTCCCGCTCTTTCAAAATCTCTTGCGGCGTCCATATAGCTTTCCGCCACCTTGTGAACGGTAGCAAAATCGCCTTTCAGCAAGCGCACACAGTTTCCGTCCTTTATGTCTATTGCAGGTAAAATTATCATAGCTGTTTGTCCTTTTTTATGTTTTCTCCACAGTCGCATTTTCTTTCCATAAATTACAGTCTCTCAAAATTTCTTAAAATGTTAAGCCCCGTTTCTCCGCTTTTTTCGGGGTGAAACTGTGCTCCGTAAACCGTGGCTCCGTTTCCTGCCAAAGCAGGTACTTTTCCGCCGTAATCCACATAAGCATATACGCTGTCGCTTGTGCATACAGCAGCGTAGGAGTGAACGAAATAAACGTATTCTCCCTCGGGAATGCCTTTTAAAAGCGGACATTCCTTATTATATTCCAAGGAGTTCCACCCCATTTGAGGAATTGCCAAATTATCCTCGGGCCTCATCAGATCTACCGAGCCTTTTATAAGTCCCAAGCCTTGATGTTCACCGAATTCAAAGCTTTTTTCAAATAAAAGCTGCATACCGAGACAAATGCCCAAAAAAGGCTTTTTAAGCGCCTCTGTTTTAATGATATCCGCCAGCCCTAAGCCGTTCAGCTTTTCCATAGCGTCTCCGAAAGCTCCCACTCCGGGCAAAATCATTTTGTCCGCCATAACGATATCCCGCTTATCTGAGGTGATCTTATTTTCTAAGCCAAGGTAATTCAAGGCGTTCCGAACGCTGAATAAATTACCCGCGCCGTAGTCTATTATTGCTATCATAATAATTTTTCCCTAAATAATAAAATTTTAAATTACCCCCTTTGAGGATAATACCTCTCCGCCGTTCAGTCTCACAGCCTGCTTTAGCGCATAGGCAAGCGCCTTGAACAAGGCCTCGGTTATATGGTGGTCGTTTTTGCCGTATTCGGACCTTAGGTGCAGGGTTATTCCCGCGTTAAAGGCGAACGCTCTCATAAATTCCTCGGTAAGACAGCTTTCGTAATCCCCTATCTTTTCGTTGGCAAACTCCGCGTTAAAAACAAGAAAGGGTCTTCTGCTTATATCCAAAGCGCAAAATCCCAACGCCTCGTCCATCGGAATAAATGCGGAACCGAACCGCATCACCATTTGATCCCCCAAAGCTAAGCTCAAAGCCTGTCCGAGACAAATTCCCACGTCCTCTACACTGTGATGACCGTCAACGTTCAGATCGCCCTTACAGCTTATGCTGAGATCAAAGCCGCCGTGTACGGTCAAGGCGGTAAGCATATGATCGAAAAAACCTATACCGGTATTTATGTCCGCTTTACCGATTCCGTCAAGCTTCAAGGCGACCGAAATATCCGTTTCCTTAGTAGTTCTGATGATTCGCGCTTCTCTGCTCATAAGTATTCCCCGCTTTTACCTTTATTTCTTTCCGTCAAAGCCTTAATCACGGCTCTGTTTTCCTCGCTTGTTCCCGCCGTTATCCTTAGATATTCTCCCATATGCCTTACCGCGATAGACCTGGAAAGCAGGTACTCAAAAATCTCCTTTGCCCCGCGTGCTTTCATAAACACAAAATTGGTAACAGAGGGATATACAGCCTCCGCAAGGTCCAGCTTCGCTTCCGTCAAAGCGTTGTAAAGCTCATTTTTCGCCGCCTTGCAGGCTTCGATGCGCCTGTTCATCTCTTCCTTATCCTTAAGAAAATATTCCGCGAGCTGCTGCGTCAGCGAGTTGACATTATAAGGCGACTTAGCCGCACGGAGCTTTTCCGTGATAATAGGACAGGAAACCGCAAAGCCGAGCCTTAACCCCGCCATTCCCAACGCCTTTGAGCAGGTGCGGAGCACTATAAGATTATCGTATTCGGCGGTATCCTTCAACAGGCTGTTTTCCTCGCCCCAAAAATCCATATACGCCTCGTCCAAAATAACCAAGGCTTCCACCGATCTGACAAGCCTTACGACCTTTTCCTTTTCAAGTCCCAAGGAGGTGGGATTGCAGGGATTGGAAAACAGTACCGCTCTGACGCCGTCTCTGTTCACCTTGTCGATAACCTTATCGACGTTTATCGTCAGGTCGGGTTCCTTTGGCATTGCTTCCGCGTTAAGCTCATAAAGACTTGAATAAAAGGCGTACATTGAAAAATCGGGAGCAAGACACAGCACCCTTTCGCCTTTGCGCAAAAAACAGGCTGTAATAATGCTGATAAGCTCGTCCGATCCGTTTCCCGCCGTTATAAGGTCGGGATCGATACCGTAAAGCTCGCCGTAAGCCTTTATCAGTCTCTTTGCGTAAGGATCGGGATAGCGGTTTATCTCTATCCCCCTCACCGCATTTTTAAGGCTTTCGTCATCTGTACCTATAAAGCTTTCGTTGGCGTCAAGACGTATTTTATATTCGCCCTGCACAGGGTCATAGGGCGTAAGACCCAACAGCTTTTCCGTCAATTTATACATAATTATTTACGCAGCTCCTCCACTCTGACCTTAACGGAATTGGCATGAGCCGTCAGCCCTTCTCTTTCCGCGACCAAGATAATATCGTCGGCAGCCTCGTTAAGAGCCTGTCCCGTATAATAAATATAGCTTGATTTTTTAATAAAGCTGTCAACGGAAAGCGGTGAGAAAAATCTTGCCGTTCCGCTTGTGGGGAGCACGTGATTCGGTCCCGCGTAATAGTCTCCGAGAGGCTCGGGCGCATATTGTCCCAAAAACAGCGAGCCCACATTGTCAAGCCTTCCTATATATTCGAGAGGATTTTCCGCCAAGACCTCGAGGTGCTCGGGCGCAAGGCTGTTGGCAATATCGCATGCCTGCATCATATCGCCTGCGATAATTACAGCGCCGTAATTATCCAGCGAATGATCAATGATATCCTTTCTTGAAAGCTCCCTTGACTGTCTTTCTATCTCCTTGATCGTCTCATCGGCGACTTGCTCCGAGGTAGTTATCAGAATCGCACTCGCCAATTTATCGTGCTCCGCCTGGGACATAAGGTCGGCCGCAGCATATTTCGGATTGGCGGTTTTGTCGGCTATAACAAGTATCTCGCTGGGTCCCGCTATCATATCTATGTCAACGGTCCCGTACAGCAGCTTCTTGGCGGTGGCAACATAAATATTTCCCGGACCCACTATTTTCGACACCTTGGGTATCTTCTCCGTACCGTAAGCCAATGCCGCCACAGCCTGCGCCCCGCCGCACATAAATATCCTGTCCACCCCGCAAAGCGCAGCCGCCAGCAAAATATCTCTGTTGGGCGTGCCGTCCTTAAGAGGCGGAGTTGCCATAATAATCTCCTTGACCCCCGCAATTTTTGCGGGAATGGCGTTCATAAGCACCGAGGAGGGATACGCCGCAGTACCTCCGGGCACATATAAGCCTACGCGGTCAAGCCCTCTTACCCGCTGACCGAGGATTGAGCCGTCCTCGTTTGTTATCGTATAGCCGTTCTGCTTCTGCCTTTGGTGAAAGGCGGTTATATTTTCAACGCAGTTTAAAAGCGCATCCACTAACCTCGGGTCGGATTCGGTAAGGGTATCGTTTATGACCTCCCGAGGCACCTCGTAATACGTGCAGTCGGGACAGTCGTATTTTTCGGTATATCTTTTGACAGCCTCGTCTCCGTTTGCCCTTACGTCGGCGATGATCTCCTTAACCGCTTCCTCTACCTTGGCGTTGGTCTCGCTGCTTCTTTTTTCAACTTCCTTTAAAAATTCTATTTCGCTGCCGTCAGCGTAAATTTTTTTTATCATTTTAAGTCGTTCCTTTCCATTAGAGATGCCCTTAAGTCAATTTCTTTTCCATTAAGTCCACAAGACGATCTATACGCTCTTTTTTCAGCTTGGTGCTTACGGTGTTTGCAATAAGTCTTGCCGAAATATCAGCCACGTCCTCATAAACCTCCAACCCGTTTTCCTTAAGGGTGGTACCCGTTTCCACAATGTCCACGATACCGTCCGCCAGCCCCAGCAGCGGCGCAAGCTCGACCGAGCCCTCGATCTTTACGATATCAACGTCCATTCCCTTGCTTTCAAAAAAAGCTCTTGTCACATTGGTGTATTTTGAGGCAACGGTTTTAACGCCGTATCCTTTATAAAAATCCTTTCCCTTTCTTCCCGCAAGAGCAAATTTACAGCGGCCGAAGCCCAAATCCACAAGCTCGAAGTATTTGCCGCCGTGCTCCATTATCGTATCCTTGCCCACAACTCCCAAATCGCATACGCCGTGCTCCACATAGGTAATAACGTCCGCCGCCTTTGCCAAAACGACCTCGATATTTTCATCGCTTACGGGAAGAATGAGCTTCCTGCCCTTGTCCCTGACCTTGGTCACATCAAAGCCCATATCCTCAAAAAGCTTTACGGTGTCCCTTTCAAGCCTGCCCTTTGTGAGAGCGATCCTTATTACATCACTCATTTTTGTAAAGAACAATCCTTTCAATAATTTATCGTCAAAGCACCGTATGCCTTACGCTGCCGTCCGAGCTCACCTCGTCAACCGCTTTTATCCCTTTTTTGCGGGCGAACTCCTTTGCCTCCTCCAGGCTGCCGTTCAGCGAGTTTTCCGCCTTGACTCCGCTTTGTATAAGGCTTCTGCAATGAACAAAGCCCTGCTCCGCCGCGTCTGCCTCCGCGTAAACCAAAATATCGGAGGGCGCCGCCGAATCGTATCGGTTCTTTTTCAGCAGCGCCTTCGCTGCCGCATTTATATTTACCGCAAACCCCGTAGCGGGGTGAGGCATGCCGAAATCTCCCATCAGAGCGTCATAGCGTCCCCCCGACAAAACGGGCATACCATAGCCGTGTATATACCCGCGAAAAAGCAGCCCTGTATAATAATTAGCCTTGTTGACAAGTCCGAAATCCACCGTGACCTTGTCCTTGAAGCCCAGCGCGCACAAATACCCGTAAGCCTGCTTAATATCCTCCAGCACAGCCGTCAGTCTCTCATCGGTGAAAAGCTTATCCGCCTTTGCGAAGACCTCTTCGCCGCCGAACAGCTTTGGCAGCTCGCGCAAAGCCCTGACATCGCCGCTTTGACCGTGCTTCTCCAAAGCGATCTTTAATTCGGGCATATTTTTGTTCTCAATGTATTCCCGTATCTGCTCCGTTTCCTCATCGTCGTCGGTGATTTTGGAAATAAGAATTTTAAAAAAAGCGCTGTCCCCTATCTCAAAGCGGAAATCCTCCGCCTCAAGAGTGCCTATCGCCTCTGCCGCAAGGCTCAGCGCCTCCATATCGGCTTTTTTTCTGTCGCCGCCGATTATTTCAACGCCGCTTTGGGTTATTTCGTCGTCCCTGCCGCTGTCCTTGGGATTTATTCTGAAAATATTTTGGTTATAAAACAGCTTAAGGGGGTAGGTCTCGTCCCTTAAACGCGTTGCTGCCAATCGGGCGATCGGCATGGTGGAATCGGGACGGAGCACCATCAGTCTTCCCTTTGCGTCGGACAGCTTATACATACTTTCCTGCGCAAAATAACGGGATTTTAACATAAAAACGTCGTAAAACTCTATCCCGGGAGTGATCACCTCCGAATAACCGTAATTTTTGAACAGCCTTTGCAGCTTATCCTCCGCGGTGCGTCTTGCGACGCTTTCGTCAAACAGCAGGTCTCTCGTGCCCTCGGGAGTGATAAGATCGTATTTTCTCATATATATTGATTTTTTCCTTTGTATTTATTTCGCTTTAGCACAGTAACATAATAACACATTATTTCAAAAAAGTCAAGCATGTCGGTAAAGCTTGTTGAATTTATCCAACTTTTTTAAAAATATCGGAATATTTTTTAAAAAAATGTCATCTGCGCCGATTTGTCCAATCCCTCAAACACGTTCATATCCTCTAACTTCTGCATTACCGTCTTGTTTATCCCGCTTTCTACCTGTATATCCTCAATGCTGACATAATTGTTTTTGTTTATGGTATCCTTTAAGCTCCTTGCCGCATTTTCGCCGCAGCCATCAACAGCAAGCAGCGGCAGTCTGAGATCGCCGTTTTCGATAACATAATTGGTGGCGTCGCTCTTTAAATAATGAACGGGCAAAAAGCTGATCCCTCTGTTCATCATTTCGTAAATCAGCAGATAAGCTTCCACCATTGACTGTTCCTTAGCGCCTGCATCGGGATTGGACTGTATTTGCTGTATACGGCTCTTTACGGCGCTTTTACCGCCCATAACCGTTTTTATCTCAATATTCTCGGTGTGCTTGGTAAGAACGGCGGCGTAAAATTCGGAGGGTCTGTTTATCTTGAACCAGCCTAACTTTACCGCGCCCGTAACATAAGCGGCGGCGTGAGCCTTGGGGAACATATATTTTATTTTTTTGCAGCTTTCAACGTACCAGTCGGGGACGTTGTTTTCCTTAAAGGCGTTGTAAATACTTTCGTCGAACAGCTTTTTTGCGTTGCCCTTACGGGTTATCTCCATTATTTTAAAGGCAAGCCCGGGTTCCACGCCCTTGTGCATAAGATAGACCATGATATTGTCACGGGTACCTATTACCTCGGAAATAGTACAGGTGCCGTTTGCGATCAAGTCCTTCGCGTTGCCCACATAAACGTCGGTGCCGTGAGAAAGTCCCGATATCTGCAAAAGGTCGGAAAAGAGCTTCGGCTGCGAATCCTTAAGCATTTGTATGGTGAAGTTAGTGCCGAATTCGGGCAGACCGTAGGTACCCAAGGGCAGAAGCGCAGGGTCCTCCTCTTGAAGCTTAAGCGCTTTCGTGGAGGTGAAAAGACTGAGCACCGCCTTGTCCGAGGTGGGAACGTCGGCTATTTTTATTCCCGTGGTGTCCTCGAGGTGCTTGTACAGGGTAGGAACATCGTGTCCCAATTCGTCGAGCTTCAAAATAGTGTCATGCAGTGCATGGAAATCAAAGTGAGTGGTGATGACTCCCTTTGCGGCGTCGTCCGCAGGTCTCTGAACAGGCGAAAAGTCGTATATTTCATAAGCGTCGGGAACAACGACCATTCCGCCGGGATGCTGCGAGGTGGTGCGCTTAACTCCCGTAAAGCCCAACGCAAGCCTTGACATCTCGGCGTTGTTTATAACCAAGCCTCTTTCAGCCGCGTATTTTTTTACGAAGCCGAAAGCGGTCTTCTCCTGTATAGCCGAAATGGTGCCCGCTTTAAATACGTGATCCTTGCCGAACAGCTCTTCCGTGTACCTGTGAGACTGAGCCTGATACTCTCCGCTGAAATTAAGGTCGATATCAGGCGCCTTGTCTCCCTTGAAGCCGAGGAAGGTCTCAAAAGGAATATCGTGTCCGTCGCATTCCATTGGCGTTCCGCAGACGGGACAGTTTTTCGGCGGCAGGTCGTAGCCCGACTGAACCGATCCGTCCGTTATAAATTCGTTGTGGCGGCACTTTCCGCATCTGTAATGAGGCGGCAAGGGGTTTACCTCGGATATTCCCGACATTGTGGCGACCAAGGAGGAGCCCACCGAGCCTCTTGAGCCTACCGCGTAGCCGCACTCGTTTGATTTATGCACTAACTTCTGCGCGATCATATAAAGCACCGAGAAGCCGTACTTTATAATCGCGTCAAGCTCCTTGTTGAGACGGTCTTTGACCGTATCCGGCAGCTCGTCTCCGTACAGCTCGTGAGCCTTGCTCCAGCAAAGGTCCTGAAGCTCCTGCTCCGCTCCCTCGATAAAGGGCGTATAGGTACCCTTTGGGATAGGTCTTATATCCTCCGCCATATCGGCGATCCTGTTGGTATTTGTGACGACGACCTCAAAAGCCTTGCTCTCGCCCAAATAAGAAAACTCCTCCAGCATTTCATCGGTAGTGCGAAGATACAGCGGCGCCTGAAAGCCCGCGTCGTTATAGCCCTGTCCCGCCTGCAATATCTCTCTGAAAACAGCGTCGCTTTTATCCATAAAATGCACGTCGCAGGTCGCCACCACGGGCTTTCCGAGTTTTTCCCCCAACTGCACTATCTTGCGGTTATAATCCCTCAGTGTTTCTTCGGAGGGCACCTTATGCTCGCGAAGCAAAAAACGGTTGTTGCCGATAGGCTGTATTTCAAGAAAATCGTAAAAGGACGCGATCTCCTCTATGCTTTCCTCCGATTTTCCGTTAAGTATGGCTTGATAGAGCTCTCCCGCCTCACATGCGCTTCCTATTATCAATCCCTCGCGGTGATTTTTTAGCTCCGACATGGGTATTCGCGGCTTTTTCTGAAAATAATCGAGGTTGGAAAAGGAAATAAGCTTGTACAGATTTTTTAGACCCGTATTGTTTTTGGCAATGATTATTTGGTGATAGGAGGGCATTTTTTTAACGTCCACATTTCCCAAAACGATATTAAGGTCTCCCAATTTTTCTATAGCTCTTCCCTTTTGGGAAAGCTCGATAAGCTTGATATAAATAAGCGCCAGCATTTTTGCGTCGTCAATGGCGCGGTGGTGATTAAAATCGCCCAAACCGAACTCGTTCGCCATAGCGTCGAGAGTATGCTTCTTTTTATTTGGGATAGCCGCTCTGCAAAGCTTTAAGGTATCTATAGACGCATTGCGGTAATTTATCTTGTTCCTTTCGCAGGCGGTACGTATAAAGGAGGTATCAAAATCCGCATTATGAGCCACCAAAGGCGCGTCGCCGCAAAATTCGAGGAATTTTCTTACCGCTTCCTCCTCCGACGGGGCGTTTTCCACCATGGCGTCCGTAATACCCGTAAGCTCGGTTATATCCTCGGGAATATGTCTTTCGGGGTTTACAAAGGTGCCGAATTCCTCGACCGCCTCCATATTGCGAAGCTTTACCGCACCGATCTCCGTTATGCGGTCGGTCTCTCTCGACAGTCCGGTTGTTTCAATATCAAAAATTATAATGTCGTCGTTTATGGAACGGTTGGTGCAGCCCTCTACAAGAGAATGACCGTCGTTTACAAAGTACGCCTCCATTCCGAACAGCACCTTAAATTTCGTGTCGGGGTCTTTTTTGCGTATGTCGTTTAAAGCGCTCATAGCTTCGGGGTAAGCCTGAACGTTTCCGTGGTCGGTAATGGCTACCGCCCTATGTCCCCAGCTATAAGCGCGTTTTACCAAGTCTCCCGCGGGAGTTATGGCGTCCAGATCGGACATATTGGTGTGCATATGCAGCTCTACTCGCTTTTCGGGAGCATTGTCCTTTTTTTCCGTCTTTTTTACTCTCATCACCGACTTGGGATCGATATACAGCGCCTTTGTAAAATCGTCGAGCTTAACGTCCCCGTTGACCAAAAGCGCCGTGCCTTTTTTTATGAACCCGTAATCGCCGTATTTATCCGAGGGAGTAAAAATACGAAGTATCTGCGAATTGGTGTAATCGGTAAAATAAGCGGTAACTATCATAAATTCTCCGTTTTTTATCGACTTTTCCTCAACGTTAAATATCTCTCCCCATACGGTAACATTGCTTGCAGCTTCATATACGTCCCTCATCGGAACGGGCGTGTCGTTTATCGCCTTACCCGCCAGCAGCTCCGCTTCGGGCTGAAGATACTCGCTTTCAAACATAAGCGGCATTTTTTCGGGCTCCTTTAAAATACTGAGTCTCTGTCTCCTGCCCTGCTGTTTGTTTTCGCTTCCGTCGCCGTAGCCGCCCTTACCGTAGCCCCCGCCGCCGTAGGCGCCGCCCTTTGCCGCGGCGGGAACGGGCTTTTCGGAGGGTATAAACGCTTCGGGAGGCGGTGGAGGCAAGCCCGCGTCGTCAAGTCTGATTTTTTCCTCGCGATCTTCGATGTCCACCGACCTTACTCCGTCGAATATGACTTTTATATCCGCGTCAAAATAACCCTTGGCGTACTTTTCTATTTCCTTGTCAATACGGCATTCCGAGAGAATGTCCGCTCCGCCGTTTTTAAGAGTGATCTCATATGTACCGTCCCCCTCGAATATTTCGGGATTTTTCAAATAACCGTTGATTTTTCCCGTAAGAGAGGGCTTTGCGTGCAGCAGGTCGATAATATGATTGATCCTGTCCGCGGAAAACAAAACGGAAGGGTACTTCGGAAAAATTTCCGCCGATTTTATATTAAGGCTCGCCTTAATATTTTCGGCGGCAGACAGTATTTCCGAGGAATCGGGCACGTCGTCCATTGAAAGCTGTAACAGCAGCCCGCTGCTTACGCTGTTGTAAATTATTGAAAGCACCTCGCCGCCGCCCACTGTCTCGTTAAATTCAATATCGGAAAATAAATCGCTTAACCTTTTTGACATTCCTTTTTCCTTTCGGTTCCTTAATCCATATTTTCTATTTCGTCCATAAGCGCGATCAAAAGCTTTTCCTCCGGCACCTTACGTATTATCTCGCCTTTCTTGAAAAGAAGCCCCTCGCCGTTTCCTCCCGCTATCCCTATATCCGCTTCCCTCGCTTCTCCGGGACCGTTGACGGCGCAGCCCATGACCGCTATTTTTATATTTTTGCCAATATCCTTCGTTAGCTCCTCCACCTTATGCGCCAAACCGATAAGATCGATCTGTGTTCTTCCGCAGGTAGGGCAGGAAACGATCTCTACCGAATTTTTCCCCTTGCCCACCGCCGTCAGAATATCCTTGGCTGCCTTTACCTCCAAAATCGGATTTTCGGTAAGAGAAACGCGTATCGTGTCGCCTATTCCGTCGCAAAGCAGCGAGCCTATCCCCACAGCGGACTTGATTATTCCCATTCTTTCGGTACCCGCCTCGGTGACCCCCAAATGAAGAGGATAATCGCATATATCGTTAAGCCTTCTGTAAGCCTCTATCATCACAGGGACCGAGGAAGCCTTTATTGAAATTACAATGTCCTTAAAATCACAGTCCTCCAACAGCTTAACGTGCTTCATGGCGCTTTCGACAAGAGCGTCGGCGCAGGGAGCGCCGTATTTCCGCAAAAGCTCCTTTTCCACAGAGCCCGAATTTACTCCTATCCTTATGGGTATTCCTCTTTTACGGCACGCCTCGCTTACCGCCCGCACCTTTTCCTCAGAGCCGATGTTTCCAGGATTTATCCTAAGCTTGTCCACTCCCTCCTTGGCGCACTCGAGAGCTATCCTGTGATCAAAATGGATATCCGCAACGAGCGGCACGGTAATTTTGCTTTTTATGGCTGAAATAAGCCTTACCGCCTCAATGTCGGGTATAGACGCTCTTATTATTTCGCAGCCCGCTCTCTCTAATCGGACCGCCTGCTCCACGTTTCCCTCCGTGTCCTGCCAGGGCACGTTGAGCATCGACTGTATATATATATTCCCGTCGCCGAATGTAACGTTTCCCGCTTTAACCTGTCTTTTCATATGTATCCTTTCCGCAAAAACAGAAAATCGCAAGGCACGATTCCGTACCGTGCGAATGTCAACAAAATCGACACATATAGTACGAATGCGCCTTGCCGCCGTATTCTTTTTATATTATACCTCAGTCACCCTCCCGACACAAGTCTGACAATATCGTTAAAGGTAACCACGAGCATTAAAAGCATTAACGCCGCAAAGCCTACAAAATGGACCATTCCCTCATGCTCCGGCTTCATAGGCTTGCGCCTTATTATCTCTACCACCAAAAACAAGATCCTGCTGCCGTCAAGAGCGGGTACGGGAAGAAGATTGAAAATACCGAGGTTAATCGTTATAAGCGCTATCATAGACATGAGATTAGTGATATTTTCTTTCATATTTGCGCCTGCGCTGGCGGTCTGAGAAATGGCTGTGACCGTTCCCACAGGTCCCGAAAGGTCGTTAAGCCCGTAGGTGCCCTTTAACAGATCAAGAAGCGATACCCAAACAAGCCGACCGTAGGTCGCAGCCTCCTTGAAGCTGTAAACAAATACGTTTCCGAAGTCCAAGCGGTACGCATTGACGTAAAAATCGAAAACTACCTTTGTGCCGCTGTTTTCGTCCTGTATCAGATCAAACTGCACATTGTCGAGTTGCACCGTTTCGCCGTCCCTTTTGACCTTAAAAGAATAACTCATATATCTGTCTTGGGGATCGGCTTTCATAGCGCTGTTTTGCAATGCGTAGGAAATATCCATGGAACTCCATATAGAGTGACCGTTTATTTCCAGTATTTCATCGCCCGCTTTAAGATACTGATTTGAAACAGGTCTGTCTCCGCGAAAGCCGCCGATCTGTGAAGATACCACCCTTCCGCTTATAATGATCGCTATCGCACAGACCAATACTCCCAAAATAAGATTCATAACGGGACCCGCCGCCAGCACTATTATACGCTGCCACACAGGCTTGTTCCTAAAGCTTCGCGGGTCGTCGCTTTCCTCGTCCTCGCCAAGCTGGACCGAACCGCCTATGGGTAAAAGCTTGACCGTATACAGGGTTTCCTTGCCCTGCTTTTTGAAAATTCTCGGTCCCATTCCCAAGGAAAACTCGCTTACCTTCATTCCGCAGGACTTAGCCGCAAAAAAATGACCCATTTCATGAATAATTATAATAATACAAAATGCAAGAATCGCCAAAATTATAAACATAGTGCCTCCGGTTGTCCTTTTGTTCTTTTGCCGAATGTTCTTTTATGTATAAAGGTGCTTCATTAAATTTTCCGTTTCTGTCTCTGTATTATATATTATCTCGGGTGAAACGTCCTCGGTAAAGGAGACGTTTTCCATAGCATATGATATTTTTTCGGGAATTTCGCAAAATTTTATCTTATCCTTTAAAAACATTTCAACGGCTGCTTCGTTGGCTCTGTTCATAATACAGGGCATATTGCCGCCTTTTTTTAAAGCCGATCTCGCCAGACCGATACAGGGAAAAGCCTCCTCGTCGGGTCTTTCAAAGGTCATTGCGGTATCGAAAAGAGAAAGAGACCTCGCGCAGGAGGGACAGCGCTTCGGATAAGTTAAAGCAAGCTGTATCGGTATTCTCATATCGGGGACCCCAAGCTGTCCGATGACCGATCCGTCCTCAAATTCCACCGCCGAATGAAGTATGCTTTGCGGGTGGACTACTATTTCGATCTGCTCCGGAAGCACGCCGAACAGCCGCACCGCTTCGATAAGCTCCAGCCCCTTATTCATCATAGTCGCGCTGTCTACGGTTATCTTCGCGCCCATATCCCAATTGGGATGCTTAAGCGCCTGCTCCTTGGTGACCGTCTTAAGTCTCTCAGAGGTATATCCTCGGAAAGGACCGCCCGAGGCGGTAAGAATTATCTTTCTCGGTTTATTATCACCGCTGCCCATAAGCGACTGAAAAATCGCAGAGTGCTCGCTGTCGATAGGGAGAATTTCGACTCCCTTTTCCCTTGCGAGCTCCATTATTATTTCTCCGCCCACCACCAGGCTTTCCTTGTTGGCGAGCGCGAGAGCGTTTCCCGCTTCTACCGCGGATAACGCGGGTGCAAATCCCGCCATTCCCACAACGGCGTTTACCACCTTGTCGCATGACAGAGCCGCGGACTCGCATAGCCCGTCTCTGCCGCAAAGAAGCTTGAAGCCCTTTCCGTCCAAGGCTTTTTTTAAATCAAAATAACGGCTTTCATCCGCTATACATACATATTCGGGCGAAAACTCCAACGCCTGTTTTACAAGCAGCTCAACGTTTTTCCCTGCGGACAAAGCCTTTATCTTTATTTTATGCAGACGCGCCACATCTAATGCCTGTGTTCCGATAGAACCCGTGGAACCCAATAAAACAATTTCTTTCATAAGTCTTTAACGTCAAGTAATATAAAAACATGCTTTCACAAGACATTATTCCTCCGTTCCGAGAACATATTCCAAAGGAAACGCCGATTGTGTTACGCTGTGCTTTGATCAGCGTTTCCCTAAGCTATCATCTGAACAGGCTCGATAAAGGAAAACGCCAAATACAGAAACGGCGCTACAAAAAGAACGCTGTCAAACCTGTCGAGTATTCCGCCGTGTCCCGGTATAATATTGCCGAAATCCTTTACCATACACTGCCTTTTAAGCAGCGAGGCGGAAAAGTCTCCGATAACGCCGAGCACGGCGCCTATTATCGAAACCGCAACAATATAAAGAACATTAACGGTAAAGGTCCTCTCTCCGTTTACAAGCCCGTCCGCCCAAGGATAACCGAAGCCTGCAATCAGAGCCGCCACGATCGCGGTGATAAGACCGCCGAAAAATCCCTCCCAGGATTTTTTCGGGCTTATTTCGGGAGCCATTTTATGCCTGCCGATGGCGGAGCCGACAAAATACGCCCCCGCGTCGCTTATCCAAGGGATCAGCAGCGACAGCACCACATAAAATACCCCAAATTCAAAATTTTTCTGTAAAAACACTATCGTTGACAGCGACAAAGGTATCAAAAAGGCAACAAAGCTCATCAGCGCAACTTCTTCAAACCTTACGTTTTCGTGATCGAGAAGCATAATTATAAACATTACGAGCAGGAACGCTGCCGCAAGAATGGCGAAAAAAGGCTTCAGCGTATCGATACAAAGAAAAGACGGCATAGCCGTAACAAAAATCATACATACCGCCGCCACGCCCTTATTGGAAAAATATTTAGTCGCCAACAGCACCTCTCCCACTGCCAAAGCGGAAACAAGGGTCATCACCACCAGCATTACCTCCGCATTATTCAGCCATAGGATAAAAATAACCAAAGGCACCGCGACAACCGCCGTTAATATTCTCGTCAACATAGAAACCGTCCTTTAATTCGGAAATAGATCGCGCCGATGAATAAACAATGGTATCAGACCCCGCCAAAACGGCGATCTCTTCTTCCGTATTCGGTCAGAGCGTCAATAAGATCGCGCTCCGTAAAATCGGGCCATAAAACGTCCATAAACACAAGCTCCGCATATGCCGACTGCCAGGTAAGAAAATTAGACAGTCTTTTTTCACCGCTGGGTCGTATTATCAGATCCACCTCGGGCAGATCTCCCGTATAAAGACAGCTTGAAAACATTTTTTCATCTATGCCGTCAAGGGTTATCTTTCCCGCCTCGTACAGCTCCGCCGCGCGCTTGGCTCCGTTTACGATTTCCTCTCTTCCGCCGTAATTAAGGGCGATACAGCACCACATTCCCGTATTGTCAGCCGACATTTCCTCGGCTTTTTTCATTTTTTCTTTTACCTCCTCGGGCAGGGGAGTTCTGTCTCCTATAAACCTAAGTCTGATATTTTTCGAATTGAGCTTCATCATTTCGTCCATAAAGCTGCAAAAAAGCTTCATCAGCGAATCGACCTCGTCCTTAGGTCTTGACCAGTTTTCGGTTGAAAAGGCGTAAAAGGTCACACAGGGTATACCGAGCTCAACGCAGCTGTTAAGACAGCTGCGAAACGCCCTCGCACCCTGTGAATGACCTGCTTTTCTCGGCAGCATACGCTTTTTTGCCCACCTGCCGTTGCCGTCCATAATTATGCCGATATGCTTAATATTCAGACTTTGAACCAAGCTTTCCTTATCCACTATATCGTCATTATATCCTTTTCTTTTTCCTTGCCCACCGCGTCGATCTTTTCGCAGTAGCTGTCGGTAAGCTTCTGTATATCCTTTTCGCAATTCTTCATATCGTCCTCGGTGATCTCGGAGCTCTTTTTCATCGCCTTGAACTTATCCATAGCGTCGCGGCGAATATTGCGCACCGTTACCTTAGCCTCCTCGCAGTACTTGGAGACCTGCTTTACAAGCTCCTTTCTGCGCTCCTCGGTGAGCTGCGGGAAAACGATTCGCAGGCATTTTCCGTCGTTCGTGGGCGTAATACCGATATCGCTCGCCATGATCGCCTTTTCTATAGATTTCATAGAAGATATATCCCAAGGCTGAATCACCAGTATACGCGCTTCCGAAACGGAGACAGCCGCCATAGCATTGATCTGTGTGGGCGTTCCGTAATAATCAACAGTTATTTTGTCGAGGACCGCGGGATTCGCTCTTCCCGCGCGAATGGTGGAAAATTCATGCTCCAAAGAAGCTATACATTTTTCCATTTTTTGTTTAGCGTTGTCAAGAACCTCTTTCATAATCAAAATTCCTTTCTTTGGGTAATATTGCTTTAAATTTAACTCTGAACGTTGTTTACAAGCGTTCCGACCTTTTTGCCGATCACTGCGTCATATATATTATCGGGATTATGCAGATCAAATACTATAAGCGGGATATCATTGTCGCTGCACATGGCGGCAGCCGTTCCGTCAAGCACCATAAGCCCCGCGGAAAGAATATCGTGGTGGCTGAGATGCTCAAACTTGACCGCGTCGTTGTAACGGTTGGGGTCCTTATCGTAAACACCGTCTACCATGGTAGCCTTAAGCAGCACGTCAACATCAAGCTCGGCGGCTCTCAAAGAAGCGGCGGAATCGGTGGAAAAAAACGGACTTCCCGTACCGCAGCCGAAAATAACGATCCTTCCCTTTTCAAAATGTCTCAGTACCTTTTGCCTTATATAAGGCTCCGCAATGGAACGCATTTCTATGGCGGTCTGAACTCTCACCTCGCAGCCCAGCCCCTCCAGAACATCGGCTACTGCGAGAGCGTTCATGGTGGTGGCAAGCATACCGATATGATCGGCTCTTACTCTGTCCATAGTGCCGCTGGCTCTGCCGCGCCAAAAATTTCCTCCGCCTACCACAATACCTATCTGTGTTCCGATATCATAGCATTTTTTTATGCTGACGCATATCTTTTCGATCGTAGGGATATCCAAGCCCGTTTTTTTCTCACCCGCCAAAGCCTCTCCGCTGAGCTTAAGCAGGATACGTTTGTATTTCGGAGTAATATCTTCGCTCATACACGTTTTTCCCTTCTTAATGTGATTTTGTTATCCGATTTCAGCCGTCCGTCAACAGTCAAGCACTCTTATTTTTCCCTTGATTTCGGCATTTTCGGCAATAGCCGCGCAGTCGTTCTCAAATTTGAGCTCGCCCACCTTTTCCGTAATAAAAGCTATCTCGTTTTCGCTTTCGTTTTCTCTGTGAAGAAGCCTTACCTTGCCCCAAAGCTCCTCCGCCTTTGAAAGAACGGCGGCTTTATCCCCGCAAATCAGCCTCAAATAAAATTTGTTCTCCAATTTTTTACAGTCAAGCACAAAGGAGCCGTCGGAATCCTCCCAATACAGCGATTTACTGTTTTCGTGCATTTTCGCCGCCATAATGATATCAGATACTACCGCGCTGGCTGTGGGCAGCTTACCCGCGCCCTTGCCGTAAAATACAAGGTCTCCCGTTGCGTCTCCCCTAACAAGGATCGCGTTAAACACGTCGTTTACTCCGGAAAGTCGGCTTTCCCCCGATATAAAAGCGGGACAGACCATAACCGCAGCCTTTTCCTCCCGCCTTGCCGCCCAGCCGATAAGCTTTACCGCGCCGCCGAAGTCGTTGCAGTATTGTACGTCCTCAAGCGTTACCTCGGTTATTCCCTCGGTATGAACGTCCCTCGGATAAATATGCTTTCCGAAAGCGAGGGAAGCGAGAATACATATCTTTCGGCAGGCATCGTGTCCCTCGATATCCGCGGCGGGATTTCTTTCGGCGTAGCCTAATTTCTGCGCAGTTGAAAGCGCTTCGTCAAAGGCCATGCCATCATGTATCATTTTGGTTAGTATAAAGTTTGTGGTCCCGTTAAGAATACCCGCTATCTCATTGATCTCGTCAGCGGACATACAGTGATGAAGAGGGCGTATTATGGGAATACCGCCTCCCACGCTGGCTTCAAAGAAAAAGTTCACTTTTTTTTCTCTTGCGATGTGAAGAAGCTCCGCTCCCTTTTCCGCAACCAATTCCTTATTTGAGGTCACAACGCTTTTCCCCGCTTCGAGCAGCGATTTTACAAATCCGTAGGCGGGCTTGAGCCCTCCTATGACCTCGACGGCAACCGTTATTTCGGGATCGTTAAGAATAATATTGAAATCCTTTATAAATTTATCGTCGTAAGGCGTGCCGCTGAAATCCCTCAGATCAAGAATATATTTTATTTCAGCCTCATCGCCGATTTTTGCCTCAATGCTGGAGAGGTTTTTATAAAACACCTCCACCGTTCCGGAGCCCACAACTCCGTATCCCATAACCGCGATTTTTATCATTTTTTCTTCCTTCCGTTCCTTTACATGACCTCTTTTTTATACACTATCCCATTATAGCATATTTTAACAAATCTTACAAGCTTTTTAAAAAATTTTTTAAAACCTTGCCCTCGACCGAAATATGAAATATGATATATCCCAAGGAACGTTATCAAAATATAAACTGCGGCGATCGCTTCTGTGTTAACTTATCAAAAGCCCCTTGTCGATCATTTTCTGAGCGGCATTGATGATCCCTATTCTTGCCGCGTAATATGACGTACCGCCTTGCAGCCACACCGCGTATGGCTCTCTTAAGGGAGCGTCCGCCGACAGCTCGATGGAGCTTCCCATAGTGAAGCACCCCGCCGCCATTATCACTTGACAGTTATACCCGGGCATATCCCAAGGCTCCGGGGCAGCAGTGCTGTCTACGGGGCTTGCCGCCTGTATTCCCTCGCAAAAGGCGATAAGTCTTTCGGGAGTATTCAGTTTTATAGAGCAAATTATGTCGGTGCGGTATTCGCGGTAATTCGGAAAAGCCTCAAAGCCCAGCTCTTCAAAAAAAGCCGCCGCAAAAACCGAAGCTTTAAGCGCATTTGATACCGCCAAGGGCGCGTTGTACAAGCCCATAAAAATTTCACGGTTCTGTCCGAGAGAACAGCCTACCTCCTTCCCCGTACCTACGGTCGTAAGGCGGTAGGAGCACAGCTCCACAAGCTCCCTCTTACCGGCTATATATCCGCCCGTGGAACATATCCCTCCGCCGGGATTTTTTATAAGAGAGCCTATTATAAGATCGGCGCCTACCGAGGTCGGCTCGACGCACTCCACAAATTCACCGTAGCAGTTATCCACCATAATAACGGCTTTGCTGCCAACGCTTCTCACCGCCTCGGTGATCTCCATTACGGCGGAAACCGTAAGCGAGGGACGAAGAGAATACCCTCTCGAACGCTGTATGTA
Organism: Bacteroides sp.; assembly: GCA_023663265.1. Taxonomy (GTDB): domain Bacteria; phylum Bacillota; class Clostridia; order Oscillospirales; family Ruminococcaceae; genus Ruminiclostridium_E. Next base: position 47,456 of record JAMPHV010000004.1, read on the forward strand.
AACTGCCTTAGCGTTTCGGGCTTGTTCCATAATAGCCCTTATATTCGGATTTCCGTCGGGAAGCAGGTCTATCTGCCCGTACCTTATGCCGTATTCCTTAAGAGAGCCTCCTCTCTCTCCGAAAATTACCTCCTCCAATGTATCGTAGGGTCGTCCCGTTACCGCTAAAAGCAGATCTCCGGGTCTCAGAACTCCGAAAAGAGCGGTGGAAATGGCATGTGTTCCGTTTACAAAGCTGTGCCGCACAAGCGCGTCCTCCGCTCCGAAAACCTGCGCGAAAACCGCGTCGGCCTTATCTCTGCCGTCGTCACCGTAGCCGTAGCCCGTTGTGCCTTTAAGGTGCATATCGGCGACGCCGTTGTCTATAAACGCTTTAAGCACCTTTTCGCTGTTTCGGCGGCATATTTCATCTATCCGCGCGAACGCGCCCTCTGCCTTATCCTCCGCCTTATTTGCCGCAACAAACAGTTTTTCGTCAAAATTAAATTCCGTCATTGTTTTTCCCTGCTTAGTCAAGTATTCAATTAAAATGAAAATTGTCTTGATTTTTTTCGGTCAATGCTTTTGCTTTTCGGCATTAAAAACCGTAACCGCCTTTCCGCACTCGTAAAAGCCCACCTTGCGGTAAAAAGGGCTAAGCTCCTCCCTGCAGAGAACGACCGTTTCTCTGTCCAAGCTCTCAAAATAAAGACCCAGACGTCCAAGAAGCTTTTTCGCGCCGCCCTTCCCCCTTGCTTCGCTTTTTGCTGCCACAAGGGAAATAAAAACCGTGCCGTTTATATCCGCTATAGCCGTTGCCGATGCTCCCTCGTAAACATATACGTTTGATACGCCGTGCCTTATTTTATGATTTATATCGGTATACCAGTCGTCGTACTTTATATCGGGAAAGCCGTCTCTTATGATCGGGAAAACGGCATCAAGCTGAGGGTTTTTTTCTATTTCCTCCATTTCGGGCAGCTCGGCGTTTTCGGGTATAAGATGAGAGGAAAATTTATATATAAGACCCTCCTCGGTATCGCTCCACCCTAACGCCTCCAGTCTTTTTCCCGTTTCCGCTCCGCAAAGCGCCGAGGAAAAGCCGCAGACCTTTAAAAACAAAGACAGCTCCTCCATTGTGTCCTCGGAAATGACTCCCTTTGTTCTTATTACAAGATCATTATAATACCGTCCGATCAATACGCCCTTTCCGCCGTAAACGGAAAAAAAGTCGTAATCTTTGTACGCCTTTAAATTAGCGGCTATTTTAACGGAAAAAATATCGTTGGCGTCCGAAAGCAGTCTTTGTGCCGTTTTTATATCGATTTGAGTTATCACGGTAACATTTTCCTCCATTTTTTCGGAAATAAACAGAGTGACCCGTTTTTACGGTATTCAGCTCAACTCTCCGAGCTTTTTTATCAACGCCGCCGCTAGCTTGGCGGTATCGTACATATCGGACTCTTTTATAACGCAGTTTGGAGAATGAAGATACCTGCAAGGCACCGAAACGGCCATGGTGCGTACTCCGCCCGCCGCCTTGTGTATCGCTCCGCTGTCGTTTCCGCCCGCGACAACCGTTTTTGTCTGACACTTGACGCCTATTTCCTTAGCGGCGTCAAAGCCGAGCTTATATAATTCCCTGTCGTAAACGGTGCCCCTGTCCATAAAGGAAATAACCGCACCGTTACCTAAAATACAGACCTTTTTTGCTCCCTCTGCCCCGCTTATATCGCAGGCGGTGGTCGTTTCAAGCACTATCGCTATATCGGGATCGACCGAATATGCCGCTGCGGCGGCTCCTCTTGTACCTATTTCCTCCTGTACCGTAAACACAAACGTAACATCGAAGCACATCTCGCTGTTTATCATTTGCAGCATTATTGCACAACCGATCCTATCGTCCAGCGCCTTTCCCGACATAAAGCCGTCTCCGAGATCCGACTGCTCTCCTGTAAAATAAGCAAAATCCCCGAGAGAGACAAGCTTCTCCGCTTCCTCTCTGCTTTCCGCGCCTATATCTATCCTTAAGTCGGAAATTTTAGGCTGCGCGCTTGCTTCCTCATCCTTAAGAAGATGCATCGGCTTTCCCGCTACAGCGCCGTATATATTGTTTCCGATCACAAGCTGTCTTCCGAATACCACGCAGGGCAAAACGCCGCCCACAGGTGCAAAGCAAAGGCTTCCGTCCTCGCAGATATGGGTCACGATAAAGCCTACCTCGTCCATATGCGCCGCGACCATAAGCTTTTTCGCAGGGGTCCTGCTTCCCTTTTTTTCAACTATAAGATTTCCCAAATTATCAACGCGATAATTCGTGTTCTCGGGCAAAAGGGAGATCAGCTTTTCCCTTATCCTGCTCTCGTCTCCGCTTGCGCCGTTTATGGCGGAAAGCTCCTTTACAAGCCGCTTCAAATTTTCCATTTTACTTTCCCTCCGATCCGTGCAACACAAACTCAGCCAAAAGCTGCCCCGTATGCTTAATATCGTCTAAATCCAGCACTTCGCAGGGAGTGTGCATATATCTTTGAGGAATGGAAATAAGACCTGTACGCACCCCTCCTCTTGTGATCGCTATATTATCCGCGTTTGTGCCTGTTCTTCCGTTCATAACCTCAGTCTGGTACGGTATTTCCTTTTCTTTTGCAAGCTGTATGAGCCTATCCGAGATTCTCCTGTCAAGAGCGGGTGAAATACCTATCATAGGTCCCTTGCCCAGCTTGCCGCAATGCTCGGGTTCAACTCCCTTGCTTGCGCCGAAGCTTACGTCAAAGGCAATGGCATAATCGGGGTTTACGTTAAAGGCTGAAATTGCCGCGCCTCTGCACCCTACCTCCTCCTGTGAGGAAAATTCAACGGCAAGCCTAAACGGCAAATTTTTCTCTCCTTTAAGCAGGTCCAATGCGTACAGGACCGAAACAACCCCCGCCCTGTCGTCGGAAGCGGGAGTGCATACTCTGCTGCCCGCAAGCCTTGAAAAAAAGCCTTCAAGCACCACCAAATCGCCCAAGGATATCACCTTTTCCGCCTGTTCCTTGGACATTCCCACGTCTATTGCGATATCCTCAAGCTTGGGCGCCTTGCTCTTGTCCTCCGCCACATGAGGAGGAAGGGTCGAAATAACCCCCTTTACTTTTTCTTTTCCGTAGATCGTAACGTTTTGAGCCAACAGCGTGCGCATATCTACGCCGATTTCTCCTACCTTCACAAAGCCGCCGTCGTCGATATAGGTAACTATCATGCCTATACGGTCAATATGGGCGTCCAACAGCAAGGTGGGCTTGTCTTCATTGCCTGTACAGCCGATAACGTTTCCGAAATCGTCGGCTTTTACGTCGTCCGTGTATTCCGAAAGCAGCCTTATGACCGTTTCGTGAGCCGCTTTTTCACCGCCGCTCACCGCGGGGAGCGCGCATAGTGTCTCAAGAGTTTTTTCAATGTTCATATCATCATTCCTTTTCTCTTTTATTATAATAAATACTCTTACTCAATATTCTGAATTTGTTCCCTTATTTTTTCTATCTCGCTTTTCATCTCGATAACGAGCTTGGTAACGGAAACGTCCTGAGCCTTTGAACCGATAGTGTTGGATTCTCTGTTCAGCTCTTGGACCATAAAATCAAGCTTTCTTCCGATAGGCTCCGCGCTTTCGCACATTTCGCGGAACTGCTTGAAATGGGAACGAAGTCTGACCGTTTCCTCATCGACAGCGGTTTTTTCGGCAAATATCGCCGCTTCTGTCAAAATACGCTGCTCGTCTATCTGCTTATCGTTCAAAATCTCGGTGAGCTTTTCAAACAGCTTTTTACGGTACGCTTCTGTGGTTTTGGGCGAAAGCTTTTCGATCTCCTCAGTCATTTTTTCGATATTGGAAAGCTTGTCCAGCACGTCCGCTTTCAGCTTTTCACCCTCATTCTCCCGCATTTCCGCAAAGCGACGCAGCGCCTCCTCCGCTACGGAGCTCACAGCAGCCCATATCTCGTCCTCGTCCGCCTCGGTGCGAACGACCGTAAAAGCGTCTGTCATACGGAAAATATCGGTAAGCGCCAAATTATCGTTCAAACCGAGCTCGCCGCCGCATCTCCGCATTTCCTCGATATAGTTCTTTACAACCGAAACGTTGACCGTAACGGCTGTTGAACGGTTTTCCGCATCGGTGACCGAAAGATATACCTCCGCCTTTCCTCTGCTGATCGTATCCTTAACAAGAGCCTTAAGCTTTTCTTCAAGATATGTATAGCTTCTCGGAAGCCTTGCGGAAAGCTCACAATATCTGCTGTTTACCGAGCGTATTTCAACAAGGTACTCTTTTCCGCCTATAATGCTTCTTGCCCTGCCGAAGCCTGTCATGCTGCGCATATAAAGTCACCCTCCTTATCCTTTGCTTTTTACCTTTATATTTTACACTTTCACACAGTCTTTGTCAAGCCCTCGCCCTATTGCTCATTATAAAAAAGCGGCTATGGCATATCTCAGCCATAGCCAAAGGGAAAAGGGTGCGTGTATACGAACGTATTTTCATTCTTGAAAATATGTTCTCTTAAAGCATTACTGCTCTAAGGCATAATATAAAATCAGCTTTTTAAGCCCGCCGTCAGTTTACGCTGAACAGCAGCTCCGAATAAGTGGGAATAGGCCAGTAATCAGCCGCAACAATGGTCTCAAGCTCGTCTGCCGCCGCGCGCAGGGACTGCATAGAGGCGAAAACGATATCGTGATAAAATCTTGCCTTATCTGTAACTCCCTCAACAGAGTGAGCCTTAACGATATCCGCTTCCAAAGCCTTGATCCTGGCGCTCAAGGTATCGGTCAGCGCGATCACCTTTTCCGCCAGCTCCTGCTCCGCTCCCGCCGAAAAGCCTGCCGCCTTTTTGGAGGTCACAGCGTCGCAGATGTCCTTTTCAAATTTCAATACGGCGGGAAGTATCTGACGCTTAGCCATATCAACGGTGGTCTGCGCTTCAATATTCAAGACCTTTTCGTAATTTTCCAACAGAGTTTCGGTTCTGGAATGTATCTCTATTTCGCTGAATACCCTGTGCTTAACGAAAAGTTTGATGTTCTTTTCGTCCTCAAAATGCGGCACCGCGTCAACGGTGGAAGCATAATTGGGAAGCCCTCTTCTCTCCGCTTCCTCTATCCAGCTCGAGTCGTATCCGTTTCCGTTAAAAATGATCCTCTTATGCTTTGTAAAGGTATTTTTAAGCAGCTCGTTCAACGCCGATTTAAAATCGGGAGCCTTTTCCAAAATGTCCGCAAATTCGCCTAAAGCATCCGCAACTATCGTATTGAGCACGATATTGGGACCCGCAATATTAAGAGTTGAACCGACGCTTCTGAACTCAAACTTGTTTCCGGTGAAGGCAAAGGGCGACGTTCTGTTTCTGTCCGTTGTGTCCTTGGGGAAGGTGGGAAGCGTGGAAACACCGATATCGAACTGTCTGTGAAGATTTTTCGCGTGGCTTCCGCTTACCAGTGCTTCTATAACGTCCGTCAGCTCCTCGCCGAGGAAGACGGAAATGATAGCGGGAGGCGCTTCGTTGGCGCCCAATCTGTGATCGTTGCCCGCGCTGGCGACGGAAAGCCTAAGCAAGTCCGCGTGCTCATCGACCGCCTTGACCACTGCCGCAAGGAATGTAAGGAACTGCGCGTTTTCAAGAGGAGAATCGCCGGGATTCAGAAGATTCTGTCCGTCGTTGGTGGACAACGCCCAGTTGTCGTGCTTTCCCGAGCCGTTAACTCCCGCAAAGGGCTTCTCGTGCAGAAGGCAGGCAAGACCGTGCCTTTTAGCAACCTTTTGCATAAGCTCCATCGTAAGCTGATTGTGATCCGCCGCAAGGTTGGCGTTTTCAAATACGGGGGCGCACTCGTGCTGTGCGGGAGCCACCTCGTTATGCTTTGTCTTTGAGGGTACGCCTATATTCCAAAGAGTTTTGTCAAGGTCCTTCATATAATCGCTTACTCTCTGCTTAATGGTACCGAAATAATGATCCTCAAGCTCCTGCCCCTTAGGAGGCGCGGCGCCGAACAAGGTGCGTCCCGTAAAAAACAGGTCCTTTCTCTTATTGTACAGAGCCTCGTCAACAAGGAAGTATTCCTGCTCCGCGCCTACGGTCGCGACAACGCGCTTTGTGGTAGTGTTTCCGAAAAGTCTCAGAATACGCAGAGCCTGTGCGGAAACCGCGTCCATTGAGCGAAGCAGCGGAGTTTTTTTGTCCAGCGCCTCTCCCGAATAGGAGCAGAAAGCGGTGGGTATATATAAAGTATTATCCTTAACGAAAGCAAAGGACGTAGGGTCCCATGCGGTATAGCCTCTTGCCTCGAACGTGGCTCTCAAACCACCCGAAGGGAAAGAAGAAGCGTCGGGTTCGCCCTTTATCAGCTCCTTGCCCGAAAATTCCATTATTACGGTACCGTCGCCCTGAGGGTTTATAAAGCTGTCGTGCTTTTCGGCGGTAATTCCCGTCATCGGCTGAAACCAGTGGGTATAATGAGTCGCGCCCTTTTCGATAGCCCAGTCCTTCATAGCATGAGCCACAACCGCGGCGACCGAGCTGTCCAGCTCCGTACCGTTTTCGATCGTTTCCATAAGCGCCTTAAAGGTTCCCTTGGGAAGCCTTTCTCTCATGGTTTCCGCGTTAAAGGCGTCGCAGCCAAAATTCGCCTTTACATCATAAATTTCATTCATTACCCTTTTCCTCCTAAATATTATATCGGATAAAATGAATATATTCATTTTAATAAATTCACTTTGTCCTAAAACAAAAAGGCATTTCGGTACAGTTAAAAAACCGCCAAAACGCCTTTGTTTTGTCTTACAGCTTAATTTTACATCATACGAGATGCTTTGTCAATAGGTGAATTTAACTAAAGTTTTAATTTGTGCAGGATTTTTTTGTAAAACTTGCAAAAAATATAAAAATTATTCAAATAATTCTTCATTGACTGCGCACAATATTTTATGACTCTTATTGACTTTTATCTGCTATTGGTATACAATATCAATAGTGTTAAAATTTTTTGAAAGGAGCCTTTAAAATGAATTATTCGGAAATTGTGGAAAAAGTCAAGGCAATGTGCAATAACGCTGAGCTTAAGGATTACAAGGACCATCTCGCCGTTGAGGTAGCGATAACGGGAGAAGGAGAGGGCGTGTTTTACATTGAGGTCAAGGACGGAAAGGTAAACGTAGAGCCTTACGATTACAAGGACAGAGACGTGCGTCTTATTGCCTCCGCCGACAACTTTATTTCTATCGCCGCAGGAAAGCTCGATCCCGTAAAAGCCTTTATGACAGGAAAGCTTAAGGTTGACGGAAGCATCGACAAGGCGTTGGAATTTAAAAAAGTAGTTGACAGCGTTAACGCAAAAAAATAATACCGTTAAAATAACCCGTCAAAACCGATAAAAAAGGTTTTGACGGGTTATTATTTATTTGATCCTCTAAATCAGCTCCGCTATTCTGTCTCCCATTTCGGAGCAGCTTACGAGCTTATTTCCCTCGCTCATGATATCGCCGGTACGCAAGCCCTCTTCAAGCGCCTTGTCCACCGCTTTTTCAATAGCGTCCGCCTCCTCGCTCATATCAAAGCTGTACCTCAACATCATGGCGGCGGATAAAACAGTAGCTATCGGATTGGCCTTGTTCTGCCCCGCAATATCGGGGGCGGAGCCGTGAATGGGCTCGTACAATCCCAAGGTGCCCTCGCCGAGGCTTGCGGAGGGTATCATACCGAGAGAACCCGTTATCATACTGGCTTCGTCCGAAAGAATATCGCCGAAAAGGTTTTCCGTAACGATAACGTCAAACTGTGCGGGATTGCGCACAAGCTGCATGGCGGTATTATCCACAAGCATATCGGAAAATTCCACCTCGGGATATTCGGCTGCGACCTTATGAGAAATTTCTCTCCACAGTCTTGAGCTGTCGAGCACGTTCGCCTTGTCAACGCTTGTCACCTTTCCGCGGCGTTTTTTCGCCATATCAAAGGCAACTCGGCATATCCTTTCCACCTCGTAATCGCTGTATGTCATTGAGTCGGTAGCGGTTTTATGCCCGTTTTCATCAACGAAGGTCTTTCTTTCTCCGAAGTATGCGCCGCCGATAAGCTCGCGGACTATCACCAGATCAAGCCCGTTGTCGGTTATATCCGTTTTCAGAGGGCAGGCGGAAGCAAGCGGCTTCAGCAGCTTTGCGGGTCTGATATTGGCGAACAGCTTAAGAGCTCCTCTTATTCCGAGAAGTCCTGCCTCGGGACGCATTTTACCCTCTCCCTTATCCCATTTCGGACCGCCTACCGCGCCAAGCAGCACGCTGTCGCTGGCAAGGCACTTGTCAATTGTTTCCCGAGGAAGCGGCTTGCCCGTTTCGTCAATGGCAATGCCGCCCATAAGAACCTGTGTGTAGTTAAACCGATGTCCGTATTTTTCGGCGACTTTATCCAAAACCTTGATCGCTTCGTTTACTATCTCGGGACCGATCCCGTCGCCCTTTATTACCGCTATATTTTTTGTCATTTCAGTTTCTGTCCTTTCCTTGCCAAAGCATTACTTTTTCAGTGAATTGAGCAGTCCGCCCTTATCGATAATATCCTTTATAAATTCGGGAAAAGGCTCGGCGGTATAGGTTTTTCCGCTGGTGACATCGGTAATTTTTCCGCTGTCAAAATCGATATCCACCTCGTCGCCCGCTTTTATCTCCCTTGCTGCTTCGGGACATTCCAAAATGGGAAGCCCTATGTTTATTGCATTGCGATAGAAGATTCTTGCAAAGGTACAGGCGATAACACAGGAAATGCCGCTTTCCTTTATTGCGATCGGGGCATGCTCGCGGGAGCTTCCACAGCCGAAATTAGCTTCGCCTACCATAATATCCCCCTGCTTTACCTTGTGTACAAAATCCTTGTCTATATCCTCCATGCAATGAGACGCCAGCTCCTTATGATCTGCCGTGTTCAAGTATCTTGCGGGAATAATAACGTCGGTATCGACATTATCTCCGTACTTGTGAACGCTGCCATGCGCGGTTAATTTATTCATATCTTCGGTCATCCTTTCTGTATTACTCGGTGGCTATATAATCCGCCGTATCCAGTCTTTCTATTTTTTCAAGAACGTGCTGCACGTTAAAAAGCAAGGGACTGTTATTATACCTTTCAAGAGCCGATTTGTCGGTAAATTTGCAAACTATCAGCATATCTGCGGTAGAACCGTTCAGAAGCAGATTTTCCACCTTTATATCCAAAAGTCCGTCAATTTTACCCGACAGATGTTCAAGTCCTTCCTTTAATTTGACCGCGGAAATTCTTTTATCGCTCTGCGTCATTTCCGACTTAAATTTCACTAAAGAAATGTGAATAAGCATAATATGTCGATTCCTTTCCTCTATCTTATACTAATTCCAAATAGAATTATGGACAAAATTTTATAGGGTTCATAATTCTATTTGGAATTACACCCGAAACACTCTTTCCAAATACTCCACATTCATTTGTCTATCTTTGTATTTGGAAAGAGTATTATACTCTTATGTGTCAGCCCTTGTATCCGACGATTTTTCCCGCTAACGCGCTTGCGGCGGCTACCACGGGGCTTGCGAGATAGACTTCGCTTTCGGGGTGTCCCATTCTGCCTACAAAGTTGCGGTTGGTGGTCGAGATCGCTCTTTCTCCTGCCGCCAAAATGCCCATATGACCTCCGAGACAGGGTCCGCAGGTAGGAGTGGAAAATACGCAGCCCGCGTTTACAAATATTTCCGCCAGACCCTCCTGTATGCATTGCAGGTATATCTTTTGCGTAGCGGGAATAACTATGCAGCGAACTCCCTTAGCCACATGTCCGCCCTTTAAAACCTCGGCGGCGGCTCTCATATCGCTTATTCTGCCGTTGGTGCAGGAGCCGATGACAGCCTGATCGATTTTTACGTCGCCGAATTTCTCCTCCGTTCTGGTATTCTCGGGAAGGTGAGGAAAAGCCACCGTCTGCTTGATCTCATCAAGGTTGATATCGTAAACCTCGGCATATTCGGCGTCCTCGTCGGCGGCAAAGTATTCAAATTCTCTGTCCGTGCGCTCCTTTACATACGAAACGGTCTGCTCGTCTACCTCAAAAATGCCGTTTTTTGCTCCCGCTTCGATTGCCATATTCGCCATACAAAGACGGTCGTCCACCGACAGCTCGGACATTCCTTCTCCGCCAAACTCCATGCTTTTGTACAAAGCGCCGTCAACGCCTATCATCCCGATAATGTGCAGAATAACGTCCTTTCCGCTGACATACCTTTGAAGCTTTCCGTGCAGATTAAAGCGTATCGCCGCAGGGACCTTGAACCACGCCTCTCCCGTCGCCATGCCCGCCGCCATATCCGTTGAACCGACGCCGGTAGAAAATGCTCCCAATGCACCGTAAGTGCACGTATGACTGTCCGCGCCTATACAAAGCTCGCCGGGAGCGATAAGTCCCTTTTCGGGAAGCAGAGCGTGTTCTATCCCCATTTCACCCGCGTCATAGAAATTAACTATATCGTATTTCCCCGCAAATTCACGGCACTGCTTGCATTGCGTCGCCGCCTTGATGTCCTTGTTCGGAGCGAAATGATCCATTACAAGACTTATCCTGCGCTTGTCAAATACTCCGTCAAAACCTGCCTTGTTAAACTCGTTGACAGCCACAGGACCGGTAATATCGTTTGCCAATACCATATCGAGCTTAGCTCTTATTAACTGCCCTTCGCGCACCTCGGACATTCCCGCGTGCTTTGCCAGAATTTTCTGGCTCATTGTCATGCCCATAGTTAAATATCCTTTCTATTGTTTTTATTTTATTTTTTTGCTTTTTCCCACAGCGCTTCTTGCTTCCTCCGACTTTGTATAAAGGAAATATTCAATGGAATCGAGAAGCGCCTTAAGACTTGCGTCGATTATATCCTTTGAAGCGCCTACCGTCGTCCATACTCTTTCCCCGTCGGTGCTTTCGATAAGGACCCTTGTGCTGGCAGCCGTACTGTCGCCCGCCGCTATAACTCTCACCTTATAGTCCACAAGATGCGTTTTTTTAAGCTGAGGGTAAAACACCTCGAGCGCTTTTCTCAAAGCCTTGTCTATTGCGTTGACAGGACCGTCTCCCTCATCGGCGGTTATTTCAAATCTGCTTCCGACCTTGACCTTGACCATAGCGTTGGCTTTGTTTATTTCCTCGGTGTCATAGCTCTGAGTTGAAATAACATGAAAATGCTCAATGTGAAAAAAAGGCTGAAACCGACCCAGCTCCTTTAACACCAGCAGCTCAAAGCTTGCTCCCGCAGCCTCGAATTGATAGCCCGAATTTTCGAGAGCCTTAAGCCTGTTCAATATCCGCGCAGTTTCGGGACTGGATTTATCCAGCTTACTGTCGAAGCTTTTCAGCTTTGACAGAACCGTGCTTCTTCCGCTTACCTCCGACAGCAGAAAGCTCCTCACGTTCCCTACGCTTTCGGGAGGGATATGCTCAAAGCTTTCCGTTCTCTTGGCTACGCCGTCCGCGTGCATTCCGCCCTTGTGCCCGAAGGCGTTTCCTCCGACATAAGGCATACTGCCCGCCAGCTTAATGTTGGCGATCTCCGCTATGTAGCATGCGGTCTCGGTCAGCTCCTCCATACTGCTTTCGGGAACACATTCGTATCCCGCTTTAAGCTGTAAATTGGGAATAAGGGCAGAAAGGTTGGTGTTGCCGCACCGCTCTCCGATACCGATAAAGGTACCTTGAACGTGAACCGCTCCCGCCTTAACCGCCGCCATGCTGCAAGCCACCGCGCAGCCGATGTCGTTGTGACAGTGTATCCCTATCGGTATTCCCACAGACTTGACCGCCTTTTCGGTTATCATTCCCGCTTCCTCGGGAAAACAGCCTCCGTTGGTATCGCATAGCACAATAAGCTCCGCTCCCGCTTTTTCCGCGGTTTTAATAACGGACAGGGCAAATTCGGGATCATCCTTATAGCCGTCGAAAAAATGCTCGGCGTCAAAAATAACCTTTTTTCCCTTTTCCCTAAGATAAAGCAAGGTATCGCTTATCATTTCAAGATTTTCCTCGGGGGTAACGTTTAAGATCGCCTTGGTGTGCAGCCTCCAGCTTTTTCCGAAAATCGTCACATACTCGGTATCGGCGGATAACAGTGCGTTAACGTTTTCGTCCTCCGCAGCCCTAACGTTTTTTCTCCTTGTGGAGCCAAAGGCAACAGGCTTGGTGCTTTTGAGCTTAAGCTCCTTTGCGCGTTTGAAAAAATCCAAATCCTTGGGGTTGGAGCCGGGATTTCCCGCTTCCGCAAACGCAACTCCAAAATCATCCAGCTTTTGAAGGATTTTCAGCTTATCGTCCGCCGAAAAGCTTATGCCTTCGCCCTGAGCTCCGTCGCGGAGCGTAGAGTCAAAAATATCGATCTTCTTCATGTCTCCTTTTCCTTTTTCAACTTTTTTATTTTTTGGGGAGATGAAGATTCAACAGATACAAAAATAACCTCCATCTCCGAAAGAGATGAAAGCTATTACTTCCACGGTACCACTCTTAATTGGCACTGCCTCACGGCAATACCCGCTCGCGCGTATCAAACAATACGCTCCCCTGTAACGTGAGGACACGTTCCGTTCTACCGAGCGCGGTCAGACCCCGCTGTCTGCACAGTTTTGGATGTAATAACCATTTTAGCTTTTTTTCTTGTGTTGAAATGGTTATCAGTTATTAGTATAAGCAAATAACAAACCGACACATCGCTCATCGGCGGAAGGCTCAAAGGTGATTTAAAAAGACGTTCTGCCGCTGTCTTACACCGTCCGACAGCTCTCTGCGGGCTTCACCGCCTTTTCGCTCCTTATCACAGCCTTTTAGCTATTCTTTTATGTCGTTACGGAGCCGTACTCCAACAACATTTATATATTAACATTATTTTTATAATTTGTCAATAGTTTTTTTGACTTTTTCATTTTTCATTTTTATACAATATCATTCAAGCTTCAACTGTCCCGCATTAAAGCCCGCTGCTTTACCTGCCGCGGGAATATTCTTTACAATAAATTCCTCCGCATTTTCCAAAGCGCCCTCGTTATAAATCTTGACCAGCTCAAGCTCAGCTTTTGTAAGCCTCATGACCTGAACGCCCTGCGTATCGCGCGACGCCTTTGACATAAGCAGATCGGAGGAAAAAATAAGAAGATTTCCCGCGGTGGATTGCAGCAGGAAATCGGCGCTTTCCTTGACAACAAACGCCGCCACAAGCTCGGAGCTTGTATTAAAAGCGTTTGCGAGCTTTTTACGGTTGGTCTTTGTCTCAAAGGAGGACAAGGGTATTTTAGCACACTTTCCGTTTTTGAAAAACAGCATAAGCGTTTCGCTGTAATCAAGAGTCACAGCGGAAAATACAACGCTTTCCCCCGCTTCAAATTCAAGCTTCGCGGGTATATAATCGCCCATAACGCTCGCCTTAGTCTGCTCAAAGGCGCTGACCTTGGCTTTGTATACCACTCCCGTATTGGTAAAGAACATCAGATCGCTTTTATTGGAAACCTCCCGCTCAAGAACGATCTCGTCGTTTTCCTTGAGCTTTTGTTCTCCGCTCATTCTGAGAGACTGAGGAGTGATCTTTTTAAAATAACCCTCCATTGTAACAAATATGTTAACGTTGTAATCGGGTTCCTCTTCCTCAACGACCGCTTCCTCCTCCGTATCGAAGGACAAAAGCGTTTTTCTCGGCTGACCGTATTTTGTGATTATGTCTTTTAAATCGGAAATAATTATATTCTTAACACGGCGCGGGCTTTCGAGAATTTCCTCCATGTCGGCAATATCCGATCTTAAGTCGTTTATCTCCTCAAGCCGCTTTAAAATATACTCCTTGTTTATATGACGAAGCTTGATCTCGGCTACATACTCCGCCTGTATTTCGTCTATGCCGAAGCCTATCATAAGGTTGGGCACTACCTCCGCTTCCTCAGCTGTCTCTCTTATTATTTTTATTGCCTTGTCTATATCCAAAAGTATTTTTTGAAGACCGAGCAAAAGGTGAAGCTTTTCTCTTTTCTTGTTTAAGTCGAACCTCACTCTGCGCCTGATACAGTCCGATCTGAACTCCGTCCATTCCTTTAAAATTTCGCCCACGCCCATTACGCGGGGGGACCCGCCTATAAGTATGTTGAAATTACAGGCAAAGGAATCCTGCAATGGCGTAAGTCTGAACAGCTTCTGCATAAGCGCGTCGGGATCGATACGCCTTTTTAGATCGAGAGCCAGCTTTAAGCCCGACAGGTCGGTCTCATCTCTCAGATCGGATATTTCCTTTATTTTTCCCGTTTTTACAAGCTCGACTATTCTGTCGATTATAGCCTCGACGGTGGTGGTAGGAGGTATTTCCGTCACCTCTATAACGTTGGAATCGGCGTCAAAGCTGTATTTTGCCCTTACCTTTACCGAACCTCTTCCCGTTTCGTAAATTTTTTTCAGCTCCTCCTCATTGTACATTATAAAACCGCCGCCGGGAAAATCGGGAGCCTTTAACGTAGAAATGATATCATGGTCGGGGTCTCTCATGAGGGAGATAGCCGTCTCGCACACCTCCGTTAAATTAAAGGAGCAGATATTGCTTGACATTGAAACGGCAATTCCTATGTTGTTGTTTACCAGTATGGACGGAAATTTTGCGGGAAGAAGCGTAGGCTCGGTCATGGAATTGTCATAGTTGGGTACAAAATCCACCGTGTCCTTGTCTATATCCGAAAAAATCTCATTGCATATCTTATCGAGCTTTGCTTCCGTATAACGGCTGGCGGCAAAGGACATATCTCTCGAATACGCCTTTCCGAAATTTCCCTTGCTGTCCACGTAAGGATGCAATAGAGTTTCGTTGCCTCTTGTTAGGCGCACCATTGTTTCGTATATCGCCATATCTCCGTGAGGGTTTAGCTTCATGGTCTGTCCGACGATATTAGCCGATTTTGTTCTTGCGCCGTTTAAAAGCCCCATTTTATACATGGTATAAAGCAGCTTTCTGTGAGAGGGCTTAAACCCGTCGATCTCGGGCAGAGCACGGGAAACTATAACGCTCATGGCATAAGGCATATAGTTTTCCTCAAGCGTATCGGTGATAGGCTTTTCCGCAACGATACCCGCTCCCTCAATATAAGCGTTGGGATGCGGATTTTTATTTCCCGTGTTTTGTTTTTTGCTGTTCTTTTTCAAAGTATTACTCCGTTTTCAACTAAATCGTTCATCTGTGTCAAAATAATGAACATATGAATTTTTAATCAGCTTACGTCTATTATATCAAGATAGCGGCTGCCATACTTGGAAATGAAGTCCTTTCTCGCCGAAAGATTATCCCCGAGAAGCATATCGAACATTTCCTGCGTTGCCTCTATATCCGAGGGCATGACCTTTATCAGCCTTCTTGTATCGGGGTTCATGGTAGTCAGGGACATCATTTCCGGCTCGTTTTCGCCAAGACCCTTTGACCGCTGTATCGTGTACTTTTTTCCGTCAAATCCGCTTACGATACGGTTTTTTTCCGCCTCAGTATAAGCGAAAAAGGTCTCGTCCTTACACTCTATCTCATACAGCGGCGATTCCGCAATATAAACATACCCCTCCTGTATCAAAGTGGGCGTCAGTCTATACAGCATGGTCAAGATCAGCGTTCTGATCTGATAGCCGTCATAATCCGCATCTGTACAAATAACGACCTTGTTCCAACGTAAATTTTCAAGGGAAAAGTTGGACAGCTCCTTATTCGCCTTGCTCTGCACCTCTACGCCGCAGCCAAGAACCTTCAGCAGATTTGTAATGATCTCGCTTTTGAATATCTTATCATAGCCCGCCTTAAGACAGTTCAAAATTTTTCCTCTTACGGGCATGATCGCCTGATACTCCGAATCGCGCGCAAGCTTGACCGAGCCCATAGCCGAGTCGCCTTCTACAATATACAGCTCGCGTCTTGAAATATCCTTGCTGCGGCAGTCTACGAATTTTTCCACGCGATTGCTGAGGTCAATGTTCCCTTCCAGCTTCTTTTTAAGGTTCTGGCGCATCTTATCTGCGTTTTCTCTCGACCTCTTGTTGACGAGCACCTGCTCGCATATCCGTATAGCTTCATCGGGATTTTCAATAAAATATACCTCAAGATTATGCTTAAGCCAATCCGACATGGCTTCCTGTATAAATTTATTGTTTATTGCCTTTTTGGTTTGGTTTTCATAGCTGGTTTGGGTGGAAAAGTTGGAGGAGACAAACACTAAGCTGTCCTCAACATCGTTAAACGTGATCTTGCTTTCGTTTTTCTGATACTTGTTGTTGTTTTTCAGATAAGCGTCTATCTGATAGACAAAAGCCTGTCTTACCGCCTTATCCGGGCTGCCTCCGTGCTCCAGCCAGCTTGAATTGTGATAGTGCTCAATAAGCCTTACCTTGTTGGAAAAAACGAACGCAGCCTTTAGCTTTACCTTGTATTCGGGCTTATCCTCGCGGTCGCGTCCCGTTTTCTGCGCCTGCCAGTGCTGCGGGAGCGTAAGCGCGTTTTCCCCTACAAGCTCGTCAAGATAATCGTCGATCCCGTTTTCGTAGCAAAAAATATGCTCCTCAAAGCCGCCCTCCGACGTTTCTTTTCTGAAAACGAACTCCAAGCCGTCATTTACGATAGCCTGTCTTTTTAGAACATCGAAAAAGTACTCATCGGAAATATCTATCTGAGTAAAAACGTCAAGATCGGGCTTCCATTTGGTTTTTGTACCCGTAACACCCGAGGACTTTTTCTTGATAAAGCCCTTTTCATTTTCCTTTAGGGTAACATTAAAGCCCTTTTCAAAGCTTAAGGAATACTGCCATGTACCGTTGTCGCTGACGACCTCCATATATTCGGAGGAAAACTGTGTGGCGCATAGACCCAAGCCATTCAAGCCAAGGGCAAAGGAATAGTTGTCTCCGCTGTTGTTGTCGTACTTTCCGCCCGCGTATAAGGTGCAAAACGCTAACTCCCAGTTATACTTTTCCTCGTTTTTGTTATAATCGATCGGTATTCCTCTGCCGTTATCCGCCACCTCGATCGAACGGTCGAGAAATTTTGTTATAATTATCTTTTTTCCGTACCCTTCGCGGGCTTCGTCAATGGAGTTCGAGAGAATTTCAAAAACCGAGTGCTCGCAGCCCTCTATTCCGTCCGAGCCGAAAATGACCGCAGGTCTTTTCCGCACCTGGTCGGGACCCTTTAATGAAACAATGCTGTTGTCGCCGTAATTATTGTTTGCCATTTAATAAACTCCGTTTTCTTGTTTATGCCTGTGTTTAAAGAATTTATATTTATTATAGCATAAAAAAATTTTAATTACAAGTTTTTGGCGGGAAATTTCATGATCAGATATCCGATATCTGATATACGTTGTTCGATACGCCTTGTTTTTTACTTTATTATCTTGAAAAAATTTATACAAGGTGCTATAATAAAATAAAAACCATGCAAAGATTAAGCAAAAAAGCAG
>JAMPHV010000050.1 GCA_023663265.1 Bacteroides sp.
CCGTAGGGAGCAAGCCCAAACCGCCGCAAGGACGCGGCGGCATCAAAGCTTGCTCTCTGTTACACTTAAGCCCCGCGGGAGGCGCGCTGCTCTCGCTTTCGAGAATAAAAGAACATTACATAATATGCAGTTTTAAGAATTAGTAAATCGCTACTTTTATAAAAGTTAAGCATTATCTTAAGCGCAGTCATAAAAAACAGTATCTCTGATTTAGAAATTTTGGTGAAACTTAAATTTCAATATAATAATTGACAATATTTTGAAGCTTTGGTATAGTTTTTTACAGCGCCTTTTACGTCATAATAATTTGAGCCTTATCTCTTTATATCATAATTCATATTCATTAAATTGCGTATGCTCTGAACGTCGTCGGTAATATTTCCGTCGCCGTGGATAGTGTGCTTGATAACGCTGGAGGCGACCGCAAAATTTATCATATCCATTGACTTGAAGCCGTTCATCATAGCGTAGATCAAGCCGCTGGCAAAGGCGTCGCCGCCGCCTACGCGGTCGAGGATATTAAAGGTGAAGAGTCTGCTTTCAAAGGTGTGACCGTCAAACCACATAAAGGCTTTGAGACTGTTTTCGCTGCCGCTGTGGGCGTAGCGCACGTGACGGGCTATGCACTTGAGATTGGGGTACCTTTCAATAAAACGGCGGAAAACCTCGTCCTGCTGCTCATAACTGGGCTGTAACGGTATGCCGTCCTTCCAGTCGCCCTTGCTGCAGTCCTCCTCGTCCTTCCACAGATGATAAGGCTCGGTGCCGAGAAGCACGTCCACATAGGGCAGACACTCGGTGCAGTAGTCCCGCGCCTCCTCCCAGCTCCAAAGCTGACTGCGGAAATTTCCGTCAAAGCTTACGATAAGATTTTTTTCCTTAGCGATTTTAAGGCAGCTTGTGACAAGTCTGCGGCAATTCATTCCCAAGGCGGGGGTTATGCCGCTTAAATGCAGCCAATCGTAGCCGTCGAGCAGGGCGTTTATATCCACCTTGTCAAAATCGTACTCGGTCATAACGCTGTGCTTTCTGTCGTATGTGACCTTGCTGGGGCGTATTCCGTAGCCTGTTTCAAGATAATAGGTGCCCAAGCGGTGGGTAGGCGTTTCCTCGGGAGAGGTAAGTATCACGGGCGTGCAGTGCACGTCGTTGGAGCGGAGCCAGCGCACCGCGCTTTTACCTAAGCTATTGTTGGGAACAACGCTGAAAAAGGTGCTGTCAACGCCGAGATTCGCCAAAGCCAGCGCGATATTTGCCTCGCTTCCGCCATAGCTTGCCTCAAAGGAAGAGGTCATACGTATTTTTTCGTAATTCGGCGGAGTAAGACGAAGCATAATTTCCCCGATAGTGATAAACTTTTTTCCGTTTCCGTCCTTCGGGAGCAGCGGGTTGTGATGTTCCATAGGTAGCCTCCTTAAATCGATTTTGGTGGAAAGAGTTCCTTTTATTATTATACTATAAGACAGGGGAAATTTCAAGAGCGGGTTTTCTCTCCGCTGTAAATTATTATGTTGACATTTGTATATGTTATAGTATATAATTATACTATTAACCATTTCAACTCTGTTTTTTGTGTTGAAATGGCTATTGGTATCAGTGTAAAAAGGGGGCTGAGTCGTGTGAGAAAGGCGGTTTTTTGCTTATTGCTGCCGATCGTTTTATTGCTCGGAGGCTGCGGGAGCGGCGAAGCGGAGGAGTTCTCCGAAAATACGCTTGCTGCGGCTTACGATGAAAACGGCGGCGGAGCCGCGGATTTTGAGTATTTTTTTAAAGCGGGCGACTATGATCGGCGTACCGTTTGCATAGTAAGATATACGGGCGGCGAAAGGATCGTTGTTATCCCCGATGAGATAGAGGGCTGTCCCGTTACGTCCGTGGACGCGTATTTTCTTAAGGGCTGCGATGCGGAGGAGGTTATCTTCCCCTCGAATATGACTGTTTTTAACGGCTTAGAGGGCTGCGAGACCCTGCGGGCGGTACGTTTTCCCGCATCTCTTGAAAAAATGGGGGGAACGCTGCGCTTTTGCACGGGGCTTACGGAGATAGAGGTAAAGGACGGGGGAACGTTCAAGACGGCGGAGGGAGTTATGTATACCGCCGACGGCAAAACGCTCATAAGCTTCCCGAGAGGCAGGAGCGGGACCTTTGCGGTGCCCGAGGGAGTGGAATGCATAAGCGAATACGCCTTTTTCGGTTCGAGCTTGTCCGATATAATTCTCCCGAGCAGCCTTAAAGCCGTCGAGCAGAATGCCTTTATGAGCTCAAACGCTTTCGAAGAGCTTATAATACCCTCTTCGGTAAAGAAAATAGGCTCCCGCGCTTTTTATGAATGTAATATAAAAAAGCTTACCCTTGCGGAGGGAATAGAGGAAATAGGCGGCGAGGCTTTTTCAAAAAATCCCATAGAGGAGCTTTATATTCCCGCTTCGGTAAAAAAAATAGAAGCCGCGGCTTTTTCCGAATGCAATATAAAAAATTTGACACTTTCGGAGGGAATCGAAGAGATAGGCGGCGAGGCTTTTTCAAAAAATCCCATAGAAGAGCTTAACGTCCCCGCTTCGGTAAAGAAAATAGAATACCGCGCCTTTTCGGAATGTAATATAAAAAATTTGACACTTTCGGAGGGAATAGAAGAGATAGGCATCGTGGCTTTTTCAAAAAATTCCATAGAGGAGCTTAACGTCCCCGCTTCGGTAAAGAAAATAGAATACCGCGCCTTTTCGGAATGTAATATAAAAAATTTGACACTTTCGGAGGGAATAGAAGAGATAGGCAACGAGGCTTTTTCCAAAAATCCCATAGAAGAGCTTTATATCCCCGATTCGGCGGCAAGCTGCGGCGTGGACGCCGCAGACGAAAGCGTTCGTATCTCCGCCGCTTATCCGACCGAGGGGCTGAAGGTCTTGGCAAAGCGCAAAAACACTGTTTTCAGAAACGAAACGGCGTTGGAGGCGGCGTTCAGAAGCGCGGAGGAGCTTGTCGATCGGATAACGAACAATTACAGCTACTGTCAATTGATCGTCACGGATATCACGGGGGATAATTTCCCCGAAATGATCAGCTTATACGGCAACAGAGCCATAGACGTATATTTTTTCTTCAAGGAAGCCAACGAATGGCAAAGGCTGACGGGAAACACGATAGATATTGCCTATGAGGCTTCGGCGCTGAAGCTTTATCTCGTATACGACAAGGAAAACGGCTCCCGCTCGTATTATTCGGATATAGTCGGCTACAAAGGCTTTGCTGCCCATGGCATAGAGGACGGCGACTTTATTCCGAGCCAATTTAAAGCGGCCCTTACCGAGCGCGGCTTAGAGCAGACGGAGCTGTTTTGGGAGGAAACGGCGGACCCGTCCTCCATGGAAATATCGGACGTTATAGATATATCGGGAATATTAAGCGGTATTGAAACGGAATACGGGCTTGACTACGCGGATACCTACAAAAAATTTGTACTGATAACCGACAGGTTCGCCGAGGAGCCGTTCGGAAAGCCGAGCGAAAAGCCCGTAACACTGAACGAAACGACCTACGACTCCTTCCCGTATCTTGAAAACGCCTACCCCGAGGATTTTAAGATCACGGTGGCGGGAAAGGATATCCTGCACGGCGGAGAAACGGAGAGCGTTTATTTTAAGCAAGGCATGCTTGTCCTCGACAACGCGGTGATCGACGCGGGAGACGAGGGATTTGTTATAACGGCTTCGAGGGAGAAAGACTTTGTCTATGAACTGGATATAAAGCTTATAGGAGAAAACAGGGTAATATCCGAAAAGCCCTGCTCGCTTTTCGATACGGGCAGGGCAAGCATACATTTCTACGGTGACGGAAGCTTGGAGGCGCCGAAAATATCGGCAAGGACGCTTTACTTATTCGACGGCGCAAGTCTTCGGGAAAACAAGGCGCTCGTTTTCGGCGAGGTCGGCGTTAACGTCCGTTCGCTGGAGCTTTACGGAAGCTCCTATCTTGAATACGAGGCGGTCAACGTTTATGAAATGGCGCTTCACGACGATTCCCGAGCGGAGCTGAAAAGGCTTCTGTGCGATACTCTTGTTCTTGACGGCAGCAGCACGGCGAGGCTTATAAACGATCTCCCCGACATGTCGGCGGACGCTAAGGCCTCCGCGATACAAAACGCAAGAGCGATCTCGGTAGAGGATAACGCCCGCCTTTACGCCGACAATTCCCTGCAAAAATACGATACCGTATGCTTTTACGGCAAGGGCTCCAACATCAACGTCGAGGGAAACGGATATTTTGAGATAAAGGGGAACGAATACTCTGCGGGCGCGGCGGAGGTAGACTGGATCAACATAGCGGGCAGCGGAACGCTGACGGCGGACGGGGCTGAAACCTGCCTGTCGGCGGCGAGGGTAGACATATTCGGCGGCTCTCTAAAGCTTACCGCCTGCGGCGGCGGAAAGGCTGCGGAAATAACGGGCGGAGAACAAGCGCGTGAGTACGGCGGCTTTTACGTTTTCGGAGAGGTGCTGGAGGAAAGCCCTGCCGCCTGCGAGATATTGCCCGAGATATGGAACGGGGTTTTGTACTCGGAGGGAGAAACGGCGGGATATTATTATGTAAGAGTTAAGGAAAACGAACCGTAAATTATTACATCTCTCTTTTCTTTATTCGTTCCATATAAATTTACAAGCCGCCTCAAAGCCGAGGTCGTGCTCTATCGAGTAGATTATTTTCGCGTCGGTCATATCTCTCGGATAGAGCACCTCTTTTTTTGCGGTTTTCAAAAGGCGCTGCGTCTGATCGTAATCCAGCTTTAAAAGAAGGCTTATTTTTACAAGCTGGTTTCGGGTGGGCGTGCGCTTTCCGTTAAGTATCTGATAGCCGTAGGAGCGTTCGACGTTCAGCGCGTGGATTATGTCCTTGTGCAAAATGTTTTTTTCCACGATATACTTGTTGATCAAAATATGTATGTCGGGCGCTTTGTTTTCAAGAACGGTATCTTCGTCAAATTCGTCCTCCTCGCGCATTTTTCTTTCAAGGTCCACTGTCTTTATTATCACGATCGCTCCCCTTTCAGGTGGATTTTCACTGCGCTTTTTCAAGCGAAACGGTTTTGATGTACAGGTTCTGACCGCGGAAGCATAAGCCCGCCTTGCTGAGCTTATCTATGCTTTCCTGCGGAACGGTGAATATAAATTTGTCGGGACAGTCGATGCTCCCAAGATAATAAGCCGTAATGTGGCTGTAGTACATCCACGGCGAGTTGTTCTCGACGGATATCGCGGGACAATATTCCTCGCCCGAACCGTCGTTATAGGACATAACGGCTATCAAGGCGGCGGGCTCGGTAAGACTTGAGTCTTCGGCATATTCGATGTCCGCAATCACCCTTACGTCTCCGCCGAAGGCTTGAAGCGTCTCCTTGGATATAAAGGGCGAGTCGCTCCACTGAGCCGCGGAGTTTATCTCCACCACCGCTGCGCCGCTGCCCGCTTCGTATTCCGAGGGGTCGTAGGGCTCGAGAACAGCCGACTTGACCGTCATTTGGGTAACGCCGAAATTAAGACCGTACTGTAAATTTTCGATATTTTCCCGCGTGATGATAAAGGTGAAGGCGTCCTGCCCCTCGTTGTAGAAGTTGTACCACAGGGTATCAACGTCGCCTTCCCCGTCGTAATCGGGTCCCTTGTTTATCGCCTTTACGGAAACGCGGCCGCCGATCCAGCCGCCGTCTCTGATCAGCATGAATTTTTCCGTATTAGGGTACCTGTTTTCCAGCTCGAGGGTGACCTTCACGTCGCCGCCGAGCTTCAGCAGCTCCTCCTTTGCGATCCCCTTTTCCTGAAAATCCCAATCTCCCGGATAATATCCGCTGAGATCGATAACGACGGCGCTGTTGCTGCGTTCCAATGCGGCGGTCTTGATATACACGTTGCCGCTGTTGAACATTAAACCGCCGTCGGTCAGCTTTTCTATCTCCTCCCGAGTTATTGTGAACACAAAATAGGGGGAGACCGCGCGGCAGCCGAGCGTGTAGCCGCCTTCCATCCAAGGCATTTGGCTGTTGTTTTCAACTTCAATGGCAACGGGACCGTAGTATTCGCTCATAGGCGCTATAACGATATCGCTGTTCTCGTTGTCGGGGTCCATATTCTCGTACTCTATGCTGAGCGCAACGCGAACGTCGCTTCCGAAGGCTTCCAGCGTTTCCTTGGGGATAAGCCCGCTCCCTTTAAAATAGGCTCTGGTGTTGATATCAACGGTGACCGCGTCGTCGGAGGGCTCGTATTCCGAGGGGTCGTACTCCTCCAAAACCGCCGTTTTTACTATCATACCGATAACGGGCAATCTTAAGGCGGCGATCATTTTATCGACGCTTTCGCGGCTGACGACGAACGAAAAGGTGTCCATATCGGGGAAAACGGAATACCATTTGTTTTGATCGCCCCACCTGCCGTTGTTGAACGCCATTACCTCCACCAATTCATGATTGAGATCGGTTATCTGGATAACGTCGAAATCGCTGTTTTCGCTAATGTGTTCAAGCCCCAGCGTGACCTTTACGTCGCCGTCGAATCTGAGAAAATTTCTCTTGCTGATAGACTTGCCCGCGTCTGCGCCTTGATATTCCGCGTCCATTTCAAGGTATATCCTGCCGTTTATCATCTCGGGATAGTCGCTGTCGTAGATCGGGCTTGTTTCCGCTGCGCTTTCCGTTGTTTTTTCCGCGTCTGTGCTTACGGGCGAGGTATCGGAAGCGGTGGTATCTTCAATATTGCTGACGGGCTTCGTCGTGTTATCCGTATTGAGCAAAACAACAATACCTACCGCCGCAGCGGCGGCTAATCCCGCGGCGGCGCAGATAAAGGGCATAAGCTTTTTCTTTTCTTCGCCTTTTTCCTTGGCGTGCTTCCCTTTTCCCTGCCGATCCTGCTCCCGTTCGCTTTCTTCGAGCTGCTCCGCAATGTCGGGAAGAGCGCTTTCGGTTTCAAATCTTTCGATCTCTTCCCCGTCGGGCTCGCTGCCCATGACCGTTGCGGGTATATCGTCGTCGGCGGGAGCGGTGGGCCGATCCTCCTCATTTTTCACCGCGCTTTTTAAATCGTCCTCAGTCAGACTTATCTCCTCCGCTTTAAGAGGCGCGGAAACCGACTTAAGCGCCTTTCTAAGGTCGATCGCGTTTCCGTAGCGGTCGGCGGCGCTTATCATGGTGCATTTTTTTAGGATAGACCACAGCGAGCTGTTGATATTATGCTTATTTTCGTCAAATTCGGGGTCGCTGTCCATACGGGCGTAAGGGTCGTCGAGAACCACCTCGGTCAGAGCGTAGTATACGGACACGCCGAGAGAGTAAATATCCGTCCACGCGCCCTGCTTCCCCTTTTTGGTATACTGCTCGATAGGCGTATAGCCGGGCTTCATCACCACCGTAAGATTTGAGGAGCTTTCGGTCAGTATCTGACGCGCCGCCCCGAAATCTATCAGCTTTACCTTTCCGTCCGCGCATATCATAATGTTGTCGGGAGATATGTCTCTGTGTAAAACGCCCGCGCTGTGGGTTATGGTCATGGCGGCGACGATCTTGTCCATAACATAAAGCGCCTGTCCGTCCGTGAGCCTTCCGTGTTTTTTAATGTAATTTTTAAGAGTTATCCCGCTTAGGTATTCCATTACAAGATAGACGGTATTATTTGCGCGGAAATAATCGTAAACGCCCATTATGTTTGGGTTGCCGTTGAACTGGGAAACCATTTCCGCTTCGGTATAGAACTTCTGCGCTCCCTCCTCGAAGGCTTCCGCAGCCTTAGGATCGACGACCGACAGCTCCGTCCCCGCATGAGCGCGGTAGGATATGCCGTTGGGGTAATACTCCTTCACCGCTATGACCTTATCCATTCTAAGGTCGTAGCCGAGATAGGTTATCCCGAAGCCGCCCTTGCCCATGACCCTGCCTATGATTATCTTCTCGTTAAGCCTCGTCCCCATGGGCAAGACCAGCGGGTCGGGGTCGTGATCGGCTTTTCGGAAGCCGCAGGAGGGGCAGACGTCCCCGCTTCCCATCTCGGAAAAGCAGCTTTCGCAAAGCTTTTTGTTGTTTATCTCGATCATATCTTCTCCTTATTGTTTTCCGATCAGCTTCCGAACAGCTTTGAAATAAGCCGTTTCAGCGGGCTGTCCGCCTCTGCCGCAGGCGCAAGAACGGCGGGTATCTTGACGGGCCTGCGTTTTAGCTGCATCGCCGAAAGAGCGTCCTTAAGCTCCTTGGAGGACCGGTATCTGTCTGTATACTTGACCTCCATCGCCTTTTTTACTACCTGCCATAATGCGGGCGGCATTTTGTTCATATTTTTTTCCAGCTCCGAGTCGTCCTCGAACCTGTTCTGCGGGTCCTCGGGAATTTGCTTGGTCAAGGCGTAGTAAAGCGACGCCGCCAAGGAATAAACGTCGGTCCATTCCCCCTGCTTTCCGCTTCTCATATACTGCTCCAGCGGAGCGAAGCCCGGCTTTAGTATTACCGAAAGAAGCTGCGACCCCTCGGGAAATACCTGCCTTGCCGCGCCGAAGTCCAACAGCTTGACGCCGCCGTCGCGGCAGAGCATAATGTTGTCGGGGGACACGTCCCTGTGAAGCACGTTTTTTTCATGTATTCCGATAAGCGCGGAGCAAACTCCGTCCGCTATATACGCCGCCTGCTCCGCCGTAATGCAGCCGCAGCGAATAACGTAATCCTTAAGAGTTATGCCCGAAAGATATTCCATGGTAAAATACGCGGTATTGTTTTCATAGAAAAGCTGGTACACGCTGACAATATTCGGATCGTCCGAAAAATCCGAAATAAAAGCCGCTTCGTTGTAGAATTTCTCCACTCCGTTCCGAAAAAGCTCCGCGGATTTTCTGTCCCTCACCATAAGACCCAGGTCCTCGTTGTTCCTAAGCGCGATCTCAACGGGAAAATATTCCTTTATTGCAATAATATGATCGTATTTAACGTCGTAGGCCTGATATGTAATGCCGAAGCCGCCTTTGCCGAGAAGTCTTCCCACAATGAAATTTCCCATAAGTATGCTTCCCGCGGGCAAAACCATTTTGTCGGCGGAGTAGCTTTCGGTTGAAAAGCCGCATTTTTTGCACGGTTCCTTTTTTATAGGCGCGAAACAGCCCGAGCATAGCTGCTTGTTACCGAAAGTGACCATTTGATCGATCTCCTTTTATTATATCATAAACCCGCAGTTTGAGGTTATTATATCATAAAGCCGCAAATAAATCAATTCATTCCGTATTTTTCCGTTCCGCTGTTTTCTCGGGCGCGGCTCCCTCTTCGTCGGCAGTCTCCTCGGGGGCGGTCGTTTCGGGCGGAGGTACCTCCTCGGGAGACGCGGTCTCTGCGGGAGGCGCGGCTTCAGTCGGCGTAGTCGCCTCGGGCGCGGCAGTGGTGGTCTCCGCGGCGGCAGTAGTTTCCGCAGCGGTGGTGGTCTCCGCAGCGGTGGTGGTTATCGCAGCGGTTGTGGCAGTCTCTGCGGCGGCAGTGGTCGCAGCCTCGGTGGTCTCGGGTACCTGAGCGGCAGTTTCCGCAGCGGTAACAGGCTCCGTATCGGCTTCTCCCTCATCGGGGACCGTCTCTTCTTCCTCGGGCGTGTCGGGCGGGAAATAAAGCGTTCCCACGGGCGCGGCTGCGGTGACCTCCGCCTTGGTCGTTTCGCTTTCCGTCGGCGTGCTCTCCGAGGAGGTCTCGCTCTCCGATACGGAAGCGGAGACCTTTTTTGGATCGGATTCTCCGTTTCCGCCGCTGAAAATCAGTATCAGACATACCGCTGCCGCAGTAACGGCGGCGGCGCCTATCAGTATCAGCAGGATCAGCTTGTTTTTGGGGGCGGCTGTCATCGGCTCGGGAACCGTTCCTTGAACGGCCTCGTGCCCCTCCAAATGGATAATGCCGCATATGGCGGTGTAGTTGTCGCCCTTGTTTTCCGCGCGGAGCATATGCCTTTTCAGCATATATTTCAGCCACACCTCGGCGCTTTCGGATTTAAGGAGGTCCGTTTCCATTTCCGTCTCGTAAACGTACTCCCAAAATCCGTCGCTGCATATCAGAAAGGAATCGCCGTTCTGTATCTCAACGGGAGTGTAGTGTTTTTTTATATTTACCCTTTCGTCTCCGCCCAACACCTTCAGCAGGCGGGAGCGGTCCTCGTTTCCGCGTATGTCCTCGGGTCTGAGCATGCCCATATCCACGGACGCCTGGCATACCGAATGGTCCTTGGTGGCGGCGATCAATTTTCCGTCTCGGAAATAATATACCCTGCTGTCACCCACGTTGGCGTAAAAAAACCTGCCGTTCTCGATAAACGCCGCGGCAACGGTGGTTTTTCCGCCGTCCCCGTTTTTAAGGACCTCCGTGTTGGCTCCCTCGAGAATATTTGTTATCATCTCGTCCGAATACCCGCCGAGACAGTTTTCGTCAAGGTAGTCTATCGCCACCATGGACGCCTTTTCGCCGCCCGAATGTCCTCCGAGACCGTCCGCAACGATATAGATACCCCTATCCGGGCGGCAGAAGCACGAATCCTCGTTTAAATCGTGCCCCCCGGGACAGGTGTATTTTGCCGAATCAACAATCATTTAAATTCCCTTTCAATATTTGATCTGGAAGAGCTGCTCCGCGCTTCCGAGATAGAAGTAGGAACCGTTGGGAAGAGGCACGGGAACGTTGGGGATAAGCTTCTGTCCGTTTCCGAGATACGTGCCGTTGCTGGAGCCGCAGTCTACGAGCTCAAAGCCGCCGCTTCCCTGTCTTATCTGACAGTGTACCCCCGATATGCCCTTTGCGTCAACGGGATAGGCAACGTTGCACTTCTGCGCGTTTCTTCCTATGACCGTATTTCCGTTGATATTAAAGGTCCTGTTGGCCATAATGCCCTTCATGCCCGTGATGACCGCGCCGTTATGGGACGGGGCGGGCGTACTGTAATGGGAGGCATAGCTGTCGGCGGGCGCTTTTTTCTTTTTCATCATCATCATAATAACAACGATCACTACAACGATAATGATTATGACCGCCGCAGCGGCGATAACGACCGCAACGAGCGGGAAATCGTCGCTTTCCTCGGGCGCGGGCGCGGCTGTGGTCACGGGTGCGGGCGCGGTCTCCGCAGGCTCCTCGGCTTTAGACTCGGTGGCTGCGCTTGCGCTGCCGTCGGCAAGAGTGTAAGGGATATTGTTGGAATTAAGCAGAGAGATAAGCTCGTCGGACTGTACCGCGTAGCCGCCCGTGGTGGCGGTCATGGGGTTTCCGTTTTCGTCTTCGGATTCTATTGTCCATGTGGTTATGCCGACCACCTCGCCGTTGGCGTTTATCATGGGTCCGCCCGAGTTGCCGTGGTCGATGGTGGCGTCGGTAAGATAAACGTTGGTGCCGATGGCTCCGCTGTTGTTTATCCTTGTTTTCTGAGAGATGCTGCCCTTTGTGGCGGTGATGTCGCTGGTGTCATATGTAAGATAATTTTTTCCCGCAAGAGCATACGCGGGGTAGCCCAACACGTATACCTCCTCGCCCAGTGAAACGTCGCTCGACGAGCGAAGGGGTATGGGCTTTCTTTCGGAGGTGGTCTCGGGAAGCTCCAGAACGCACATTTCGGTGTTGGTGTTTACCGCCACTATCTCCGCCGACATAAACTTATTGGCTGCTGCCGAGAAATACACGGTGATTTTGTTGGCGGCGGTGTATGTTTCATCGGCGATAACGTGAACGTTGGTAACGATATACTTGGGATCCTCCCCCTCCTTGCCTATGGCGAAGCCCGAGCCTTGACTGAACGTGCCGCCGCCGAAATCCGCTTCGATCAGCACGACGCTCTTCATGGCGTCCTCCACCGTGCCCGCCGCCGAGGCGGTAACTCCCGTAAAGACCGCGGAAATCAAAGCCGCCGATATTAAAGCGGATATTGCCTTAAATAATTTTTTCATAATTTTTTCCTTTCGTTTGATTTGATCGAGCTCTCTGTTATCCGATAAATTCCAGCACTATCGCCGTGAAATTATCCTGATCCCGATATCCCTTTGAGAGCACCTTGTTTTCTATCAGCCCCGCCGCCTCCGAGGCGGGAGCCGTCAGCGCCGACAAAAGCTCCGCGGCTGAGAGGGCGTTGTATACGCCGTCGCTGCATATCAGTATTTTATCCTTGTCCCTCGGGGTAAGGGGCTTTGAATTAACGTCGGGGTTTATCCCGCCCTTATACCCGATATACTGCTTCAGCGCGTCCTTTTTGATGTCGCCGCTTGCGTCTTCATAGGTCATCTCGCCCGAGATAACGCCCTCGAGAAGTCGGTTAAAATAGTCGCTGTCCTCGTTGAGGGCGGTGAGACTTCCGTCTCTTGCAAGATATACCCTGCTGTCTCCCGCGGTGCACCAATACACCCCCGCAGGCAGACACATCACCACAGCCGCGGTGGTGCCGCCTTTCATACGGCTTGACAAAACGCTGTTATTTACGGTACGCACCGCCTGCGTCAAATGGATATGAACGGGCACCCTCGGATCGCGGTTTCTTTGCATTTCCAGCATTGACGCGACAAAATAGCCGCTTATCTGCGCGCCGCCCGAGAGACCGCCCATGCCGTCCGCTACGACAGCGGTGAAGCCGTGCTCCTTGACCTCGTTCTTATCCATAGAGGAAAAACCGAAGCTGTCCTCCTGATAATTTCGGGCTCCCTGATTGTTAAGACAGCCGAAGCCTATCCTTGTTACCTCAGAGCCGCGGAATTTCATGCGGACGTAATTACCCTTTCGTCCCATGATCAATAAGTAAAGCCTTCGTTGCAGAAGCTCCTGAACACGTATGTGGTGGTGCCGAGCTGTATTTTGTCATAATCCTTGATCTCTACGGGCATAAGGAGCATGGAGTCGTTGAAATAAACGTTGTTCTTCCCCTTGCCCAGCACGGGGCTGAGGAAAAATTTCCTGTTTCGGGAATCGTAGGCAATGACCGCGTTTCCGTCCGACGAGACGGTTTTGTCAAAGGAAAGGTTTATATCGAATTTCTGACCTCTGCCGATAGAATTCTGCTCGCCGTGAACGTTGAAGCAAATTCCCGCCTTTTCGCCGTCCACCGCCACAAGCCAGCCCTTGACGGGAGAAATGCCCGAGGGCGTCTCGTCCAAGGCTACCGTTACGCTCATGCCGCCCGAGCTGCCTCCGCCGTAATCGTAGGAGGGCGCCTGATCGTCAACGGGCATGGTAGCGGGGAAGGACTGATCCTCCCCTCCCGTAACGGGGACCGTTCTCGGAAATTCGTGAGAGGCTCCGCCTATTTCCTGGAAGCCGACGTTTCCGTCGCTGCGGCAGTAAGGGCACTCGCCGTTTCTTTTTTCGTCATAGATATGACCCTTTGGACACTGTTTCATAATATCTATCCTTTCATTTTGGGATTTATTGACAAATTTGTTGCTTTTATTGTACAGATCTGTTTGAGTGCATTTGTTCTATTATATCATAATATGTCGTAATTGTGGTGGGCAAGCTTGCACACATCTCCGCCGTAAGCTTATTTTAGCTTGTTTTAATAGTAGAAGGAGCCCTCCTCGGAATAAACGTTGTAGCTGAGCACGTCCGCCATTTCATCGGTGATCCCGTTTCCGCTGATATTAAGCTCAATGGTGAAGGAGATGCCGTACATGGTTTCCAAAATATCCCAGGTCATTTCGCAGCAGTTGTCAAGTCCCACCGTTCCCAGCTTATTGAGCCTTGCCAAGGGCGAAAAATCGGTTATCGGATTATAGCTGAGCCATACCTCGAACAGCTCGGGACAGCTTGCGAGAGGGCTTATATCGCTTATTTGGCAGTAGCCCGCCCCAAAATTTTTCATTTTGGTGAAATTTGAAACAACGCTTATATCCTTGACCTTAGTGTATTTTATGCCGAATTCTTCGATTTTTTTGCAGCCCGCAAGGACGGAAATATCCGAAACTCCCGTGTTCTCGAGCCACAAGGATTTAAGCTCGGGCTGACCTGCCAGCACGGAAACGTCGGTCACTCTGGGATTGCCCGTTAAGTCTACGCCCGTAAGCTTCGTAAAATACTTCAGATTTTGTATATCCTCGTTTGTGAGGTCTTTATCTCTGAGAACTATGTATTCCGTATCCTTTAAGTAGCTGTCTTTTCCCACAAATATCCTTTCGGGCTCGGCGGGCGCGGGAGAGGTCTGAGGAGCGGACGAAGTGGTTTGGGGCGCCTCCGAGCTTTGAGGAGGCTCTGTTTCGGTCTGAGCCGCGCTTGTTT
Source organism: Bacteroides sp. (assembly GCA_023663265.1). Taxonomy (GTDB): domain Bacteria; phylum Bacillota; class Clostridia; order Oscillospirales; family Ruminococcaceae; genus Ruminiclostridium_E. Next base: position 14,243 of record JAMPHV010000050.1, read on the forward strand.
CCTCCGTAACGCCCATACATCTGCTCAAAGCCTCGGAATAGTCGTCGGTGAAGCCTTCGATCCAAGCCGTGCCGCTGAAATAATCGAATTTTCCGCCGAAGCTGATATTGTAAGCCGAATTGTTTTCATCGTACATGGACGCGGAGATCGAGAGCTTGGCGGGAAGTCCCGATGTGACGGCGTTCAGCTTGACGTTTTGGTTGGATATCGCCATAACGCCTTCTTCTCCCGTCACTCCCGTCAGCATTACTCCCCTTGTCTTGTCGAAGCCAATGATTATAATACCGACTTTTTCTCCCTCGCCGCCCGAATATTCGGCGTCGGCTGCGGTAAGACTTTTTTCAAGGCGTACCAACGCCATAAGCATATACTTGTCGTTTTCGCCCCAGCAAAGCATTAAAACAGCGTCTCCCGCTGCGTTCCCTTCGCTTCCGTCGTTCACAACGGCGGGATCGTCCGTATAGCCCGCCTGTATAACGGGAACGCTGACATTGTTTACCGTTATGCCGAGCTCGTCGGGTATCCGTACTGTGCTGCCCGCGTTGGTGTTCAAAGTGTTTCCGCCGCTGACAACGCTGCCTTGATTGTTTACGGCTTCCTTAGACTCGGTCGTTTCGGCTGCGGCGGTCTCCGCGGCGGTGGTGGTGACCGCGGGGGCGAGAGTTCCTGCGGGAAGCTCGCTGTCGGGCTTCTTGGAGCCGCCGAGCACCACCGTCAAAATTATGACCACCGCGGCAATGGCGGCGACTCCTATCCCGATAGGGATAAAGATCATTTTGTTCGACCCCGATTTGGACGGGGCGCCCTTTCCCTCCACCTTGGTGCCGCATTTGTCGCAGACCGCCGCATAATCCGGCATTGAGTTTCCGCACTTTTTGCAATACATAATCAAAATATCCTTTCTTCAAACGATTTCCTGCATTAAATCGAAATTATTATCCTTTATTATCCCATAAATCGACGCCGTTTTGGTGTGCAAATTTGCCCACTGAGCATTTTACCGATTTTTGCCGCAGGACTTGCAGTCGGTTCTCGAACGCGGATTTTCATATCCGCAGAAGCCGCAGGTCCGGTTTTTTTCGGACGGCTCGCCCCGTCCGTTCCCCTTGCTCGGCTCCAAGCTGCCCTTTTCACATTCCGACAGGTTTATCAGCGCGTTTCGCAGGCTTTGCTCCCGCATGCGCTTTCTCTTGCTCGTAAGCGCGGCGCTTATCATTGCCGCTCCGCTGCGGCTGCTGCGTGTGAGCGCGCAGAAAAACATTATCAGCGATATTTTCCACTTTCTGCTGACGGCGGCTTTTTTGAGAAGCATAAGCTGCGCCCCCGAAACCGCGATAAATACCAAAAACAAAAGAAATATCACCAACAGTGCCATAAGTATCGGCGACGGCTTGCCGCTTGCCCCCGAGACGATAAGCGCTGAACCCCATATCAGGAAAATCAGAGGCAGAACGCTTAAAATAACGGGTCCGAAAAAAAGAAGCTCGGCGTATTCCCATATTATGTCCTTATCGTCCTCGCTGATCTTGACCTTATCCGCGAATCTTGCCGTAAAGCCGACGGGCTTTCCCTCCTTATGACATTCGTAACAGAAATTGTCCCTCGGCGCGGACATTTTTCTGCCGCAATATCTGCAATATTTTGCCATATGCGTTCTCCTTAAAAAATCTTTGATCGGCGTTTCCTTTATTATACCTTATCAAAAAGGGCTTTGGGTGTGCAAATTTGCCCTTTTTGTCATATTAGACCTCCTCGGAAACTGGAGAAGTGCCGTATGACGCAGCAATTTTGCTGTA
>JAMPHV010000051.1 GCA_023663265.1 Bacteroides sp.
CACCTTAAGAATCCTTTCCTTATCCCCCTCCCACCCCCTTTTCCCCGCTTTGAAAATTGTTTTTAGAATATAAGTCGGTATTCCGTTTTTTTAAAAATGCAGGCGCTTAGAATTATAACTGCCAACGTTTTATAATGATATTAAGCTTTAAATAGGGCTCATTCTGCTTTTTATTCAATGCTTATTTTCATTTCAATACTCTTTCCAAATAAAAAGATAGACAAATGAATATGGAATATAAGATGTGTGCTTTTCCTTTTGTCTCCATTTCCTGCTTTGAATTTTGGAGAAACTTAAATTATAAAAAAAACGACCCGCTTTCAACAGGTCGTTTTTTTACAGTCCCATTGTTTTTTTATTTTCTATCAAGCCTTTCCGACAGAGCCGAACAGCTCCATTTTCTCCTTAACGGTAGCTTTAATAGCTTCCGCGCCGGGAGCCAACAGCTTGCGGGGGTCAAAGCCCTTGCCTTGAAGGTCCTTGCCCGCCTCGATATACTTTCTCGTGGCGTCGGCAAAGGAAAGCTGACACTCCGTGTTAACGTTGATCTTGGCGACTCCGAGGGAGATAGCCTTCTTTATCATATCCTCGGGGATACCCGTGCCGCCGTGAAGCACCAAGGGCATATCTCCCGTCTTTTCCTTGACAGCCGCAAGGGTCTCGAAGCTTAAGCCCGCCCAATTTTCGGGGTATTTTCCGTGAATATTGCCGATACCCGCCGCCAGCATGGTAACGCCCAGATCGGCGATCTGCTTGCACTCGTTGGGGTCCGCGCACTCGCCCATACCTACAACGCCGTCTTCCTCGCCGCCGATAGAGCCGACCTCTGCCTCGATGGAAAGCCCCTTGTCATTGCATATTTTTACCAGCTCGGTGGTCTTTTCGATATTTTCGGCAATGGGATAATGGGAGCCGTCGAACATTACGGAGGAGAAGCCCGCCTCGATGCACTTCAATGCGCCCTCGTAGGAGCCGTGATCCAAGTGAAGCGCCACGGGAACGGTTATCTTAAGCTCCTCAAGCATACCGTTTACCATTCCCACAACGGTCTTATAACCGCACATGTACTTGCCCGCGCCCTCGGACACGCCGAGGATAACAGGGGACTGTAACTCCTGAGCGGTAAGGAGAACGGACTTTGTCCACTCTAAGTTGTTGATGTTGAACTGACCGACGGCATACTTTCCGTCGCGCGCCTTATTAAGCATTTCCTTTGCGGATACTAACATATTTATTTTCCTTTCCGCCGACCCCGAGGCTCGGCATAAAAATTTCCTTTTTATATTGTAGCACATTTTTGGTAAAAAGGCAAGATATAGGAAATAAAAATTTCGACCCGTCAAAACCGTATTTACCTCGGTTTTGACGGGTCGAATGCGTTTATACGCCCGAAGCGGCGGCTTCGCCTGCTTCTGTGTTGGCTGTGTTTGCGCACTTCGCGGGGCTTTGCCCCGCGCCCCACTTCCTTTTTGCAGTGCAAAAAGGAAGCGAAAAAAACATTTGCGGCTTCGCCGCTTTTACTTTTTCTTTATTTTTATATTTTACTTGCGCTTTTTGGCTGCCGCCGCGGTGATACCCGCCGCCAGCGCGCCCGCCGCCGTAACTCCGATAGCTACGCCCGTGCCGGGGTTCTTTCCGCCTGCGTTGCCTACCGCTGTTTTGGTAGTGGTCGCAGAGGTGACCGATGTTGCGGGAGTAGTGGTTGTCTGGGTGTCGTCGGGAGTAGTGCTTTCGGCGGTGGTGTTCGCAGGCTCGACCGTATCGGCGGGATCGCTTTCGCTTCCGCCGTTGCTGCCGCCGCCGACGCTGTCGTCACCGTTATTGTCATTGCCGCCGTTATTGTCATCGCCGTTGTTATTGTCGTCTCCGCCGAGAATATCGTCTGCCGCATCGCCTACGCCGTCGATAATATCGTCGGCGCCTTCGCCGATGTCGTCAACCACGCTGCCTACCGCGTAAGCGGAAGCCGACAAAGACAAAGCAGCTATTGAAGCCGCAAGAATATATCTGAGTTTCTTCATTTTCGCAATCTCCTTTCAAAAATAAGGGATAGAAAATCCCGTTACTATTATCTGAAAGGAAAGTGAAAATATAAGTGTAAATTTTAATTGGAAAATTTTGTCAATCGCTTCCCTAAGGAGTATAGAACAGTTGGCTCCAGTAATACTTGTAATAGTCGCTCTCGATATAGTAGCACCCTACGCCGATGTATTCATAATCCCCCAAAATGGCTTCCATATGCGCGTAGTCGTTCATCCATGCGTTGACCACCGCCTGCGGCGAGGAGGACCACATGGCAATATTTTCCGCCTTTGCGGAGGGGTCGGATAAGCCGTACTCGTCAAAAACGGTGAAGCACTTTGTGCCGTCGGGACGGTTATGGGAATTATAAAAGGTGGTCTCCCATGCTCTTTCGGCGGCGGCAGCGGTAAGGCTGTCCATTTGCTTAAAGGGCTTTAAGCCTCTTTCCGCTCTTATTTCGTTAACTATCTCCACCACCTGCTCAGCCATATCTTTTTCCCAATCGGATTGGGCTCTTTGCCCGTAGGAATCGCTCAAGGGATATTCCGTCGTTTCGGTGAGACTTAAATAATCGGAATGGATAAATCCGCCGTCGGACAGCTTATAATATCCTGTATTCGTTTCGGCGGTCACGCTTACGGTATCGTTGAGCCCGTACTGCTTCAGCTTTTCCGAGCCCTCCACCGCTTCCTTGCGGCTGTATATCCCGCCGCGCCTTACGTACATGGTGCCGCTTGTCTCCGTTTCCGTCCACTTGGGGGTCTCCTCCTCGCTTAGGTAATCGGAATGGATATAAGCGCCGTTGTCCAGCTTATAGTACTCGGTATCGGTTTTTTTAGTCACGGTCACTTTTTCGTTCAGCTCGTATTTATCGACCTTTTCCGAGCCCTCCACCGCTTCCTTTCTGCTGTATATCCCGTCTCGGCTTACGTACATGGTGCCGCTTGCCTCCGTTTCCGTCCACTTGGGGGTCTCCTCCTCGCTTAGATAATCGGAATGGATATAGGCGCCGTTGTCCAGCTTATAGTACTCGGTATCGGTTTTTTTAGTCACGGTCACTTTTTCGTTCAGCTCGTACCTATCAACCTTTTCCGAGCCCTCTGCCGCTTCCTTTCTGCTGTATATCCCGTCGGTGTTTACATATCTTACCCCCGACGCGTTGTTTTCCTGCCGCTTTTCGCCGTTCTCTCCGTCCGCAGGAGCTTCCTCCGACGGCTCCGCCGCCTCGTTATCCTCGGCGGCTTCGGTATCCGCCCCGAGCTCCTCCGCCTTGCTTTCCTCTGCGGTGCTTTCGGCGGAGTGCGCTTCAATATTTACAATATCGCCGCTCGCGATATTATAGGGGGCAGGTGCGGGCGATTCGCCCGCCGTTTCCTCCGCCTCGGCTTCCTTTTCCTTTGTCTCGGAGGATTCTGTCCCGATCTCTCCTCTCGCAGTAAATGCAGGGGCGTCCGAAAGGGGAACGAGCTGCCCCGAGATACTTATACGGGACAGCATTATCGAGCCCGCAGCCGCGTTTGCCTTAAGCGGCAGCTCTTCGCCGTTTCCGCCGAAGCAAACGGCAAATACCGTTATTCCGCACAAAAAAGCGTACAAGCCCTTATACCGTATACGCCGCACCTTACCGATCAAACGCCTGCATATAAATTTTAAAACCTTCAGCAATTCCGTCATTTTATTTTATCCTTGATGTCTCCTTAATAGCAATAAAATTCCTGCGTCCAAAAATAGTAATATTCCTGACTGTCATTTTCGACATAGTAAAAGCCAACGCCCATATGATCGTATTCCGCGTTAAGTATCGCCGCTCTGTGATGAGGGCTGTTCATCCACGCCTCGACCACCGCCTCGGGGGTGTCCTGTCCCGCGGCTATGTTTTCGCCCCATGCGCCGTAAACGATGCCGTTCTCGTTAAACGCGCCTATATAGGAGCTTCCGTCGGGTCGGGTATGATCGGAACGGTACTCCACGGTCAGCTCCCATGCTCTTACGGCGGCGACGGCGTCAAGCGCGTCCATATGCCGAAAAGCGGGCAGACCTTCCTTTTCTCTTTCCCTATTGGTAAGCTCGAACACTCTTTCGATAAAATCAAGCTCGGCTTGAGTATAGCCCCGCTGCCCGTAATTTTCGCCGACCGTATCGGGAGGGGGCGCGGCGGTATCCGAGGAAACGCCCTCGGTCTCTTTCGGGGCAGTCTCGGCAGCTTCTTCGGTCTCGACCGCCGTTATCGGCTCGATCGGCGCGGCTGTCTCGGTCGTATCGGTCGTTTCGGCGGGTCTTGCCGTTCCGATGGTAGTATCGGCGGTGACGGCGGCGGTCTCGCCGCTTATGTACTTGTCCCTGTTTGCCGCTTCGACCTCGGTATGACCCGTATCGGGTGCGGGAGCGGGCGGCTCCTCAAGAGCGGTCTCCGCTTCCGAGCTTGTTTCGGGAACGGGCTCCCGCGTTAACTCCGCCGAGGTCTGCTCCGCGTCCGCGTCGGGAGAAGCGGCGGTGCTTGCAGCCGTTTCCGAGAACAGCTCCGTTTCCGCGAAGGACAAGGTCTCCGTACTCTCCTCGACGGTCAAAGGAACGTCCTTTTTCGGCTCAAACGCCGGACTTGTCTCATGACAGGCGGTCAGGCTCAAAGCCGCCGCCGACAGCAGGACGGTAAAAATAAACTTTAAATTTGGTCTAAGCATATGTAACTCCGATATTTTAGGAAACGCTGATTAAAACGCAGCGTAACACAATCAGCCGCGCGAGCATACTCGTTTGAGCGGGGCGATTGTGTTTTAATCAGCGTTTCCTTTATTGTCTGTCATATCCACGGAGTCCGATACCGTTGACCGATTAAAATCGAAAATACGAGTTTTTGATCGGTCAACAGCGCTTTGAGTCCGAAAATAAAGAGAAGCCGACTTTTTTCGTCTTTATTTTCAAGGCTCATATTAACATTATAACAGTCGAAGGAGGGAAAGTCAATGAAAATTTTAAGGGAATTAGAGGAAAAAATGGGACAGTTTTCTCCTTTTACGGCACTGTGTTATACTAATAACCATTTCAACACAAGACAAAACAGAGTTGAAATGGTTATTACACCCAAAACACTATTAACCAATTAAAAATCCATATTTCTAATTTTTAATTGGTTATAGTATTAACCTTACCCAACCTCATTCTCACCAATATCTGCTTATCCTCAAAAACAGGCTTGTCCTTGCCCACTCCGATAAAATCGTCTCCGAACATATCGTACATATTGCTTGTCAGCGTAAATTCGGGAAGTCTGCCCAAAAATCTTTCGCCGTCGCAAAGATAACCCAGCTGTACGGGCATCACATATTCGCCCTTATCGTTAAAGCCGCCGCCGCTGTATGAAACGGGAACAACGGTGAGCCTGCCGTTCAAAAGCTCCTTTACCGTTTTGCCGCTTCGATCTATCCTTAAATTAACGTCTCCGTTGGAGGGAATGTCGGTATAGCTCTCCCATGCGCTTCCCGTAGGCTCCACGCCGTATTTCTCGGCGATTTTTTTGTCCGCATAGCCCCGAAGCAGCACGCCGTTCTCGATATACGTCAGCCTGTCGTCCTTCAGCGTTACGCCCTCGCCGTCAAAGAAATCGGTGTGCCAGCATTCCTCGTCGGAAACGTCGTGCCTAAGCGTAAAATCCTTATTGAACACCCTTTCGCCTATCCTGCCCGAAAGGGAGGAGGTGCCCAAGCACATGCTCTCCGCGTTAAGCGCCTCGGTCAGCTTTTCCAAAAGGCTGTAATACTGCATTTGAACGATAATTTCCTCGGGCATGGGCTTCACCGTTTCAAATGCCGAAAGGTAGTTGTCCGCCATATCGTACAGCTTTTTCAGCTCGTAATCGCGCTGCGCCAAATTAAATCCGCCGTCCCGTATGTTTTTGCTGTCCTTATGCTTAAAGGAAAGACCTGCGTTCAGCGTACAGTCCTTGTTTGAATAGCTTAAGCCCCTTTCGTTTTCCATGCGGCTTTCGGAGATCGTCTGTCTGAAGCCGCCGTTTAAGGCGAAGCTCGGATATTTTCGGCAAATATGCTCCACAGCCTCCTTAGTCATATCCAAAAGCTCCCTGTCGGTAAATATTCTCTCGGTTTTGTCCCGACTCCTTACTCCCGTTTCAAGGTCGAACTTATACTGCCTTTTTAGCTTAAGATTTTCCTCCGCTCTTGCGTAGCCTGCGCCGTCGGATATCTCGCCCGCATGATAGTAAACTCCCAAATATCCCCCCGAATGGACCCTGAACGAATGTGTCACCGAATTTACTCTGTCGAAGGAGACCGCCTTATTTTCCTGTATCTTGACCTCCGACAGGGTTTCCGTAAACGTAAATTTTTCTTTCATTTTCCGCACCCCTCTAATTTATGGTCAGTCTTTTTACCCTTATGGTGGGACCTCCCGCGGAAACGTTGACGGTCTGCCCGTTTTTTCCGCAGACAAAGTTATCGAAAAGCTCAAAATCGTTTCCCACCGCGTCTATATCGAAAAGCGCCGTAAAAACGCTGCCTGTTATAACGTTTGCCCTTATCGGCTCGCACAGCCTTCCGTTTCTTATGCGGTAGCACAGATTGGGCTGTAGGGTAAAGGTAGAGGCGCCCGTTCCGTAGTTGACGTTATAAACGTAAATGCCGTCCTCTACGCCCCTTATTATCTCCTCGGGATCGTCGCCGCCCTTTTCCATATAGGTATTGGTCATTCTTACCATAGGGGAAGATAAGACGCTTTCTGCCCGCGAGTTGCCCGTTATTTTCTCGCCCAGCGCAGCCGCCGACTTGCTGTCATGAAGTCTTCCCGTAAGCACCCCGTTTCTGATGAGCCATGTCTCCGAGGCTTTGTTTCCCTCGTCGTCGTAGGGCGTATAGCCGCCGTTGGGCATATTTCCGCTGTCGCAGACAGAGACCTTTTCGCTGCCCACCCTTTTTCCTATGACCCATTCGTCACGTAAAGTCTTATCGTTAAGCATAAAATCGGATTCGCTTTTATGTCCGAAGCATTCGTGAGTAAACAAAGCGGTAACTATGGGAGCCAGAACGCACACGTAATCGTTCGGCTCGACGTCCGCCGCGTTTTTAGCGTAGTATATGTATCTGTCCCGCTCCGCCGTTATCTCCTTTTCCTTGTTTTTCAAATCCTCGAAAAACCTGACGCGGTAATTTTTACCCGCGTTGGTGTTTACTCCGTTCACCAAAATGTCGAAGGTCATGCTCAGCCCGCAGTACTGGTTGTCAAACACCAGCTCCGCGCCCTTGCTTGAATAGTATTCCTTTATCCTGTGATCGACTCGGCAGTTTATGTAATACGACCTTATCTCCTCGGGGGCGTTGTCGGCGCAGACTTTTATATAGCCTCTTTCCAGCTCCTCAAGCTGTTCGTTGGTTATTTTCCTGTTATCCTTTTCCCCCTCGAATATAAGCAGGGTCTCCTTTGACGCCCCGAAATTCCTTATAACGGGGTCGCCGTAAATATCCTTGTTTTTTTCAGCCAAAAGAGCGAGCCCGTCTATCTCCCTTTGCACGGAGCTTAAGTCGAAGGTGACGGAGGTATACCACATACTGCCGTCAAAGACCCTTATCATTGCGCCCTCTTCAAACGTGCGCTTATTGACCTCCGTTTCGCCGTTTTTAATATAACAGTTTGCGCTCTCGCGTTTTTCTATCCGTACCTCCGTAAAGAGGTCTTTTGGAAAATCGTACATAAAAACCTCCTTTTTCCGATTTGATTTGATTTGATTTATATATCCCTTGCTTTCAGCTGCCCGAAGACACTATCCCTCTTTCCGCGTCAATGGTGACGGTGGTGCCGCTTTTTAGGATTCGGGTAGCGTTTTCCGCGCCCACTATAACGGGAATGTCCAAGGAAAGCCCAACTACCGCCGCATGGCTGTCCGCTCCGCCCTTTTCGGTGATAATGCCCTTGGCGGCGCGAAGTATTCTCATTATATCGTTGCTTGTTTCGGGTATTACCAATATATCTCCGTTGACGAAATTGCGCACCGCCTCCTCGGGAGTTCTGGCGACGCAAAGCTGCGCCGTGGCGGTCTTGTCCGTTATGCCGTCTCCCATAACGAGCACGTCTCCCACCACGTGCACCTTCATAAGGTTGGTGGTCCCGCTTATGCCCAAGGGGACCCCCGCCGTGATGACCACAAGGTCGCCGTTTTCGAGATACCCCTCGTTTACCGCGCATTCCACCGCATGGTTAAACAGATCGTCGGTGGTCTCCATTATCCTGCTCATAAGCGGGATAACGCCCCAGCTGAGGCTTAGCTGCCGCCATGTGCGTTCGCTGGGCGTACAGCTCAAAATGGGACGGTTGGGGCGGTATTTTGACAGGAGCTTTGCGGTGCCGCCCGTGGTGGTAACGGTAAGGATAGCCTTTGCGTTAAGATCGAGAGCGGTGGTAACGGTGGCGTGGCTTATTGCGTTGGTAACGTTTTCCGCGCTGTCCACCTCTCTTGAACGGAAGCGCTTGGAGTAGTTTATATTGTTTTCGGTATTTTCCGCTATAAGAGCCATGGTCTTGACCGCCTCAACGGGGTACATGCCCGCGGCGGTCTCCCCCGACAGCATTATAGCGCTGGTGCCGTCGTAAATGGCGTTGGCTACGTCGGTGGTCTCCGCTCTGGTGGGGCGGGGATTTTTTATCATGCTTTCCAGCATTTGAGTGGCGGTAATGACCTGCTTGCCCGCGTTATAGCCTTTTTCGATAAGCATTTTCTGAAGCTGCGGTATCTGCTCGAAGGGTATTTCGACGCCCATGTCTCCTCTTGCGACCATTATGCCGTCGGACACTCTCAGAATATCGTCGATATTGTCAACGCCCTCCTGATTTTCTATCTTGGCGATGATCTTGATGTCCTTTCCGCCGTTTTCCTCAAGTATCCGCCTTACCTCGAGTATATCCGCGTCGCAGCTCACAAAGCTTGCGGCGATAAAATCGAAGCCTGTCTGCGCTCCGAAAATAATATCGCTTTTGTCCCTTTCGCTCACATAGGGCATGGACAGCTTGGCGCCGGGGAAGTTGCAGGATTTGTTGTTGCTGAGCCAGCCTCCGTGCACTATAAGGCACTTTATGTCGTCTCCCTCGGGCTTGGTGTCTATCTCGGTCACCTTCATTTCGATAAGCCCGTCGTCCGCCAATATTTTTGCGCCTACGTCAATATCCTTGGCAAGGTTCTTGTAGGTAATGGAGACCTCCTCTGAGCTGCCCTCCACCTCGCGGGTAGTAAGAGTAAAGACCGAGCCGTCCTTAAGCTCCGCCTTTCCGTCCTTAAAAAGCTTTACGCGCACCTCGGGACCCTTTGTGTCAAGCAGCGAGGCGACGGGCAGACCTAACTCCTCGCGTATGCGCTTGACCTGCTGAAAGGTTTTCAGGTGGCTTTCGTGGCCGCCGTGAGAAAAATTCTGCCGAGCAACGTTCATACCCGCTTTCATCAGTTCTCTCAATACGTTGTCGTCCGCCGTGGAGGGACCCATTGTGCATACTATTTTTGTTTTTCTCATTTTCTCTCGTTCCTTTCGTTGTATTATACTAATAATAACCATTTCAAGTTTCTGCGGCGAAGTTGAAATGGTTATTGATGTTATGTATTAAAATTTAACGTCTCTGCTTTAATTATATTTGTTTTTTGTCGAATTGTCAATGAGGTGAGGGTAAATTTTCGCAATACTGACACATAACAAAACTCCGAAAAAACATCTCTTAAAAGCGCGTTTGCTTTCAAGAGATGTTTTTGCGGTTCTTATCGTCAAGGTTTATCACTCGCTGTTATGGCGCCCCCCAGTGAATTTCATATCCCTTTTCGGTATGATTGCAGGAGCTTTCAAAAATATGCCATTCCGAGGTCTCCCCGTCCTGCCACAGGTAAAAATACTGTCCGCATTCGCCGTCCGATACATATGTGCCGAGATTATCGTAATTTATATGATATTCGGCATAAACGGCGGCTATGCGCCCGCTGTCAAACAATTCGCCGGAAATGTTCAGCGTCTGCGCCAAGCTGCTGCCTCTGCGCCTTTGGGAATATGCTTCGGCTTCCTCGGGGTCGAGCTCCGCGCTGCCGAAGCTGACGGCAAGGGTGAAATCCTTTTGAGCTTGATTTTCTATTGCGCTTTTAACGACCTCGACCGGATCGTCGGAGGGCTCGTACAGCCAATAAGCGCTTTTGTAAATTTCTCCGTCGTATTTCGGCTTCCATTCGAGAGGAGAGGGCAAAAATTCCCCGTTTTTGGTGGATTCCTTTGAAACGGCGCCCTCCCATTCCTCCATTTCGTACGGCGCGGGGCTCATATTGTCGAAGACCGTCCAAAGCTCGGTGTCCTTATCCTGCCAAAGATAGAAGGTATGCCGCAGCCGGCCGTCGGGATAAAATACGCTTGTTCCGTCGTATTGGACGTGATATTCCGCGCTGACCAAAGCAATGTTGACGTCGTCATAGGTTTTGTCGGTTTTGCTGTTGATCGGCTCGCCGTTTAACCCTGCCTCTTCGATGCCGTTCAGATAAAACTCCGTTCCGTATTCGTCTATCTCCGCCGCGATAAATTCAACATATTCGGTATAGGACTTGTTCGCTTCATTTTCAACGGCGCTGCGCATAGTCTCTATCGGGTCGGCGCTTTTGGCGTACTGCCAGCTTGAGTAGTAATCGGGAGGCATTGTCGATTCGATATCCTCGGAGGCTTCTTCGGTTTTCTCCGCCGCTTTGCTCCTTTCGGCGGCGGTCTCCGTTTCGGAGACGGCGGGGGTCGTTTCCTCTTCCCTTGGGGCGCTTTCGTTTTCCGTATCTTTATTTACCGAGCAGGCGGAAAGGAGAGATATAAACGATATTATAACTGTCAGTGCAAGAAATTTTTTCATAGCTTATAAGCCTTACCCTTTTTCGTTTTATTATGTCGGACATGATAGTATTTTTGATTTCCGCTTAATAAAATTATACAATAAAAATCGAAAAATACAATTACAAAACGGTTACAATTTATTTACAATTCGGTAACAATATCTGCAAAAACCGAAATAAGGGGCCGTGAAAAGCGACCCGTCTCCGACAAGTCTTTTTTTCAGCCCCTTAAAGCATATTTACGTTACCATACTAAAGGAATATTATGATTTTTGTCGATATCGTAGGGAGAGGTTTCAAAGATGTGCCATTCCGAAGTTTCTTCGTCCTGCCACAGATAGAAAAATTTGGTGCAGTTATCCGGTATCAGACCGTATTCCACGTAAAACTCCGTGTACACCGAGGCAATGTGCCCGCTGTCAAACAGATCGTCGGAAATGTTCAGTATTTTAGCCAGCTCGCTGCCCCTGCGCCTTTGGGAGTACAGTTCCGTTTCCTCGGGATAAAGCTCTATGCTGTCAACGGTCAGAGTGGTAACAAAATCTCTGTCGGCGTGATTTTCCAAGGCGCTTTTAACCACCTCGACGGGATCGCTGGAGGACTCGTACTGCCAGTAAACGCTTTTGTATCTTTCTCCCTCGTAGGTCGGCTCCCATTCGAGAAAGGAAGGACAGTATTCCTTTAATTCCTTTGAGGTCATACCGCCCCAGTCGTCAAATATGCCGCCTTGCGGTGTAGCGACATCTTTAACCGTCCAAAGCCCGGTGTCTCTGTCCTGCCACATACTGTACTTTGTCCGCAAATAACCGATATTATAGGGCACCTTTGTAACATCGTATATGGCGATAAATTCTGCTTTGACAACAGCAAAGTTTACATCATCATAGGTTTTGTCGGTCCCTTTGTCTATGGGCTTGTCGTATAGTCCAGCGTCCTTAAGCACGTTTATATCAAACTCGGTTCTTTCTTCGTCTATCTGCGCCGCGACAAATTCAAGGTATTTGACATATGAACGGTCTTTTTCGGCTTCGATATAATTACGCACAGTCGCTATCGGGTCGGTGCATTTTACGTACTGTCTGATTAGGAAAGCGTCGGGCGGCACGGGTGATTCGATATCCTCGGAGGCTTCTTCGGTTTTCTCCGCCGCTTTGCTCGTTTCGGCGGCGGTCTCTGTTTCGGAGACGGTGGGGGCCGTTTCCTCTTCCCTTGGGGCGCTTTCGTTTTCCGTATCTTTATTTACCGAGCAGGCGGAAAGGAGAGATATAAACGATATTATAACTGTCAGTGCAAGAAATTTTTTCATAGATCACCTTTTTATTTCTGCTTTGTGGGATAATACCCGACTCTAATGGTAGCGGTTGCATATCCGAGGCTGCTTATGCCATAGGACGACATAAGCTGATATGCGCTGTTGGTGGGGTTGGAGTGCGCCGCTATGTAAATATCGTTAGCCGTTCTGGAGCCTGCCGTTCCTTTGACGTTTGTAACAAATACTGCGTGACCCGGCAGGTCTCCCTCCGGTTGAGTCTTAATGTAATACAGCGCCTGTCCGACATTGGCGTTGGCGATAGCCGCGCTTCCGTATGTCATATAGCCGTAGGGACCTGGAGTTACTCCGTCGCTGATCGCTATACGGGTGGTAAATCCGACAGTGTTATCCCACATCCAGTTTTTCTTGTATTGATCTGACGGATAATAGGTGCTCTCACAGCTGCGATACCACAAATACGGAGAATTGGAGGTGCCCGTTATATCCGTTGAAACGGCGGGAGCGGATTTAGTGTTGCTTCCCGAGCCGCCCAGTCCCGCCCATATGCATTGCGAAACAAAATTTTGACAGTCGGCGTCGTTTACTCCGAAAACCGTATTTGCTTTTTTATAATACAGCTTGGCATAATTTACCGCAGCCGTTGTGTTGTAGGACCATGTGTAAAGCGTCTGCGACCACATGGGGAGAATGCCCGCTTCCGTTCCCACATGAGCCGCGTCGGTACGGATAGGCTCGCATATAACGGCTTCCGTTGCCATGGCGACAGCTTTGTCCGCGTCTATGGGCTCGTAGTCGAAGTCCTCGTCCTCCCATGCGTCGTTCGTTCTGACGTCGGTGATCTCCCAGCCGCTTTCGCCCTTGACAAGCTTAAAGGTATACTCGCGCATTCTGAAGCTTTCAATATCAAATCCGTCGTCGCGGTAGTAGGTATATTCCTCCACAATGCTCGCTTCCGCCTCACCGCCGTTAATATCCGCCTTAAAGCCGCTGAAGGATAGGCTGTCGTAAACTATTTCCGCGTCCGTCGCCTCGTTGAGCTTGTTCAGATATTCAAACTCGGAGGAACGGTATTCGACGGTGGCGCTTGAAACGCTTTCCTTTTCCACAAAAGCCTTGCCCGAATATTTTTCGGGTTTTCTTACATATGCTCTCGAAGCGGCAATATACGCCTTGCAGGTATTTTCCACCGCTTCCTCTTCGTCCCGCCCGCCTGTCAGCGAGAAAGTCGAGCTTTGTCCGAAGGCTATGCTTTCGTAATCCCGCTGCGTCAGCGAAAGAGTGTCAAAGCCTTCGTCAAGGGATGCGGGACTGTTGTTTCCGCTCTCTGCGGCATAGGCTCCGCTTCCGCACAGTACGATCCCAAGAGCGATACCGAGTGATAAGAATTTTTTTGACGTGTTTTTCATGCTTATGATCCGCCTTTCTTCATTTTTTCGCGAATATCGGATAATATTCGGCTTGTTGTCAAAACATATTATACGTTTTATACATTGAATTTCAAAATAAACGCGGCAATATGTTTTATTAACTATATCATTCCCGAACAATATTGTCAATACATAAAATATAAAAAATGCAAAACAGAAAACAAACGACATATACATTAGTTTGACAAACTAATTTTTATCGGCTCGTATTTTTGCCGCAGGTCTGTAAAAAACACTAAAAAAAGAACTTTAACGAAACTTTTAACGAATTTAACGAAACTTAAATCAAAACCACTTGCAAAAAAGCGGCTTTTATGTTACAATATTTTCTGTATATTTATTCTTTTAATTCAGTAAATTCATTTCAATTCAGGAGGAGTTTATGGCAAGGATCGACAGAGCCGAGCTCGACCATATCGCCGAGCTTTCAAAGCTTTCCTTTACCGACGAGGAAGCGGAAAAAATGACGGAGCAGATGAGCGATATAATAACCCTTATGGATACCATTCGGGATATAGATATACAATACGACGACGCCAAGGACAATAACGAGATACCCTATAATTGTCTGAGGGAGGACAGGGCGGGCGCTTCTTTTCCCGCCGAAGGACTGCTGCGGAACACCGTAACGGGCGGCGACGGGGATTGCTACGTGCTGCCGAAGATGATGGAGTGATATAATGATATTGTACCACGGCAGCGACAAAGTTGTAGAGAAACCGCTGTTTGGCGTCGGCAGAGACGACAATGATTACGGCAGCGGGTTTTATACCACGGAAAGCATTGAAAGAGCGCGGGAGTGGGCATGGATAAACGGCTCGGAAAGTGCGTTCTGTAATAAATACGAAATCGATATATCAGAGCTTAACCTGCTTAAGCTTGAAGAATACGGCGCCTTAGCGTGGATAGCGGAGGTCGTTATGCACCGCGGAGGAAAAACCCGTATAACCAGCGAAATGGGAGAAAGACTTGTCCGCAGGTACAAGCTCGATACCTCTTCCGCCGACATAATTATCGGGTACAGGGCGGACGACAGCTATATAGATGTTGTTGAAGCGTTTTTGGGCAATCTTCTTTCGATAGACGAGGTGGAAAGGCAATTTAAAAAAGGCGGATTAGGGTATCAGATTTTTATAAAAAGCCGAAAAGCCTTTGACTCACTTTCCTTTTTGGGATATGAAAAGGTAGAATACAGTAATTCTTACGGAAATTCCGACCTTTTGGCAAGAAAAGAGGTAAGCAAATTCCTTTTGGGCAGAGAAACGGCGGTTTTGCTGGACGGCTTTGCGCCCCAAGGAATTACGGCGAGAGAGGCAATAAACGGAAATTTTCTTTATGATAAAGAAAATAACTGCTACTTGCCCGATTTGAAAGGAAACTGATGAAAGAACAGTCACCCGAGCTTGAAGAAAAATTCGGCGGTTCAGCGGAGCAGCGGCTGCCGTCATATGACGAGGCTTATCTTACCGACGTTATGAATGTTCACGGCTTGCTTTTTGAAAAGCTTGCCGAAGAGAAAAGCGAATATGACATTTTTTCGATGATAGATACCTATATGCGCTGCTCGGAAATTCGCGCCAAAATGGACAAGGGCAACTGGAGCGCGCTGAACAAGGGTTATAAGCAGCTTTTGAACAGCATAGATTTTTCCCATTGTTCTTCAGCGAAAACAGCGGAGCCGAGCGATCCCCCCGATCCCATTCTCTTGGGCTGGATGGCTGATATTTACGTTTTGCTGCAATGGAGATATAATATGCCGTCCGCCGAGATAAGCAAAAAGCTTTCGGCGCACGAGCTTTGCAGGACTTATTATCCGCTCCATGAAACATCTCATTCCAACGCCTGCGATAAACTATACAAAAAATACCTGTCTTAAAAAATTTTTGACGAAAAACCCACTTACAGAAAGGAACAAGCCATAATGGATACAACAAAAACCACTCTCGGCGGACTACGAAAAATGCTCGACGAAAAGCGCATAAGCGTAAAGGAGCTTTACGGAGAATACCGCAGAGTTATAGATAAAGACGAGGAGAGGATCGGCGCGTTTATCACCCTTACCGAGGAGGAAGCGGAAAAAAACGCCGAAAAAGCTCAGAAACGCATTGACAGAGGCGAAGCGGGGAGGCTGACGGGTATTCCCCTGGCAATAAAGGATAATATCTGCACCGACGGGATAAGAACCACCTGCGCCTCAAAAATGCTGGAGGATTTTATACCGCCCTACAGCGCCACGGTCGTTGAAAGGCTCAACGCCGAGGATTATGTTATCGCGGGCAAGACCAATATGGACGAATTTGCCATGGGCGGAGCAACTCAGACCTCTTATTTTAAACGCACCCATAATCCCTTGAACACCGAACGGGTGCCCGGCGGCTCCTCGGGCGGCTCGGCGGCGGC
>JAMPHV010000052.1 GCA_023663265.1 Bacteroides sp.
ATTGAATAATTTGATTGCTCTTTTTTTATTTTTGAGTTGAGTTTTGCGGATTTAGGTTGAAATTACAAACAATAAATGTTATAATAAAAATCGATCTATTTTAAAAACAGTATCGGACTGAGCGATAATTTAAAAAGCTTAAAGAAAGGATTAGCAATGGTCTACGATTCCGTAATAATAGGCACGGGACCCGCGGGTATATCCGCGGCGCTCACCTTGAAGGCAAATAATAAAAGCCTGCTTCTGTTAGGCAGCAGGGACTTAAGCAATAAAATAAACAAAGCCGAAAAAATTTTCAACTATCCCGGTCTTCCGTCGGTGACGGGAAAACAGCTTGGCGGCGCGTTTAAGCGCCATTTGGAGGAAATGGGGATAGAAATAACCGATAAAACGGCGACCTCGGTAATACCTATGGGAAGCGGTTACGCCGTTGCGGCGCAAACCGATTTTTATGAAACGCGCACCGTGATAATAGCGGCGGGAGTCACCTCGGCTGCCGCGGTGAAAAACGAGGAACGTTTTTTGGGGAAGGGCGTAAGCTACTGCGCCTCCTGCGACGGAGGACTGTATAAAAATCAAAGGATCGCCGTGATAAGCACCGACCCGCGCTTTTTTCATGAGGTCGAATATCTTGCGGATACGGCGGAGCTGCTGTACTTTTTTCCCGCCTACAAAATGCCGTCGGATATGGACCTGCCGAAAAACGTTAAGCTGATCGGCTCCTTTCCCGTCGCCGCCGAAGGGGAGGAAAGACTGTCGGGGATTTTGCTGAAAAACGGTGAAAGGCTTGAGGTAAGCGGTCTGTTTTGTCTCAGAAACTGTATCTCACCCGAAACACTGCTGTCGGGCTTGGAGATAAAGGACGGACATATTGCGACCGACAGGGGAATGAGAACAAATTTTAACGGCTGCTTTGCCTGCGGAGACTGTACGGGGAGACCCTATCAGTACGTTAAAGCGGCAGGCGAGGGCAACATAGCGGCGCACGGCGTTATAGAGTATCTTGCTGAGTTGAAATAGTATAAACTGAAAAAACGACCTGTCGTAAACGGGTCGTTTTTTGTTATAGTAATTATCAATTATCATTTTTTATATCCTCCTTTTATACAAAAAAATTGAGAATATTTCTTGACAGGTCAAGAAAATTGTGATAAAATTAAATACACGCTTAAAATAAATAAGAAAGGAATTTTATAAATGAGCATAGGCGACAGAATAAAGCAGCGCAGAAAAGAGCTTAAGCTGACACAGCCGCAGTTGGCTGAAACAGTGGGAGTATCTAAGGGAACTATCGGCAACTACGAAAGCGGTCTTTGCTCCCCCAACGAAAAGGTGCTTTTTAAGCTTTTTTCGGCGTTAAAATGCGACGCGAATTTTTTATATCAGGATAATATAGCGGAAAAGGAAAAGGGGAAGAGGATCACCGCAAAGGAAGCCGAAATGATAAACAAATACCGCCGTTTGGACGATCACGGCACAAGGGTGGTGGATCTCGTTTTGGAGGAGGAATACAGCCGCAGCGCAGTGGAGGAAAAAGAAGCCGTCCCCGTTTTGAGGATCAGGCACAGCTTTTATAAAGTGTCGGCGGGCAAGGGCTTCGATTTGGGAGACGAGGACGAATGGGAGGAAATAGAAATTCCCGATACCCCAGAATCGAGGCGGGCGGACTTTGCTCTCACGATAAAGGGAAACAGCATGGAGCCCGCTTATTTCGACGGAGAGATCGTGCTTGTCAAGGCGCAGCCCGCCGTTGATATAGGAGAAACGGGAATATTTATAGTAAACGGAAGCGGGTACATAAAGAAAAACGGAGGGGACAGGCTTATTTCCGTGAACCCCGAGTATAAGGATATCCTTTTTTCGGAGGGAGATATCATTTCCTGCGCGGGAAAGGTCATCGGGTGCATTTCATAACAAAAAGGAATGATAGTAAGTGAAAACATATCTCTGCATAGACCTTAAATCCTTCTACGCCTCGGTAGAGTGCGTTGAAAGGGGACTTGACCCTATGAAAACAAATCTTGTGGTAGCCGACCCGGAGCGGTCCGAGAAAACTATCTGCCTTGCGGTTTCTCCCTCGATGAAAGCGCTTGGCGTGAAAAACCGCTGCCGCGTGTTCGAGATACCCAAGGGAATAGAATATATCACCGCTCCCCCGAGAATGCAGAAGTACATCGATTACGCCGCCGAGATATACGGAGTTTACCTCAGATATATTTCAAAGGAGGATATACACGTGTATTCCATAGACGAGGCGTTTATCGACGTTACCGAATATTTGGACTATTACCGTCTCGACCCGAAGAAAATGGCGCGTATGCTGATGGACAAGGTGCTTGAAAGGGTGGGCGTGAGAGCGGCGTGCGGAATAGGAACAAATCTTTATTTGTGCAAGATCGCTCTTGACATAACCGCCAAGCATTCCGAGGATTTTATAGGAATACTTGACGAGGAGTCTTATCGGCGCACGCTTTGGGATCACCGACCTCTCACCGATTTTTGGCGGATAGGGCACGGCACCGAGAAACGGCTCAACGAACACGGTCTGTTCACCATGCGCGATATTGCACAGGCTAACGAGGAAACACTGTACCGCGTTTTCGGAATAGACGCGGAGCTGCTCATAGACCACGCGTGGGGCAGGGAGCCCACCACTATCGCGGACATCAAGGCTTATAAGCCCAAAACAAACTGTCTTTCGGTGGGGCAGGTCCTAATGCGGGATTACACCTGCGATGAGGGGCGGCTTATAATCCGCGAAATGCTGGATCTGCTTTGTCTTGATATGGTGGACAAGGATATCGCGGCAAGCTCGGTGACCTTGCAGATCGGGTATTCTAACGCGCTGCACGTGCCGCCCGCCAAGGGCACCGTTCCCTTTAAAAGCGAAACAAATTCCGATAAGATAATTATTCCCGAGACCGTGGAATTATATGACAGAATAATCGATAAGGACAAGCTTATCAGACGGGTAAACATAACCTGCAACAACACCGTTCCCGATACGGGGAACAGGCAGATGAGCCTGTTCGATTCCGATTCTGAGAACGACGAAAAAAACAAAAGGCTCCAAAAGGCTATTATTTCCGTGCGTAAAAAGTACGGAAAAAATTCTATGATAAAGGGAATGAACCTGGAGGAGGCGGGAACCACAATAGAGCGAAACCGACAGATAGGCGGACATAAAAGCGGGGATTAGAAAATAATACAAAAGGTGGAACAGACATGGGAAAAAAGACGAAAAACAGAATGCCGATATCCGAAAGGGCGAAGCAGTTCAGCCCCTTTGCCGCAGTGACAGGGCTTGAAGCGGCTTTGGAAAGGAAAGAACGGGAGCTGGCAAAAATCGAAAAAACAGAGCTGTCCGAGGAGGACGCCGATAAATTAAACAAGGCTCTATCCGAGCTGAAAAAGGGAGACAAAATAAGCGTTCGCTATTACCGCGGCGGGGAGTATCTGACGGCGGAGGGTACGGTGACGGTGCTTGACAAAATAAATAAAATATTACGGATAGAAGAAACGACCATAAGCTTTAACGATTTGTATAAAATCGCGGCAAAAAATACGGAGGGATAAAAAAAGCCTTTCTGCAAGCGTGATTACGTCATCGAGCATTATATTTTTTCCAATTATAATACCTTAAAATTATAAAAAGTTACTAATTTTCCTCTTTTTCTTCCAAAATTTACATATAATTTACACAAAAACGGTTGCATTGGCGCAGTAAATATGGTAGAATATAAACAGCTATGAACAAAAGCGGGGCTCATTGCTTTGATCCCCGCATAATACCTTGACCGAAAGGAGCAGCGCCGCATGTCGGCGGCGGTAACGCAATGAATGTCTTAAGCTCCGCATTTCGTGAAACAAAATGCGTTAATATAAGGATCGATCTTACGAGAGATATTCCCCTTACCGTTTTAGGAAAGTATCATAACTTAAGCAAAAAGGACAGGAGAATGAATCTCCGTGAAATAATATATGCGGAAGACTTTCCGCCCCTTGCCGACGTGTTCAGCGAGATAGTATCCGGCAGACAAGGGGCGCTGAATGCGCACTGCCGCGTTAACGTGGGCGACGATTATCACTGGGTATATTTAAGCTGCTCGGTGCGTAAGGACACCTTTAACCGTACTCAGCACTTGGAGGGCACCATGATGGACGTGTCCGAGTATCTGGACACCGCCGAGAACGACTTTGTGCTGGACGGCGCGGCAAAGAAAAACCGCGAGAGGATCGATGCCGCGATGAGCAGTCAGGCGGCTTCCCTTGCCGATATTTTGGGGGAGGACTACCTTTTGCGCATACAGCAGGCGTTGACGGTAAACAACGGCGTTTCCTCCGCTATCTACGACGATAAGGGCGAGCCCTTGGTGATACCGCTCAATGAAAACGGACAGATCGTTTCCCAAAAGAAATTCAAGCATAAAATAAGCCAGGAAATACGGTGCAGCCATAGGAGCATGGCGGTGTGGACCATTGCCTGCGACGACACGACGGAGCTGGCAAAAACCGAGCCGCTTCTTAAGGTGCTTGCAGAGACCGTTTCACAGATCGCCAACGCAATATTGGTGCTGTACAACGAAATGGAAAACTCAAAAACCGCCAATCAGCAGCTGGGAAGCAATATAGAGCAGCAGATACTTTTAAATAACATCTACGCCATAATACTTGAAAACAACAACGCCAACGAAGCGCTCAAAACGGTTATCCGCTTGGTGGGAGAGTATCTCAAGCTCGATCGCGTTTCGCTTTACGATTATGATTCTGAAACGGGATATTCCGCCTTGAACACCGACTGGTCCGCTAAGGGCATTGAAATGAAGCGCCTTTTTAAGGTGGAGGAAAGCCCCGCTCTTATGGAGGAGCTGAATTACTGCGACACCTTTTTTTCCAACGGAAGCTTGGCGGAGCAGGAAAATACGGGTATAAAGTCCTTTGTGGTGTCGCAGCTTTCAGCGAACGGAAAGTTTTCGGGGCTTGTTTTCTACGAAACCATACGCAAGGAAAGAATATGGAGCAACGCGGACAAAAAGCTGCTCAGAAATATTTCTCAGATCATTTCCACCATGCTTATCCGCTGCAATATGGACGCGGCTATCAGGGAGCAGAACGAGCGGCTGAAACGGCTTGCCTTTACCGATCCCGTTCTCGGGATACCGAATCGGACCTGCTTGGACAGGGACCTTTCCGAACAGCTTGAAAAAGGCGGCGACGGCGTTGCAATCTCGATAAAGCTGACCAATGTAAACACGGTCAACGAAGCATTCGGGCATATTTATTCGGATAATATCCTTCAAAAAATAGCAAGGTACATATACGACATAAATCTGTGCGATAAGCAGGTCTACCGTTTCAGCGGCAGTATACTTATGATAATAATAAAGGAATGCGGCAGAGACGGAGCAAAGGATTTTTTGGATAATCTTCTGGAGCGTTTTACCCGTCCGTGGACCGTTGCGGGAGAGGAGCATTATCTTGAAATGAACGCGGGGGTCGCCTTTTATCCCCGCAGCACGGATAATTGCTCCGAGGTATACCGCCGTTCTACTCTTGCAATGTACCGCGCTATGGAGGAGGAAAAAAATACATACGCCTTCTATTTGGAGGGCAGCGAGGAAAAGGCGGGCGTAGCCTACAGCGCGGAGCAGCGGCTGAGGCATGCCGTTATCGACGGTATGAACGGCTTTAGCGTAAAGTATCTTCCCGTTGTGGACACAGAAGGAAGGATCGTCGCCTTGGAGGCGGGCGTCAACTGGATAGACGGAGATAACGGCGAGATACCCGCAGCAAAGGTGATCGCGCTGGCGGAAAGCATAGGCGTTGACGAGCTGATAGATTCGTGGGTCGTCAACCGATCCTGCGCTTTTTTGCGGGAGATCATCGACCTCAGCGGGCGCAATGACTTGATCATAAATATAAATCTTACCTCCCATGAATTACAGCGCTCCGAGGTGCACAGGACCATTATGACGGCTATCGAAAAGCACGGGCTAAGCGGAAGAAATCTTGCGGTGGAAATACCCGAAAAATCCCAGCTTAAGATAGGCGGCGATATCGGTCCCGTACTGAACACTCTTTCGGATATCGGAGTAAAGGTTATCATAGACGATTTCGGCAGAGAATATATGTCGCTTTCGGGCTTAAAAATGGGGAACGTAAGCAAAATAAAGATCAGAGCGGAGCATTTTTGCAGCGCCGACGAATTTGACAGGGCCGCGCTAAGAAGCGTTCTCGATTTAGCGCATAAGAAAAACATTTCCGTTTGCGTAAAGCATATTGAAAGCAGGGAGCAGCTTGAGGCGGTGAGCAAATACGATATCGATCTGCTTCAAGGCGATTACATACTGTCGGCTTTCGACGGCGAGAACACGAAAAAGCTGTTCGGAGCGGTGGAAATGACGGCAGTCACGGCAAAGCTGGGAGCCTATAATTGTAAAAAATAAAGGAAACAATATGAAAATTTTAGTAGCGTCGGACAGCCATGGAAATTACAGGGCGCTTATAAAAGCCGTGGAGGCGTGTAAGCCCTTTGATGCTTTTATTTTCCTTGGCGACGGCGAAAATGATTTCAACATAGCCGCCCGCAATATGTCGGGGATAAGCACCTACCGCGTAAGAGGAAACAACGATTGGGACTCCTCCATTGTGCTTTCCGCAGTCGTGGAGCTGGATTCGCACAAGCTTTTTCTCACCCACGGTAATCATTACGCCTTGGCGCAGGGCTATGAACGGCTTATAAGCGCGGCGAATCAGAACGGATGCCAAGCGGCTCTTTTCGGTCATACACACAGCCGTCATTACAGCTTTGAAAACGGCGTACATCTGTTCAATCCCGGGAGCGTTGCGATCCCGAGAGACGGCAGACCGCGCAGCTACGGAGTGATAACCGAGGAAAACGGCAGGCTTGATTTTTACCATTTCGATATAGACAGGTAGTATAGTATAAAACGGAGTTTACATGAACGGATTTTTCGGACATTTGAAAACAGTCCTCAAGCATAAGCGGCTTGTGTGCAAATTTTGTTTTAAGTGCGGCTTGTACCGTCAAGGGCTGACTCACGATCTTTCCAAGCTGTCGCCCGCCGAATTTATCCCCGGAGCAAGGTATTTCAGCGGCAGCCGCTCTCCCAACGAGCTCGAGCGCTCGGAAAAGGGGTACAGCTCCGCTTGGCTCCATCACAAGGGGAGAAATAAGCACCACTGGGAGTACTGGAACGATTATAAAAAGGGCGTCGGCATTATTCCCGTTGAAATGCCTCTTAAGTACACGGCGGAGATGTGCTGCGACAGGATAGCGGCATGTCGGGTATATAACGGTTCGAGCTACACCTTCGGGGACGCTTTGGCGTACTTCAATAAGGGGCATGCCCGCGGCTTAATGCATTGGGCGACCTCGGACAAGCTGAGAGAGTGGCTGACTCTTGTAAGAGACGTCGGCGAGGACGCGGCGTTTAAAAGGATCAAGGCGGAGCTGAGGGATGCAAAACGAAAAACGTCATAGGCTGTAAAAAAACGACCTTTCGAAAACGGGTCGTTTTTTGTTGTAATTTAAGTTTACACAAAATTCAAATCAGAAAATCGATAAATCGTTATGACAAAAGTAAAAGCGCACATCTTAAAATGAAAATAAGCATTTAATAAAAAGCAGAATAAGCCCTATTCAAAGCTTAATAAATCATTATAAAACGTTGGCAGTTGTAATTCCACGCGCCTGCATTTTTAAAAAACGGAACACCAAGTTATATTTTAAAACAACTTCCAAAGCGGGGAAAAGGGGTGGGAGAGGGATAAGGAAAGGATTCTTAAGGTGAAACCTAAAGGGGGAGGGCGGGGGAAATACCCGCTTTGACGGGTTTGTCTGTCCCCCGCCCTCCCCCTTTTGGTGTCACCTTAAGCCCCGCGCGGGAGCGCACACTGCACTCGCTTCCGAGTAAAAGAGGACATTACATAATATGCAGTTTTAAGAATTAGTAAATCGGTACTTTTATAAAAGTTAAGCATTACCTTACGCACAGTCATAAAAAACAGTATCTCTGATTTAAAAATTATGGAGAAACTTAACTTTCGTTATAATAATCGACAATTTTTTGAAGCCTTGGGATAGTTTTTTTACAGCCCCTTGTCAATTATTATAACAAAAAACGACCCGTTTTCGACAGGTCGTTTTTTTACAGCGCCTTTCTCAAAGCGATGAGATCAAGCCTTTTATCTCTTCTCGGGAAAAATAATACTTATTCCCGCAGAACTGGCAGCAGATCTCGGTCTGTTCGTCCTCCGCCAATCCCTCAAGCTCTTTTTTTCCGAGGCTGATAAGCATTTTTTCGGTCCTCTCGCGGCTGCACTTGCACTTATATCCGCATTCCCAGCTGTCGAGAATTTCTCCGTCAAGCCCCTCCAGACCCATCAGCGCTATATCCTCGGGAGTTTTTCCTTTCCCCAAAAGCTCTGTCACGCTCTGCATATTTTTGATATTTTTTTCGATAAGATCGATCGCCGCTTCGTTTATGGGCGGCACAAGCTGTATAATATAACCTCCCGCCGCTTTAACGCTGTGATCCCTGTCTACCAGCACGCCTAAGGCGCAAACGGTAGGTATCTGCTCGCTTACGGCGTAGTAAGCGGTAATGTCCTCGGCTATCTCGCCGCTTACGATAGGAGATTGGGTAACATGCGGCTCCTTAAGCCCCAAATCTCTGATTACAGCCAAAAATCCGTCCTTGCCCACAAAGCCGCCTACGTCGAGCTTTCCGTTTTCCTTAAGGGGCAGGTCGGCGGCGGGATTGTCGCAGCAGCAGCGAACGTTCCCCATATAATCGGAAACGCACACTATCGTGCCGCCCTTGCCTCCGCCGTTTATCCTAAGAGTAAGCGCGTCCTTTTCTCCTTTCATGAGCGCGCCTATCAGCGCGCCCGCCGCAGCCATTCTTCCCATTGCGGCTGTGGCGACGGGAGAGGGACGGTGTATCCTTACTATTTCGCCGCATATGTCCGTTGCGTCTACCGAGCTGCAAAGCACGCTCCCGTCAGCGGAAAGCGCCCTTACCAATTTTCCCATGATCGTTCCCTTCCTTTTTTGCAATAAAAGTAAATTTCTCGGCATTTTCGTTTTGAAACAGGTCCTTTCCCGTCAAATACTCGCTTATCTCGCACACACGAAAGCCGATATCCAAAAGCATTTTTTCTATTTCCGACGCGGGCAGAGCTATCTCGCTGAGAAAGTCCTCGTAACGGTCATAGGTTCCGTCCTTGTTTTCCGAAAAAAAATCGAGGAACATATCCACCCTGTGCAGCGGATCGTCGCCGTCGAGCTCGTTCTGCCAGCCGCAGTACAAGCCGTCGTAATCGAAAACAAAAGCGTTGTTCCCCAAAACACCGATATGCTTGTAGACCGTATTCATATCCGCCGCAAATACGCCGCCCG
Organism: Bacteroides sp.; assembly: GCA_023663265.1. Classification (GTDB taxonomy): domain Bacteria; phylum Bacillota; class Clostridia; order Oscillospirales; family Ruminococcaceae; genus Ruminiclostridium_E. The sequence goes on from JAMPHV010000052.1 coordinate 9,425, forward strand.
GCTTCAGAGCCTTGTACACTCCCTTAAAGGCGGCTTCTATTTCTGCGGCGTTTTTAAGATGATTAAGACTGTCCAGTCCGCACACGGCAAAGTCGAACCCTGCCTCAAAGGGCAGCTCGGTCATATCGAGGCAAAGCCACTGTATTTCGGAGGACTTCGCCGCAGCAGCGGTAAGCATCTCGGGCGAAAGATCGCAGCCCGTTACCCTGTATCCCATATCGTTTAAGGGCAGGGAAAGATTTCCGCTTCCGCACGCCAGATCGAGCAAATCCGCGTTTTTTCTTTTTCCGCCGTACCTTTCAAATATGCCGCCGTAATATTCCGCCAACCGCTCATAATCGATATTTTCGGTAAGCAGATCGTAAAAGCGCGCAAAATCGCCGTAGCTCATTATTCCGTTTTTTCTCCGTTCTCCTTGGGCTCCATACGTTCAAAGGCGAGCATATAGCCTCCGTTTCCGTAATTCAGAGTACGGTTCACTCTGCTTATGGTAGCGGTGGAGGCTCCCGTTTCTTTTACTATATCGTTGTATATTTTCTTTTCGGTCAAAAGCTTCGCCACTCTCAGGCGCTGAGCAATGGAAATAAGCTCCTGCATGGTGCAAAGGTCCTCAAAGAAGCTGCTGCACTCCTCCACCGATTCGAGCTTTAAAACAGCGTTAAACAAAAACTCAAAATCCTTTGATTTAATTTTATCGTTTATATTCATAGCCATTCCTTTCCGCGAGCACGCAGCCGAGCCGCTTAGATCCGCCCGCATATCAATACTGTAACTATCATTTTATCAAAATAAAGTGTAAAAGTCAAGATGTTTTGTTTATTTGCTTTTTCAAATATCTGTCAACCTTTTTGCAAAATAGGTTGACAACTTCATCAAAATATGGTAAAATTTCAACATAATACTGATTCCAAATGAATTATGGATAAAATTTTATAGGGTTCATAATTCTATTTGGAATTGCACCTAAGCACTATTTCCAAACACTCATTATTCATTTGTCTGTCTTTGTATTTGGAAATAGTATAAAATTCTGCGAAAGGAATATCTGACGCTATGACGACAAAAGAAAAGCTGCTTGAAATATTCGAGGAGAGCGGAGGAAAAGAGCTTTCGGGGCAGGAGCTCGCCAACCGATTGGGGATAAGCCGCACCGCCGTTTGGAAAGCGATCGGCAGCCTGCGCGAAGAAAATTATATCATAGAAGCGGGCAAGGGCAAGGGCTATCGGCTCACGGAAAAGGGAGACCTTCTTTCCGCCGACCGCGTGCGCTCGCAGCTTCCCGAGGAGCTGCGGGGAAATGAAATAATCGTTCTGAAAACGGTTGACAGCACCAATAATTACGCGAAAAAAGCCGCGGCGGACGGGGCGAAAAGCGGCACGGTGATAATCGCCGAGGAACAGACGGCAGGCAGGGGAAGACGCGGAAACAGCTTCTATTCTCCCTTAGGCACGGGTATCTATATGACGGTTATACTGCGCCCCGAGCATTTTACCGCCGACACCGACCTGGTCACGATCTGCGCGGGCTGCGCCGTTTGTATGGCGGTCGAAGCTCTTACCGACAGGAAGCCTCTTATAAAATGGGTCAACGATCTGTATTTGGACGAAAAAAAAATCTGCGGCATTCTTTCGGAAGCGACCGCGGATTATGAAGCAAGGACGATAGACAGCATTGTGGTGGGCATGGGCATAAATATAACCACCGAGAGCTTTCCCGACGGCTTGAAGCAAAAGGCGGGAAAAATAGGGATAAGGATCGGCAGAGCCGTACTGGCGGCAAAGGTGACCGAATGTCTTTTTAAGTGCCTAAGCCGAACGAGAGAGGATAACATAGCTGATTATAAGGCTCATTCTCTCGTGCTCGGAAAAAAAGTGAGCTTTACCAAGGGAGATACCGAGTATAAAGGAAAGGCGGTGGACATCGATATGAAAGGACAGCTTATCGTGGAAACTGCCGAAACGCTTATGACTCTCAATTCGGGCGAGATATCCGTTAAGCTTTGATAAAGAAAGGAAAAAACCATGAAAGAAACCGAAAACTCAAAAGCAAGAATAAAAACGTCCGATCTGGTTATGACTGCTCTTTTCGCGGCGATCACGGCGATCTTTTCTCAAATCGCCATACCTATGCCCTCGCAGGTAGCGGTCACGCTTCAGACCTTTGCTGTGGCTCTCTGCGGCTATTGCTTGGGGGCAAAAAGGGGGACTGCGTCGATACTGGTATACATACTTTTGGGAGCGATAGGCATACCCGTATTCACAGGGTTCAAGGGCGGCATAGCCTGTATCGCTTCCTTTACGGGAGGCTTTATTTACGGATTCCTGCCGTTTGCGTTCCTTTGCGGGCTGCCCTTAAAAAACAAAGCCTTGAAAATAGCCATGGGTCTTGCCGGACTTTTGATCCTTCACTTTTTCGGAACGCTGCACTATTCTCTTTTAACCTCAAACGGATTTACAGCGTCCTTTTTACTGGTTTCGGCGCCGTATCTTATCAAGGACGCCGTAAGCGTAGTGCTTGCCTTTTTTGCTTCTGCCGCCTTCAGCAGGGTCTCGCCGAGATTTCGGCAATAGCGCCATTCTCCTCTCGGACCGCAGGGTCTCGGGAGTAATACTATTCCAAATACAAAGACAGACAAACGAATAAGGAGTATTTGAAAATTTTGTTTCGGTACAAATCAGCATCTGCAATAACATCGTACAAGGCACAATAAAGCAAAAAGTCCGCCGTACTCTCAACACATCCTCGGCGGACTTTCAGCTTCACTGCTGACTTTCTTTCCTTTTATCAATACCCCCATACCACTAAACGATCACAAAACAAATCATTTCAAACCTTTCCCCAAATCGCTTCCGATCTATTCCGTCCTTGCTTCAGCACACAAAAAAATTCATTATCAAAAAACTTTTTTCATGCTAATATAATCAACTCCTTTCAGTGTGGATTTTCCCTTATTTTATTATAAAAAAAATCCCTGCCATAAGCAAGGATTTTGCGTGAAATGCACTGTTTTTTGCGTGAAACGTACAAAACGTACAAGATTATTCTGTTCTGAGCGCCTCCACGGGGTCTTTCTTTGAAGCTACTCTTGACGGTATAACTCCCGCGATCAGCGTCAGCGCCATACTGATAATTACCAGTATTACCGCTCCCGCCGCGGGAAGAGCCGCCTTTAAGCCCGCAATACCCGTTAAGCTGAATACAATGGCGTTAATGGGGATAATAAGCAGCAGCGAAACGCCTATGCCTATAACGCCCGAAACCAAGCCCACAATAAGCGTCTCGGCGTTGAAAACGGTGGAAATATCACTCTTGGACGCGCCTATCGCTCTTAAAATGCCGATCTCTCTTGTACGCTCCAGCACCGAGATATAGGTGATAATGCCTATCATTATGGAGGAAACTATAAGAGAAATGCTTACAAAGGCGATCAGCAGATAGGATATACCGCTTATGATATCGGTGATCGAGGACATCAAAAGAGCGACATAGTCGGTGTACTTTATTTCGTCGTCCTCGGAAACGCTGTCGTTATAGTCGCTTATAGCCTCTGAAATCGTGTCCTTGTTGCGGAAGGTCTTTGCGTATATCTTGATAGTCTCGGGATCGTCGAAATCCGCATAGCCCAAGGTGTCTAATATCTCATCGTAATCGCTGTCGGAAAACCTGTCGGGAGTATATTCAGCGAACAGGGTCTCGTACTGTGAATCTGTAAGCTCGGTCATACCCAAGGCTGCCGCCAGCTGTTCGATGGTCATTGCCGAGGACTGCTGCTCCACCATTGCGGCATACTGGTTTTTATACTGCTCCGCTACCGCCTCCGACGCAAATTTAAATATCTCGTCGTCGCTCATCTCGGAAATATAGGACAGTATAGAACTTGCGTCAACGCCCATGCTCTGGGCGTAGTTTTCCGATACCTGCGCCTCTATATCCTCTCTCGTTACCTGCGCCAGGTACTGCTGCACGTAGGCTTCCACCTCTGCGCTGTCGGGAATGGACATAATGAATCTGTAGATATCCGCCTTAAGGCTTGTGTCGGCGCTGTCGATAAAATCCTTGACCCTGCTTGTTTTTTCCGAAACGGCGGGCTCTTTGTAATCGTCCGTTCTGAAGGGCAGATTTGAAATAACGTCCACGTCGCCGCTGTCAAGCTGCTCCTTAACAATATCGCTCTCGTTGGTTTTTCGTATAACATAATCGGTCAAATCCTTGGTGTAAGCGATATAGCCCTGGAGCATGGTGGCAGTGGCTTCCTCGTTGGGGCGGATAAAGCCGGTTATCTTGATATTAACTCCAATGTCCTTGGAATTGTAGATGTATTCAAGCCCCGCGTCGGTCTCGGTAAGGTCGGTATAGCCCTTTCCGCCCTCGCTTTTCTGATAGTATTCGCAGGGAAGTATAAGCTTGTACTCCTTATCGCATATCTCTTGATAGCTCCACTCGGTTTTGCCGTAATCCTCGATAACATCGCCCCGCATTACCGCCTTCATCAGATCGGGGAGCACCTCGGTATCCTTTAAGCCCAAGGTGTACATGACAATATCGGGGAGCTGGTTGCTGCGGGTGAGCACCAAGACCGCCTCGTTATAGCTTTGAGGCCAGCTTCCGTAAACCAGGTCGTATTGGTTGAGCAAAATTTCGTTTACGCCGTTCCCGTCCTCCGCGGGAAGCATTTCCTCCCAAATGTCCATATCGCCCATTGACTCCATCATGGGGTTAGACGCCATAAAATCATAGCTGCCGTCCATACCGCTGGCAAAGGACATTATTTTCATCAGATCGGATTCGATTATCTTTCCGTTTATATCCTCGGTATATATTGGCATTTTGGTGTTATAGGAGTACGCTATGGCGCTGGCGTTGTCCTTTATCTCCGCGCAGTCCTCGATGTATTCCTTAAATGCCGCCATATTGTTGGTCTGCTTTGCCGAGGAATTCAGCGCGTTGAACACCTCGTAAATATCGGTGTTGGCGCGGACGGTCTCGTCCCTCGCTTCCGTCTCCTCCTCTTCGCTTGCAGCTTCTCTTTCCATAATGGTGCCGAACATACCGCTGAGATCGGTGCTTTCTCTGAGTATATTTATGGGGTAGGAGGACAGCGTCTCCTCCTGCACCGCGTTGATGTAATTGTTTATGCCCGTTGAAAGGGACAGGATAAGCGCAATGCCGATGATCCCTATGGACCCCGCAAACGATGTAAGCAGCGTGCGCCCCTTTTTGGTAAGCAGATTGTTCAGCGAAAGGGAAACGGCGGTAAGGAAGGACATGGAAACGCGCTTTTTCTTAGCCTCCGCTTCGTGCTGTGCCTCGGAGACCTCGAAAGGATCGGTATCGCTTATGATCTTGCCGTCGCTTACCTTTACGATCCTTGTGGCGTACTGCTCCGCAAGCTCGGGGTTATGGGTGACAAGGATAACAAGCCTGTCCTTGGCGATCTCCTTCAACAGCTCCATTACCTGTATGCTGGTCTCGCTGTCCAGCGCGCCCGTAGGCTCGTCGGCAAGAAGTATATCCGGGTTGTTTATCAGCGCTCTTGCGATAGCCACGCGCTGCATCTGCCCTCCCGACATCTGATTGGGCTTTTTGTGGAGCTGATCTCCCAATCCGACTTTTTTTAACGCCTCCGCCGCTCTTCTTTTGCGCTCCGATTTGGAAACTCCCGAAATGGTCAGCGCCAGCTCAACGTTGGCAAGCACCGTCTGGTGCGGTATCAGATTGTAGCTTTGGAATATAAAGCCGATAGAGTGGTTTCTGTAAGCGTCCCAGTCTCTGTCCTTGAACCTCTTGGTGGAGACGTTGTTTATGATAAGATCCCCGGAGGTAGCATGGTCAAGACCGCCGATAATATTGAGCATTGTGGTTTTGCCGCAGCCCGAGTGTCCGAGTATCGCCACAAATTCGTTTTCTCTGAAAGCGATGCTTATCCCCTTAAGCGCGTTTACCAAATTATCCTTTTCTCCGTACTGCTTAACAATGTCCTTTAATTGCAGCATATGTTACATCAATCCTTTCTTGTCCGTTCATTTCTTTTTATCCATTTTATATTATATTGAGCTTTTAAGCTAATTTCAAGAGAAAAAAAGGAATTTTCATTTTATTTACACAAAAAACGCCGTGAAAAACGATCCGTCGAAGCCGCGTTAGCTCCAATCGTGTCAAATGCGTTGTTTGCTGTGTTTTTATACTAATAACCGTTTAAAAGGGACTGTAAAAAACTATCTCAAAACTTTAGAAAAATGATAATTGTCAATTATTATAACAATTTAAGTTTCCTCAAAATTTCTAAAACAGAGATACTGTTTTTTATGACTGCGCTTAAGATAATGCCCTAATTTTCATAAAAGCACTAATTTACTAATTCTTAAAATTGCATATTATATGATGTTTTATTATTCCCGGAAGCGAGAGCAGCGCGCCTCCCGCGGGGCTTAAGGTGACACCAAAGGAGGGG
>JAMPHV010000053.1 GCA_023663265.1 Bacteroides sp.
GGCAAAAGGGCAAGTCAGACGGTGCTTCGTAAGTTTCCGAGGAGGTCTAATAGTTTTTTGGAAATTTAAAGCAATATCTTTATTGACTTTGCCCCTTTCTTATGTTAAAATTAAAAAAGCTAAAAGAAAGGACAAAAATAAATATGCGAAGCGAATACCTTCCCAACGGCGCACGCTATGAAAAAATGAAATACAACCGCTGCGGCAGGAGCGGCTTAAGGCTTCCTGCGGTAAGCCTCGGCTTGTGGCAGAATTTCGGCTTCGATTCAAGCTTCGCCAATGCCGAAAAAATGGTGCGGACCGCTTTCGATCTGGGAATAACTCATTTTGACCTTGCAAATAACTACGGGAACCCGTATAACGGCTCTGCAGAGGAGAATTTCGGGCGGATATTGAGCAACGGCTTGAAGACTTACCGCGACGAAATGATAATATCCACCAAGGCGGGCTATGAAATGTGGGCAGGTCCCTACGGAGACCGCAGCGGCTCGAGAAAGTATCTTACCGCAAGCCTCGACCAAAGCTTAAAAAGATTGGGGCTTGACTATGTGGACATTTTTTATCATCATATAGCCGATCCCGACACTCCGATCGAAGAGACCGCCTTGGCGCTGGACAACGCGGTAAGACAGGGCAAAGCCTTGTATATAGGCGTATCCAATTACAGCAAGGAGCAAACGGAGGAAATACTTAAAATTTTCCGAGAGTTAAAAACGCCCTTTATCGTAAACCAACCCTCCTATTCCATGCTGAACAGATGGATCGAGGACAACGGTCTCGACAGGCTCGCGGAGGAAAAAGGCTTCGGCTTGGCGGTATTTTCTCCTTTGTATCAGGGATTGCTTACCGACCGCTACCTTAAAGGCATACCCGCTGACAGCAGGATAGGAAAAGGAAGCACCTGGATAAAAAACGAGCTTACCGAGGAAATGACCGCAAAGCTGAACAAGCTTAACGAATTTGCCGAAAAAAGGGGTCAGAAGCTTTCACAGGCGGCATTGACCTGGGTGCTGAGCAATAAGGCTGTGACCACCGTTCTTATCGGCGCCTCAAGACCCGAGCAGATTGTCGAAAACGTCGAAGCGGCAAACGCGCCTCTTTTTACCGAGGAAGAAAAAAACGAGGTCAATAAGATACTGCTGGGCTAATGTTTATACGGATTAGTAAATCCTTATATGTAATTATAATAACTACAACGCAAAGGAGAAAACCAAAATGAACAATTTACCTCTCGCAAAAACACCCCCTATGGGCTGGAACAGCTGGAACACCTTTGGCTGGAACATCAACGAGGACTTGATCAAAGGCATAGCCGATAAATTCGTTGAGCTCGGCTTAAAGGACGCGGGCTATGAATACGTGGTTATAGACGACTGCTGGAGCGAAAAGCAGAGAGACGAAAACGGACGCCTTGTGCCCGACAAAAACAAATTCCCCAACGGAATAAAGCCTGTGGCGGATTACGTTCATTCAAAGGGCTTGAAGTTCGGCATATACTCCTGTGCGGGCACTCACACCTGCGCAGGCTATCCCGGAAGCTTCGAGCATGAGTTTACGGACGCACAGACCTTTGCGGAATGGGGCGTAGATTACCTTAAGTATGATTACTGCTACCGACCCGTTCACGCCCCCGGAGAAAATCTGTACAAGCGTATGGGTATGGCGCTTCGCAACTGCGGCAGAGATATCGTTTTCTCGGCGTGCAACTGGGGCAACGACGACGTTTGGCGCTGGATAAGGGAGAGCGGCGCGCAGCTTTACCGCTCCACAGGAGATATCCAGGATAACTGGGAATCGATAAAGAAAATAGTTATCAGCCAGCTTGACAGAGAATGCTACGGCGGCACCCATTGCTGGAACGATATGGATATGCTTACCGTAGGTATGCACGGCAAGGGCGACAACACCGAGGTGCTGGGCGGCGAAGGAAAGCTTGCGGGCTGCTCCGACACGCAGTACAAAACGCACTTTGCTTTATGGGCAATGATGAACAGCCCTCTTATGATCGGCTGCGATATAAGAAAGATCAGCGGCGAGGCCTTGAATATCTTAAGCAACAAGGAGATAATCGCCTTGAATCAAGACGCCGAGGGCAGAGGACCCTATTGTATAAAGCAGTGGAACAATCCCGACAATGTATTTGCGCTCATAAAGCCTTTATGCGGAGGAGATTACGCTGTCGGTATGTTTAATCTGAGCGATACCGCCTCCGAAATGTCCCTGCAATTTTACGATATAGGACTTCCCACCGCCAGCGGGTACGGTCTGTCCTTCCACGAATGTCACAGCGGCGCGGATGAGGGCGTATTTACCGAACGCCGCGCGGTCAGAGTTGAGCCTCACGACTGCTATGTTTACCGTTGCAAGCTTGTAAAGGTAAAATAATATATCGATCGATAGCCGCACAAGCACCGTAACAGCTTGTGCGGCATTTTGTTATCAAGGTCAAAAAATACGGCGATACGATAGTATTTTTCATATTGAAATTATGGGATATTTGTGATATAATAACTTCAGACAAGGAAAAGAGTTAAGTCTGACAACATTTTGTTGTTTTATGAGAATCGAATTTTACAGTAAAATATAATGGCTCTAAAAAAGAAAGGCGGATCATAAATATGACAGATATAAGGAGCATATCCCAACTCGTCGCTCCTATTGCACAAAAATACGGTGCAGACAGAGTGGCGTTGTTTGGCTCAAGAGTCAAAGACACGGCAACGGAAACAAGCGATTATGATTTCGTTATATCAAAGGGAAATATACAGTCTCTGTTTCAGTTAGCAGCCTTTATTGATGAACTTGAAAAAGCACTTGGAACAAGTGTAGATGTAATCACTGACACATCAAACGACATCGGGTTTCTTGAGGAAATAAAAAAAGATGAGGTCGTAATTTATGATACAAAGGGATAAAAAACTGTTAATAAAAATAAAAAATTATTGCCTTGAAATTAAGAATACACATTTTTATTTTAAAAATGACAGACAGCTTTTTATGAACAAAGAAATCGGCTTTATATACAGAAATTCCATTACAATGCCAATATTGCAGATTGGAGAGCTCGCAAAGATTTTGTCTGAAGATTTTTTAAATAATTATGCGGATATACCGTGGAAGATGATTATGAGAATGAGAGATATTGTAGCGCACCATTACGGAAGTTTAGACTATGAAATCGTATGGAATACATCAATATCAGATATCCCACAGCTTTATTTAAAAATAGAAGAAATACTAAAAGAATAAACCTTTCACAATGCTTTGTATTCAACCAATTCAAAAGTCAGCCAAGCCGATAATATTATCCGAAGGTGGTGTCCGAATTGAACTGTCTGAAATGCGGAAAAGAGAATCTGAGCGGAGACGAGCTTGCGATTTACCGAAAGCTTGTGAACCGCGGAGCGACCGAATTTTTATGCATAGACTGCCTTGCGGAATTTTTCAAGTGCGATAAAAGCGAAATAGAAGCAAGGATAAAATATTACCGAGACAGCGGCGAATGCACATTATTCGTATAGGAGATCAAAAAAATGCTTACAATGAGAGAAATGATTTATACGTTCGCTATTTTGACAGTGTGCTTTCTTTCCTGCATTTTTAAAGTCGGGTTCTTTTTAAGCGGCGAGTACTTCGGAGTGGTGGAATTGTATATCTTGACCACCTTTACGCTTTTTTTCTGTGCGGTTCTCCTTTATATTTTCATCGGAAGCAAATGCAGAGAATATATCAAAAATCCTCAAAAAGAAACCTTTTTAACGATAAAAAGACTGAAAAACGCGAGCGAGCTTGTATATACTGCGGTCATAATATTTTTTGTAACAAGTATTTTTGATATATTCAATGCAAAATATGTGGGCGACGTTTTTAAAGATACTGCGGTTTTGTTCACAAGCTATCCGCTCTACGAGGTGCTGTTCGGCGCGGGCGTGATCGTTTTCGGCTTTAAAACATATATGAGATTTTACGACGCAAACAAGATATTTTCCGCTTTGGAAGCGGAGGTACTCAAAAAAAGACCCGAAAGCGTATACGAGCTGACGAAGCAGTACCCCACCTTTGAGGAATACGAAAGAGGCATAATGTCGGGAAGCGCTGCCCGCGAACCCGCAGTAAGGGCGGGGAAAAGCCAAAATACAGAGCAGGATAGATTTCTTAAGGAGCACGAGGTGCCGATAGACGACATAGAAAAAAGGCTGACGGGGCTCGAAAGCAGAATCAGAAACGGCAAAACCGTTTATTCCAAATTCGATTACGGCAGCACGCCCTCGGGCGACAACAGCCTTAACGCCTGTCCGTTCTGCGGTTCGTTGAATACGGCTGAAAGCAGCGAGTGCTCGTTTTGCGGCGCAAAGCTCAAATAAGGAGGTCTTGTTATGGCGGGGTTTTATTTGGTAAGTATGATGCTTGTTATAATTATGATCGTGGTCATCATATGGATCGCTTTTGAAATAATGTCGGTTTTATCCATCGTATTTTCGGCAATATCCTTGAGCAAGTCAAAAAGATATGTTTCAACGGGCGGCAGGTATGATTACAGATCCGTAAAGCGTTTTCATACCGTCTCGGTGGTGTTTTTCGTGCTTGGGTGCATAGGTCTTTTTTCCGCAGGTATCGGTATAATAACTATGCTGTTTGCTCTTTTTGATAATTCGTATGACTATTCCCACGGCAGCGCTGCCGATCTGCTGGAATCTCTGCCTTTTTTGATATTGACTGTGGGACAATATGCTGCTATGCTTATACTGGGAGTAAAATCCTTCGGTAAATTTTCGGAAGCGAAGGGCTTACAGAACGTCCTTTGCAGGAACGCGTCCGTAATGCGGCAGACGCAGTACGTCGGCGCTCGGAACGGCTTCGGTCAAGGCTATGCGGATAACTTCTCCCCCCGTTACGGTCAGCCTCAAACAAACGCTCCGCCCCCCGTTTACGTTCAATTTTCCCCCTGCGCCGATCAGCCAAGCTTTAATTTTACCACGCAAAACAAAAACGGCACGGCAGCCGAAGATACAAGCTCCCTCGGAAACGACGCACCGAAAAAAATATGCCCGAAATGCGGCAAAGAGAACAACGGGATTTACAAGTTCTGCACTCTTTGCGGGGAAAGGCTGGAATGATCATGGGGCTGTACAGCCCCTTTTTTACAGCCCCGTTCCTCTCCGTTTCACATCTATCCAATACTTTTCCAGGTTTATTTCTCTTTCGGGCTCATACGCCGTCTCAAAGTATTTTCCCCCGTTGGAAAGTATGGTTCTTCTGCTTGCCTCGTTTGTGTCGATACAGCTTACCATTACTCGGTCAAGACCCATCTCTCCCGCATATAACAGGCACTCTCCGAGCATACGCTTGGCGTAGCCCTTTCGTCTTTCGGAGGGACGCACGGAGTATCCGATATGACCCGAAAACTGCCTTAAATAATCGTTTAAACAGTGTCTGAGCTGTATCATTCCCACTATTTTATTATCCGATTTTCTTACATATATAAACTGCGTTGCAGGTACAAGCTTCTCTGCGCAGGTCTCTTCTTTTGAGTTCATTTCAACCTCCTTAAGCCATTCCAAGGGGTCCTCCGCCCTGCGCAGCGAGCCGCAGCCGTCCATAGAGCTGCCGCTCTCCAAAAGCTCCCGTCTGTAATCGGCGATCTGCGCCGCGTTCTGCTCCGAGGGTATTATCAAAACAAGCTCTTCCATTCTGTTTTTTCCTTTCTCCGAAAAAGTTATTTGCACTGATTAAGCCTTACAAGATATTTGTCCTCCGAAAACGTTATAACGTTGTAGAGGAAAAGAAGCTGGTCGTAATCCTGCAAGGGCGTGAGAAGCTGAAAATCCGTATTTATATATCTGTAATCTATCATGGTAACGGTCTTGTACTCCTTGGACAAAAACGGAACTATCGAATGTGCGTAGCTGTCCTTGATTATCAAAATGGACCTGTCGCTTTTCGCGTTTTCGTTTACGACCGTCACAAGAGGCGAATTTTGCCCCAAAAACGACGCGTACTTGTCCTTTACCTGCAAAAAGCTCCTAAAATACATACTGTCGTATTCGTCATAGGTCACCTCGCCCGTTTTGGGATCGTAGTCCTTATATACCGACACCTTTACGCTCGGCTCGTTGTCCGTCAGCGTGTAATAGTCTATAACGTCGGGGGTAACTTCAAAATCAAGGGTCCTCGAAAACAGCGTGCCTCTGAAGCCGTTATCCGCGTGCTCCACGGTGAAGGAATCGTACCTGTAATTATCGTAGTCAAGAACGGGAGCGGCGGCTTCATAAGCCGTAAATGCGCCGTAGCTTGTCCAATGGTGGTCGGTGCGGTAATAAATATACGAGCCCTTGCGGTCGACAAGTGCGGAATACGCGTCCACGGTGCCCTCGAAGCCCTTAAGCTCCGAATAAAATCTGTCGATAAACTCCTTTTGACTGCCTACCTCCGCGTATTTAGGAATATTTTCTCCGTATATTTCCTGCGCGTTGGGCACAAGCATAAAATAAGCGGGTATCTCGGGGTGCTTACCCACAAAATCGTTTATCGCTTTAAGGTTTTTGTTGTACAACTCCTCGTCAAAGTCCCTCCATATCTGCATCATCATATCGTTTTCGACAAAAACGCCGTTGTTCTCCGTTTTTCCCAAAGCGGAATCGGTTTTGTTCTTAAGCGCTATCCAGTCCTCGCGTCCGTAAAACCTGTCGGATATCCACTCGTCAAAGCCCTCCATAAAGGTCTCTTCCTTGTAGGTCTTTAAATTCAGCTCGGGAAACGCCGCTAAATATCGGTTTTCGTTTTCCGAAAAGGGCGTTTTCTCGGGAGAAAGAAAAATTAGGGTCAAAATCGGCATTGCCGCCAAAAATACCGCAAAAAACGCGATCGTTATTTTCTTGTACAGATTTTTCATTTTCAGCGATCCTTTTAAAAATTAAAGTATAAAAACGGGTTATAAGTGGCGTCCGCAAGGTACGCCGTGGAAAACACCAGCACGGCGAGCTTTGCAAATGGCGTCGCGTAATTTACAAGCGCGGGGAGCTTGCTCCTCAGCCTTTCGAGTATAAGCTTGAACGCGTCGGTGCAGGCGAACACGGCGATAACGGTAATTATTCCGTAATTCATAAGATAATACATACCCGCGTCGTCGAAAAGCGCCCCCGTGCTGCCGAACATCGCGCCCATATAGCCGAAGGCGGAGGATATATCCGCCGTATCGAAAAGCACCCAGCCCAATATCACCAGCAGCATGGTGTAAAGCCATGAAAAAAAGGAGGGAAGCTTGTCCAAAAGCTTTCCGAGAAACAGCTTTTCGATAATGATAACAACGCCGTACATCACTCCCCAAAGTATAAAGTTCCAGCTTGCGCCGTGCCATATACCGGTAAGCAGCCACACCACCGCAAGGTTAAACACCGTCCTCCCCCTGCCCTTTCTGCTGCCGCCGAGAGGAAAATAAACATAGCTCTTGAACCACGCGCCGAGCGTTATATGCCATCTGCGCCAAAATTCGCTTATGCTTTTTGACTGATACGGATAATTGAAGTTCTGCGGGAAGTTAAAGCCCATCATTTTTCCGAGACCTATCGCCATATCGGAATAACCGGAAAAATCAAAGTATATTTGAAGCGTAAAGGCTATTATCCCCAGCCACGCCGTCAGCACCGACAGCTCGCTCTGCTCCATGCCCTTAACGGCGGTCCACAGCATTCCGATGTTATTGGCGATAAGCACCTTTTTTCCGACGCCGGTTATAAATTTCAGTATTCCCTCGTAAATGCAGTCAATATCCACCGTCCTATCGTCCAGCTCCGCCGCTATATCGTCGTAGCGCACGATGGGACCCGCGACTATCTGCGGGAAAAGGGTGACAAAGGCGGCAAAGGAAACGGGATTTTTCTGCACCTTTATTTTTCCCATATACATATCTATGGTGTAAGACATCGACTGAAAGGTGAAAAAGCTTATCCCTATGGGCAGCGGCAGGGCGTGCTTGGGATCGTAAAGCGCCGTTCCGAATATGGCGTCGATATTCTGCAAAACAAATCCGCCGTATTTAAATACCCCCAACAGCCCTAAGTTCATCACCAGCGACACGATAAGGCAGATAAGCCTTACCGTTTTGTTTTTGCCGAATTTGTGTATCATAAGCCCCGCCGTGTAGTCTATAAGCGTGGAGGCTATCATTATAAGCACGTAAACCGGCTCGCCCCAAGCGTAAAAGATAAGCCCGCTGATTAAAATAAATAAATTCTTGAATTTTTTCGGAACCGCATAGTACAAAATAAGCACTATCGGCAAAAAAACAAACATAAAGGTAAGACTGGAAAAAACCATATATCAAAATTTTCCTTTCTCGTCTATAAGCTTCACGGCGTTTTCGTATTCCTCGGGAGTAAACATGGTGTTCAACACTTCGACGAGCGAGTTGACCGAAAGCAGGGAGGGCAAAGAAAGAAGCTGAAGCAGCTTTTTTCTTTTTTCCGCGGAATTTTCCTTTCCCGAAAAGCCGTCGTCGAAAAGTCTGATCTTCGTTGCCCATTTGGGCTTGGGCTTTTCGCTGTCGGAAAAAGTCGCGCCCGCTTTTTCGAGAGCGTTTCTCAGTATATCCGCGGGAATCCCCTCAACGCCCAATTTTCCCTCCTTAGAGGGCGAGGCTTTTCTTTTTTCCTTGCCGAATATTTCGGGGATATAAGCATTGACGATCTTGCCCCTTTGAGTGCAGCCTCTTATATAATTTCTTATCTTAAAGCCCGCGCTGTCGCTGTCGGTGAGTATTATCACGCCGCAGCTTTCAGCGAGACTTTTTATCAATTCGAGCTTTTCCCTGTTCTTAAACACCGAAAAGCCGTCGGTGGTTATTATAAGCGCGTCCGTTACCGACGAAAGCTTGATCTTATCGTACTTTCCCTCTACGATTAACGCTTCCTTTAAATGTATCATTTGTTTTATTGCTTCCCGTATTCCGTTTTTCGGCTATCTGTCCATTATTTTTAAAACCGTTTCCTCTAAAAGCAGCCTTCTGTTTACCGTGGAAGACTTGCACCTTACGTCGGCTTCAAAAATGATCTCCATAGCGTTTCTTAAGCTTTCTATATCCATTTTTGCGGCTTGATTATACTTTTTCGCCGCAAAGGACGCTTTTGCGCCCGTATATCCGAAATCCGCCGCCACCTGCTGCGGAGACACGCCCTTGATTTTTGCCGCCTTGGCGGTGTAGTAATCGGAGTAGACCGTTGACAGCGCCGCCAAGATCGGAATAGGGTCTACCCGCTGTTCAAACAGCTCGTTCAATATTCTGAACGCTTCCCTTTTATTCCCCGCAAGCATGGAGTCGGACAGGGTGAACACCTTCGTTTCGAGCCGCTTGACTATCATGCTGTCGATGATCTCTCTTGTGATCTCCTTTCCCTCTCCGACGTAGCAGCAAAGCTTTGTTGTCTCAACGGAAGCGAGATTAAGATCGCAGGCGGTTATTTCCGCTATATATTCGGCGTTGGTCGGCGAAATAAGCCTTTTTTGCTTAGCCGCCTTTTTGCAGATGATATCTCCTATTTTCATTTTGTTAAGAGGCTTAAACTCGCACACCGCCGCGTATTTCTTAAACATTTCAAAAAGCTTTTTTACCCTGCCCGAGCGCAGAGAAAAGCCGCAGCCCGTAAGATAAAAAACCATTACGGTGGTATCGGGAACGTTTTTGAGTATATTTTCAAAATGCTCAAGCTCGCTCTCGGGCAATTTCTCAAGATCAAAATCGTTTATCATAATCACCTTGCGGTCGGCAAAAAACGGCAAAGCCTCCGCGTGGTCGGAAAGCATTGCAAGATCGGGGCAGCCGCTCAGCTCAAGCAAATTTATATCGTTTTTTGAATCACCCACAAGCCTGCTTTTTATGCGCATGGCGTAGGTTTTGACAAGAAAGCTTTCCTCCCCGTAAAAAAAATATACGGGAAAAAAGTTTCCGCTTTTTATATTGGCGCTCAACTGAGCTTCGGTCATTATCGGCATTTGGTCCCTCCGCGAATGGATAATCAGGTAAAATCAGCTAATATCCCGTAAAAATCCGTTGTCGGTTATTATGTAGCTCGCTTTATCATAGTAAATATTTTTGTAAATGTTATTTTCGCCGTCGGCGCAAAGTCTTTTGCTCGAAGCGAAGACTATCCCGTTTAATCCGCTGACGCTTCCCGCGTAGCCGTAGATAACGGAGACGCCGCCGTCCTCGGGAGCCTTGGCGGGCGATAACGAGACCGAGATACCGTTTACCGTTATCTTGCAGCTTTCCCGTGTGCTTTGCAGGGTCATTTTATCGCTGTACGCTCCGCGTGTGTCGTTCGGCGGCAAAAATTCCCCGCAGGGTATATCCTCAAATTTACCCAAATTGTTGCTGCTTTCGTTCAACACCTTTATTACCGATACCCGATCGATAAAATTGGTTTTTAAATAATCTTCGATCCTTTCAAGCAGCTCCGCGGAATCGTCCGATACCGCGATAAACACGCTGCCCTCCATATGCGCTATTATACAGGCGCCGCTGCCGTCCGAATACATAGTGAGTCTCGCCTTGTCACGGTAATAAGTATTTGCCGCCGTAACAAACAAAAGCATAACGCAAAGAGAGAGCGCGACCGCGCGCAGCGCTTTTTCGATATCCTTGAAATAAAGCCAAACCAAAGCCGTAAACAGCGCCGACAAAAGACTTATCGGCACCACAAAGCCGTAATCGAGAGAGAAGTAGGCGTACCTAAAGCTTCCCAAAAGCCTTATTATGAGGATCATGACCTTGGCGCATATTCCCGAAGCAAACATCAGCGCGCTGCCGTTTCCGCCGAATACGGCAAACAGCGCGGCGCAAAGCAGGGCGGGAAGAAACAGCGGATATAAAAGCAAGCTTGCTGCGATCCCCATTACGGAAACTCCGCCGAAAAATATGCAGCTTAACGGAAAGGTGCAAAGCATAGCGCAAAGGGAAGCAGCCAACATATCCTTTACGGGAGCGAACCTACTTCTGTTCATTTTTCCGCATATCAAAGGAGAGACCGCTCCCACCCCGAAGGTGCCAGCCAAGGACAGGAGAAAGCCCGCGTCGGTGCAGGCGTACGGATTAGCAAGAGTCACCGCCAGGATCGCCGTACCCATTGAATTTACAATGCTTCCCTTTCGCATAAACGGCTCGCAGCCGTAATAAACGACAAGCATTATCCCCGCTCTTATCACCGAGGGAGAAAGCTTGAAAAACAGCATAAACAAAAGTATCAGCAGAGACAATACCGCAAATTTAAAATACCTGTGATTTTTTAGCGGCGTCATTGAAATGAGCAGCAGCATAATATGGGAAATAACCGTCAAATGAAGTCCCGATACGGCGGTAAAATGGCTTATTCCCGCCCTTTTTACGCTTTCGGAGAGGGACGGGTCCAATGCGGTCTTATCTCCCAAAAACATAGCCCTAAGTAAGTCTCCCTCTTCTCCCGGCAAAAAGGCGCTTATCCTGTCGGCTATCATGTCGCTGTAATCCGACACCGCCTTTTTTAGGCTGAATCCGCCCTTTTCGGTTATTTCCGCCTCTCCTTTGAGAGAAGCGGAAAGAAAAATGCCCTTTGATCTGTAATAGCTTTTTTCCGCAAACGCCGCGTTGTCCTTTATCAGCGACAATTTCCCGCTGAAGCTTACGCTGTCGCCCGCCGCCGCGCCGTTATCCTCTCCGAAAAAGCGCACATATGCTCTTGCGCCGTTTATCTCGGTCTGAAGCACATATGCGGCGGTATCGCTGTCGTAACAGCGCACGTCCGTGATAACGCCGCTTATTTCAGCGGTTTTCCCGTCGTAGGCGGCTATGGGAAGATATACCGTCAAGGTGTATATCCCATGCGCGCACATTGCCGCAAAAGCGATAAAGAAAGCCAAAGCCGCGGAATTTTTTCTCCGTTTCACCGCGATCGGAACAAGGGCAAGCAGTACGGCGGCAGCCGCAAAAACGCCAACGACGGCGGTACCGAAAAATTCGGCACAAATAAGCCCTGCCAGGTATGAAAAACCTATCAAGCCCAATTTGTGCCTCATAAATATATTCCTCCGAAAAAACTAAGCGAGCGCAGTATTAAGCTTCTGTCCGCCCAAAAGGTGAAAATGCAGATGACGGACGGTCTGTCCTCCGTCCTCGCCGACGTTGGTAACTATTCTGAACCCGTTTTCAAGCCCCAGCTCTCTTGCGAGCTGCGCCGCCGCGGTAAATATCTTCGACACAACGGCGGAGTTTTCCGCATTAAGCATATCGGCGCCGTCAATGTGAGCTTTGGGGATAATGAGAATATGAACGGGAGCCATGGGGTTGATATCCTTGAACGCCAAAATATCCTCGTCCTCATAAACCTTAGTCGAGGGTATCTCCCCCGCTGTTATCTTACAAAAAAGGCAGTTTTCCATTTTTCCCTCCTTTAATCCTTAAGCATCTCGCCTGCAATAGCCTTTACCGCTAAGAGAGCTTCGTCTATCTTTGTGTTGTCGCCGATGCCCGACATAGCCATATCGGGCTTTCCGCCGCCCTTTGCGCCTGTTATTTCGGCGACCCTGCGGACGATCTGTCCCGCGTTGGCGCCCTTGGCTACCGCTTCGGGACTGCACGCACAGACAAAGTTCCCCTTGTCGCCGCTTACGCCCGCCAACACCGCAATGAAGCTGTCGTTACTGCTCTTCATGCCGTCCATTACCTTGCGAAGACTGTCGCCCGAGGTCCCTGTAAGCATTGCGGTGATTATCTTTATGCCCTTAACTTCCTCCACGTTGTCGTAAAGTCCGCTGAGCTGAGCCGAGGATATCTTTTCGTTGAGCCTGTCTATCTCCTTTTTAAGCTCATGGACCTCGCTTTGCAGGCTTATGCAGCGGTTGATAATGGCGGCGTCTCCGTTTGCCTTGACCGCGGCTCCGATCTTGGCGATCATTACGTTTAAGCCGTTAAAGGCGGTTATGACCTCCTGCCCCGTTATCGCCTCGATACGTCTTACTCCGCTGGCGACAGAGGTCTCGGCGGTTATCTTAAAGAGACCCGCCTGAGAGGTGTTGGTAAGGTGAGTGCCGCCGCAAAACTCGGTGGAGAAATCGGGAACGGTCACCACTCTTACTATTTTACCGTACTTTTCGCCGAACAGCGCCATGGCGCCGCGCTTTTGCGCCTCCTCTATCGGAAGCTCTTCGGTGATAACGGGTACCGCCTTTAATATCTCCTCGTTGACCAGCTTTTCTACCCGAGCCACCTCGTCCACCGTCATTGCGCTGAAATGAGAAAAGTCAAAGCGGCACTTGTAGGGATCGACATAAGAGCCCGACTGGTGAACATGGTCGCCCAAAACCTTACGCAAAGCCGCCTGCAAAAGGTGAGCGCAGGTGTGGTTCCTGGCGGTGGCGCGGCGCAGCTCCTCGTCCACCTGCGCCGTTACCCTGTCGTTAACGTAAAACTCTCCGCTTTCAACGCGGCATTCGCAGACATACTGCCCACCCGCTATTTTCTTGGTGTCAAGAACGCGCAAAAGGCTGTCTCCGCTGACGATCGTCCCCTTATCGCCCACCTGTCCGCCGCTCTCGGCGTAAAACGGAGTAGTTTCGATAAGAACGACAGCCTCCTCCCCCTCAGAGCAGGAATCGGCAAGCGCGCCGTTCTTTAGGATAGCCTTAAGGGTCGTTTCACATGACAGCTCCTTATAACCGATAAATTCGGTGGAAAGGTCCTTAAAGGCGTCGTTTGAGGCTTCGTCCCAGCCGCCCTTGAACGCCTGGTTTGAACGGGCTGTGGCGCGCTGTATCTCCATAAGCTCGCGGAAACGGCTTTCGTCAAGAGTAAGATTCTTTTCCGCAAGTATCTCCTTTGTCAGATCGAGAGGGAAGCCGTAGGTATCGTGAAGCTTAAACACGTCCTCGCCGCTTAATATGCTGCCCGTGTCCATTTTATCTATAAGCTCCTGCAATATCTGAGAGCCCTTTTCAACGGTCCTGTTAAAGCTGTCCTCCTCGTTGCGGAGAACCTTTTTGATATACTCCTCTTTTTCCTTTACCTCGGGATAAGCGGATCGATTTTCCCTTATAACGCTTTCGGCTACCTTGTATAAAAAGCTTTCGGTCATTCCGAGCATACGTCCGTGGCGCGCGGCTCTGCGGATAAGACGTCTCAAAACATAGCCTCTGCCCTCGTTGGAGGGTCTTACGCCGTCGCCGATAAGAAACGTGCTTGCTCTTACGTGGTCGGTGATAACGCGAATTGAAACATCGTCCTTTTCGTTAGCCTTATACTGCTTCCCCGTAAGCTCGCATATGGTTTTTATGATATTCTGAGCGGTGTCCACCTCAAACATATTGTCAACGCCCTGCATTACGCAGGCAAGACGGTCGAGACCCATACCCGTATCTATGTTTTTGTTGGCGAGCATCGTATAATTGCCCTTGCCGTCGTTGTCAAACTGGGTGAATACAAGGTTCCATATTTCGATGATACGGTCGCATTCTCCCGCCTGTTCAAAATCTATAAAGGGACCGTACTTTTCGCCTCTGTCAAAGTGAATCTCGGAGCAGGGACCGCAGGGACCGCTGCCGTGCTCCCAAAAGTTGTCCTTTTTTCCCAGCTTTACGATTCTGTCGCGGGGTACGCCTATTTCGTCCGCCCAAATATCTCCCGCTTCGTCGTCCTCCTCATATATGGTGACCCAAAGCTTTTCCTCGGGTATCTCAAGCACCTTGGTAAGGTATTCCCAAGCCCACGCTATCGCCTCGTGCTTAAAGTAATCACCAAAGGAAAAATTTCCCAGCATTTCAAAATAAGTGCCGTGCCGTGCGGTTTTGCCTACGTTTTCGATATCGGGAGTGCGAATGCATTTCTGACAGGTGGTGACTCTTTTTCTCGGAGGAGCTTCGACCCCCTGGAAAAACTTTTTCAAGGGGGTCATGCCCGCGTTGATGAGCAGCACCGAGTTATCCCCCTGAGGCACCAGCGGAGCGGAATCCATACGAAGATGCTCCTTGCTCTCAAAAAATTTAAGATAGCTTTCTCTCAAATCGTTAAGACTTGTCCATTTCATAGCGATCGACCTTTCATCTGTATATATTGTAATATTGTTTTGTAATATTTTTAAAGCCTTTGTAATATTTTTAAAGTCTTTTTTAAAAACAACCAATAATAATTATAACAAAATTTGGCTAAAAGTCAAGTCGGTTATTTTTTAAGTTTCCCTAAAATAAAAGGCAAAAATCGGGAAATCGTTGCAGTAAAAGGAAAAACGCACATCTTAAAATAAAAATAAGCATTGAATAAAAAGCAGAATGAGCTTTAATT
>JAMPHV010000054.1 GCA_023663265.1 Bacteroides sp.
TAAGAATTATCTTAAACGTAATCGTTAAAAATAGTATCTCTGATTTAGAAATTTTGGGGAAACTTAAATTTTTTTGGTGAAAAAAACGACCCGTCTCCGACAGGTCGTTTTTATAATAATTGTCAATTATCAATTTCTTGAAGTTTTGTAACAGCTTACAGTACTATTTTACCTCCTCAGCCCTATAAACGATACCGTCCTTGTCGTACAAGCCGTCCAACAGCAAGCCGCCGTCGTTGTGGAGCAGGGTGAAGCCGCTGCTGTAAACCGAATATATGCCTTTTTCGGAAAGCCCGTTCAGTCTTTTTTCGTCAAGCTCCTCCGAAATATAAATATCGAGTGTTTCCAACAATATCTCGGCGCAGCCCTTTTCCTCGGAGTACAATACCAAATTGTCAAGGGAGCTTTTGGGTATGCCGTCCTTAACGTCAAGATAAGGCGTCCTTGTTTCTCCGCCGGTCAAGCGGTAATAATGCCGCAGGTCCGCGTCGTTTAGGGCGTAGCTTTTCAAAAACACTATCGTCTCGGGTCCCTTGTACCGCATTGACGCCGCCAAATAAACCTCGTTTTCCTTTTTGTCGAAAATGTTAAAGGAATAATCGGTCGCGCTGCTGTCAAGGTTTCTTGTAAATCCGTCATAGCT
The DNA here is from genome assembly GCA_023663265.1 of Bacteroides sp. Taxonomy (GTDB): domain Bacteria; phylum Bacillota; class Clostridia; order Oscillospirales; family Ruminococcaceae; genus Ruminiclostridium_E. The sequence goes on from JAMPHV010000054.1 coordinate 644, forward strand.
TGAAAGAGTGCCGTGGGTGAAGCCGTTTTTTGTCAGCTCCTCGGCAATGATATCCGCCGCAAAGGCGTTTGTCAGCCAGGACAAGCCTATAAAGTCGGTTATTCCCTCCTCCTCGGCAAATTCAAGATATTCCTCGGATACGAAAAGCTTTATTTTGTTATCGCCCAAAAGCTGCATATCTATCATTGAGGGGTCGTTTATATATACCGCATAAGACCTGTAAAGCTCCCCGACCTCGCCGCTTGTCAGCGGATCGAAATCAACGAGCATTGAATCGTCGGTGCAGTAAAATATATTCTCATATTGAGAATATATTGGGGCAATATACAAGTATCGCGAACCAAAGCTCTCGAAAAGAGAAAAAACGTTATACAGCGCCTCGTCCACCGTCAGCTCGGTATTGGGCTTGCGGTTGATCTCATAAATGCTTACGGCGTCCTCAAAGCCCTGCTTATCGTGAAAAAGCTTGAATACTTTCTCCGAGGCTTTATCATATACCGCGGCAACGGCTCTTTCCTCCGCTTTCGCGTTGGTCCCGTCGGCGCCCAGGTAATACCGAAAAACAAATTCCCCGCTGTCGTTAACGCTTTGGGTAGCCGTAATCGTAGCCCAGCCCGCGCTCGGCGTTATAAAGGTCACAAAGCAGTATACCAAAAGAGCGGCGCCGATAATAAGAAATAAAACCGCCGCTATTGCTCTTTTTCTAACGTTATCCTCCGAAAGCTCGATTTTTTGTACGGGCTTCGGTTCTATGCGTTTCCTGTTTTTTACGGTACGTCCCAATTATATCACCGATATCAGCAGCAACAGCAGGAACAGGAGAATGAACGCGCCGATCACCGCAAATCCCGCTATCGCGCCTTTTTTCAGCATTTTAAAGTTTCGGATATAATTTTTCTTCTTGAATATAAACGCGGCAGGCAAGCCCAAAACAGGCAGCAGAAACGCCAGCACCGCAAGGAGAACGCTTCCCGTATCTCCCGCGGGGTGAGCGATTATCTCCTGCTCAGCCCTTTCGTTTGCCTTTACCTCGTCGTGGATCACCTTTTCGTGGCTCTTCACCTCGTCAATGGTGATAGCCTTAACGGGAACGTTAGCCTCGCGAAGCTTTTTATATTCCTCGATCTCCTTTTTGTTGCCGTAAACGTAGTGATCGTGCCCTATGTTGACGAACTCGGGCTTGTCGGTGCTGTAATCGTGGATAGACGGGTCGTAGGTATAAAGCACCTTGTTCTTTTCAAGCTGCGGGTCGGGTATGGGTATCGCCGAAATAAGAGAGTGAGTATAAGGGTGCAGCGGATAGTCGAACAGCTCCTCCGCGTCCGCCACCTCGACGATGTTGCCCTTATAGATAACGCCGATACGGTCGGAGATAAATCTTACTATGGAAAGATCGTGGGCAATGAACAGATAAGTGACCTGTTTTTCGCTCTGGAACTTCTTCATAAGATTAAGCACCTGAGCTCTGATAGATACGTCCAGAGCGGAAATAGGCTCGTCCGCCACAACCAGCTCGGGCTCCATTACCATGGCGCGCGCCAAGCCGATCCTCTGACGCTGACCTCCCGAAAACTCGTGAGGATAACGGGTCAAATGCTCGGGGAGCAAGCCCACCTCGTTGATGATCTTCTCCACCTTTCGAACTCTGTCCGCCTCGTTTTCAAACAGGTGGAAGTTATACAAGCCCTCGGAAATGATGTAATCCACCGTAGCGCGCTCGTTCAGCGACGCAGCGGGGTCCTGGAACACCATTTGTATGTTTCTGATGACCTGACGGTCGAGAGAATGGGGAATTTTCCCCGAAATGCGAACGCCCTTATACTGTATCTCTCCGCCCGCAAGAGGATTAACGCGTATTACCGCGCGTCCCACGGTGGTCTTGCCCGAGCCCGACTCGCCTACCAGGGAGAAGGTCTCGCCCTTATAAATATCAAAGGAGGCGTTCTTGACCGCCTTTACGGCGCTGTCGCCCTTGCCGAAGGTGATATCGACGTTTTTGAGAGACAGAAGTATCTCTCTTCCGTCCTTATCCAAAGGACCGTGCTCGGGAAAGCTTGTCACACGTCCCTGTTTTTTTGTTTCTTGATTAACGTTAGCCACTTTTATTACGCTCCTATATATTAAATGCTTTTACCAGCTTCTCGTGGATATTATGGATACCCTCCGGCTTTTCGATCTTCGGAGAGCGCGGGTCTAACAGCCATGTTTTGGCAAAATGAGTGTCCGTGACCTTAAACATGGGAGGCTCAAAGAGCGTATCTACTCTGAGACAGTAGGGATTGCGGGGCGCAAAGGCGTCTCCCGTGATGCTGTTATAGAGAGAGGGGGGAGTGCCCGTAATGGAATAAAGCTTCGTGTTTCTTTCCGCCAGCTGAGGCAGAGAGGAGAGCAGCGCCCAGGTGTAAGGGTGGCGCGGGTCGTAAAATACGTCCTCTACCGTTCCCAGCTCCACTATCTGTCCCGCGTACAAAACCGCTACGCGGTCGGCAATGTTTGCCACAACGCCCAAGTCGTGGGTGATAAATACGATAGTATAGTTAAATTCCTTCTGCAAGTCCTTTATAAGCTGCAATATCTGCGCCTGAATGGTAACGTCCAGCGCGGTGGTGGGCTCGTCGCAGATAAGTATTTTAGGCTGGCAGGACAGGGCGATAGCTATAACGATCCTCTGTCTCATACCGCCCGAATACTGAAAAGGATAATCGTCAAAGCGGGCTTCCGCGTTGGGAATGCCGACCTTTCTCATAAGGTCCATCGCTCTGCGCCTTGCCTCGATCTCGGAGCAGTCCTGGTGCTTTAAAATAACCGAGGTTATCTGCTTTCCTATGGTGATTATCGGGTTCAGGGAGGTCATGGGGTCCTGGAAAACGGTAGCTATCCTGTTTCCTCTTATCTGGGTCCAGTCCTTTTGATCCTTTATCTTCGCCATATCGATAACGCAGGTGCCGTGAAGCTTTTCGGGCGTTTCGTCAAGATATTTTACGCGGAAGATAACGTTGTTGAAAACGCCGTTTCTCTCGTCCTCGTTATCCAGGTCGATACCGAGGGTGTACGCCTTTTTGAACGCCTTCAAAAGCCCCGAGATCATCTTGACGCGCTTTTTGTAGCTGTATCTTCCTACCGAAAGATATATTTCCTTGGCAATGATAACGTTCCTCTTTTTGGAGGCCGCGGAGGCTTCCTTTGTTATCTCCTGCGCGTGCTTTGCCTTTAAAGAGGCGCGCTTTTCATTGTATTTTTTCAGATACTCGGCGTCGGAATCGGCGGCGCGCTTTTTTGAAGCCAAAAGCCGCTTCCCCTCGTTTTCCTTGTTCTTTATGCGGGTCTCCAGCTCGGACACCTCGGCGTTGATCTTTCCGAGCTGTTCCTTATCGCTTTTGGAGGAAAGGGTCTGCTTTAGGTTGAACAGATCCGTTTTTCTGTGCACCAGCTCCTTAAGCTCCTCGTCAAGCTTGGCGCTTTCCTCCTCGGTCAGCTCGTATCTGCTCTTGTTTTCCGCCGCGAGCTTCAATATTTCGCCGTATGTGGCGGCTCCGTTTTCAAGTCTTGCGTATTCGTTCAGCTTTCCTTCGATCCTGTTGATGGTGTTTAATGCCGAGGAGCTGAGCTTTACCGAGGTATCGGAAAGATAATCGTCGTTAAACACTATCTCGCCGTTGCTGATAAAACCGTTTGAATCCAGCATGCCCGCAAAGGTCTTGGTGAAAACCGATTTTCCCGAGCCCGACTCGCCCACTATGGCTATGGACTCGTTCTCGTAAATATCCAGCGAAATATTGCGTATGGCGGTAAGCACTCTTCCTCTTACATGGAATTTAACGTCTAAGTTTTTGACCGACAACAATACATTATTCTTATCCATTTATGATTCTCCTTACATATGCGTCCTTGGGTCGGAAGCGTCGCCGAGATTTTGACCTACCACGTACAAAACAACGGTAATGATAGAAGCGATGACAACGGGGCTCCAGAACTCAAAGCCCCAGCCGGGAGTGACCATGGCGCTTTCGGCTTCAAAAATCAGACGTCCCAGGGATTTTTCGGCAAGTCCCATACCGATATAGGAAAGGAACACTTCGTAGGAAATATAGGAGGGTATCTCCGTCGCAAGAAGAGTAACGATGACCGACGTCATAAAGGGCAGAATGTTTTTAAGGGCTATCTTTATGGTAGACGTGCCCAAGCATTTTGACGCTAAGTTATATTCGCGGTCGCGGATAATTACGACCTGCGTTCGGATAAAGTAGGCAATACCAAGCCAGCCCGTTATGGTCATGGCGAAAACCATTGTCCAAAAGCTGGCGGTGAACAGCATTACCATTACGGAGATAAACAGGATATAAGGAACGTTGCCTATTATGTTATAGACCTCCGTCATTATGATATCTACCTTTTTGGAGAAGCCCCATACCGCGCCTATTATAACGCCAAGCGTCATATTTATGGCGGCGCAGACAAAGGCCAACGAAATGGATATCCTCGAACCGTTCCAAATAGCGTCAAAGGTGGATTGTCCCGAGTTGCCCGTACCCAATATCCAGTGGATATTAAAGCCGAATTTCTCTACCGCCGCCGCGGGCGTAAGGTGCTTCGCGGAGGAATCCATAAGGTTGGCATATCTGTCGTATTCGATAAAGCAGGGATAAATATAGGCAAAAAGTATCAAAAATGCCAAAAGGGCGAGAATTACTATATTGATCTTCTTTCTGAAAAATACACGGAATACCGAATGCCAGTAGGAATAACGGGGCGCCGTGATCTTTTCGGATTCGAGATCGCTGTGGTCTACTCTCGAGAACAGCTCCTCCTCCGTGTAGCCGCAGCCGCTGAAATCATAATCCATAATTGTGACCAAGCCTTTCTTTTAGAGTTTTTTATGATCATCTGCTCTTGGTGGTGAACGATATACGAGGGTCCACAAGAGACATAAACAGGTCGCCCAAAATTATGGACAGTACCGATAAAATAGCGTAGAACAGCGTCACGCCCACGATAACGCCGTTATCATACTTGTTGATAGCCTCGGTGAGCAGGTTGCCCGCGCCGGGGACTACGTATACGCGCTCGGTGATGATCGCGCCCGTCAAGGCGGACAGTACGCTGGCGGGTATTCCGTGAACAATGGGTATGATGGCGTTTTTAAGTATATGCTTAGTGAATATCTCGCCCTCGGTAAGACCGCCCGAACGCGCGAACTTAACGTAGTCCGAGTTCATCTGATCTATCATATACCGCCTTATCCACTTCATGAGGTTGGCGATAGAGGGCAAAGCCAGTGAAACGATAGGCAGCACATACATAAGCTTGCTGGCGGACTCCATATCGAAGGTGGTGGGGAGACCCGCCTTTCCGCCCAATGCCTTAAAGAGGAAGATATATGCAAGAGAGGGCACTGCGATGATGAAAATGATATAAATGGTGCCGAGCTTATCGACTAACTTGTCCTTTCTCCTTGCCATAAGGATACCGAGAGGGATACCGAGAATGTACGCCATAACAACGGAGATGATGCCTATAACAAAGGAGTAGCCCATTTTTGAAAATCCGCTCCTCACCAAGTCAATGTTGGTGTAATCGTCGGTGAAGCGGTCGGTGTTTACCTTGCTGGATTCTCTCGAGCCCGCCACATAGGTAGCGGTGTGCAGGTTGTCCGCACTCATTTCGGTATAGCCCGTGGGGAAGGTCATCTCGGAAAGCACATAGGAGCCCTGGCTATTGGTCATGGTCTTGAACACATCGACGCCCGTCGTTACCGAATAGGAGGTGCCTAACTGTATGGTGGCGAAATTCTGATGAATAAAGGGGAAGGTATCGTCAAAATACAGAAGGTATTTATGGGTGGTGCCGTTGCCCATAATGGCGGGAGAGAATTTTTCGCCGCCGTAGGCGGGGTCGTGCCAGGTAAAGGTGAGCCCTCTTTCGCCCACGTCCTCTTGAACGTTGTTGATATTATCGAACGCGACCAGCCTTGTAAAATAATTCCAAAGACGGTTGATAAGAGGAACGTCCTTATAGGCGAAGAATATTTGGCGTCCGCCGTCGGCTACCTTTTTGGGGTTTATCATGACCGCGTCCTTGCGGACAACGGTATAGCCCCTGCTCTCATAGTAGCTTTTGAATTTCTCCGCGTATTCCTTTACAATGTTGGAATCTGCGGATTCCGTTCTGCCGAAGGAGGCGGCGGAGGCTCTTGTATCCTCGTCTATCTCGCCGTTTTTAACAAGCTCGATAAGATAATCGGTATAGGGAACATAGTCGATATATCCGTATTCCTCCCACTTGGTGTAGGAATAGGTGTCTCGGTTGTTGTTGATCTGACGGGTATACATCGGGTCGCTGGCAAAGATAAGCTGTCTGTTCATCAGCGAGTAGATCAGTATCATAACGATAACGACCACCGCGATCACCGAAAGCAGCCCATGGAGCAAACGTTTTAATAAATACTTTGTCATATTATTCACTCTCAGCGGAATTTTTCTCCGCTCCTTAAGGTTTATTTTTTCGTATAACTGACTTTTTTTCAAAAAATATCAAGGCTTGTACTCATAGGAATGGTGTGCGGCTCTCCGAAAACAGCCTTCGGGAAGACGCGCACCTATCCTATAAGAACATGCGCTTTAATGATCTGCAATAAATAAACAAGCAGGGCAATCCAAGGCGAACAGTCATTGTCCGCCAAGCGTTGCCCTTAGCTTGATTATGATTTATTGAACAGAAATGGGGCATCATTTCCCTTCAATAAAGTTTCAAGTAAATATTCGGTCTTTTGGCTGCCTATCAATATACGCCGATCATCTTGGTCATATCGCCGGAGTAATCGGGAAGCATTGTGTTAAGGTAGGTCTGAGGATCGCCGTAGTCGGGTCCCCAGCCGCCGTTATCACAAGAGTTGTAGTTCGCGTCCTCAGCGGACTCGAAGTAGTAGGTAGCGTCGTACCACTCGTTGTAGCCGTCAGCGCAGGGAACGAGGTCAACGATAACCATGCTGTCAAGAGAAGCCTCAATGGACTTCTTGAATGCGTTCGCGCGGTTAGCGAAAGCGTCAACGTCCTGTGCGTAAGGGAAGTCAAAGTGGAGAGGATTCTCGGCGGAGATCTCTACGCCCTGAGCCGCAAGCTCTTCGATAGCGATAGCGAGCTCAGCCTTAGCGTTCTCGGGGCTGTACCAGCCGTCGAAGCCGTCGCTGGAGCCTGCGCCGTCGTCAGCGTCGGGATCGTAAACCTTGAAGGGATAACCGTCTGCGGTGATCTGTGCCTGAAGGATCTCGCCGTAGTTGGTGCCTGCCGCGAAGGTGGTAGCGGTGCCGTTGATGTCTACGGTAATGTCCTCGTCAAGAGAAACAAAGGTGCCGGGAGTGTAGCTGTTTCTTACGGAAAGGAGCTTTACGTCCTCGCCTACTACCTGTGCGTTGTAGGTCGCCTTGTCAAGACCGTATGCAAGAGCAAGACGGAAGTGCTGGCTCTGCATGGCAAGGTTAGCTCTTACCTTCTGCTCGTCGGTCATAGAGGATACGACCTTTGTCTCGTCGGAGAAGTTAGCGTACTTTGTACGGTAAAGATTGAACCAAGTGGTGAAAGAGGTAGCGTCGGTAGCGCTGGTGTATACGTACGCGTCGTAGAGTCCCTCTTCCTTAGCGATGGGAAGAGTGGTCTCTGTAAGAGAAACGCCGTCGATAACGCCGCTCTTTGCGTCCTCATAAGGCTTTGTGGGGTCGCTGCCGTCGCTGTAATACCAGGTGAGCTTCTTGATGTTGATGTTGTCCTTGTTCCAGTAAGAGGGGTTAGCTTCAAATACGATGGTATTCTGAGCGGTAGCGTTGGTTACGAGGTAGGGACCGCAGTAAGCAACGGAGTCCTGATCGAGACCGTAGGAGTAGTCAGCCGCAGAAGCGTCGAAATCTGCGCCGAACTTGCCGCCCTTGGATTCGTAGTAGCTTCTGCAAAGAGGAGCAAAGGTATGATAAGAAAGCATTGTTGTAAAGTATGAGGTGGGCTGTTCGAGAGTATACTCAACGGTATACTGATCGACCGCCTTAACGCCTACCTCGGCGATATCGGTGATCTCGCCCGCATTGTACTCGGCGGCGTTCTTGATGATGCCGTCTACAAGGTAGGAGATAGCGCCGCAGTCCATAACGTGCTGCAAGCCGGCTACGAAGTCGTCCGCAACTACCTCTGCAAGCTCTCTGCCCTGAGAGTCTACCCACATAACGCCCTCGCGGAGCTTAAAAGTGTAGGTGAGACCGTCGTCGGATACGGTGTAGCTTTCAGCAAGAGCGGGCTGCAATACGCCTTCGATGTCGTATTCCATAAGGTTGTCGTAAATATTTACGAGAGCCTCGCTGTCTGCGCTTCTGTATGTGTTGATATAATCCCAGGTCTTAGGATCGCTGGGGTAGATGATGCTGTAGCTGTCCTTTATGGTGTAGCCCTTTTCGGTAAGGAAGTCCTTAGCCCAAGCCTCGTACTCGCCGGTGCCCTTAAGCTCGTTGTACTTCTCCTTCATCTCTACTCTGTCCTCGCTCTTGATGAACTCGGTAGCGCAGATGACCTGGTGGAATCTGTCGTTGTCGGTGCCCCAAAGCACGGGAGATATGGTGTTGGGAGCAACTCTGCTTATAGCGAAGCGTCCGCCGTTGGTGTTGGAGGGGATCAAAACAGCCTGCTCCAAGAGCTTAGCCTCGGCAATAGCCATCTTAGCGAATCTCTCGGAAACGGAAGATGAGCCCTTAGCCTCCTCAAGGAGAGTATAGAACTCGCCCAAGGTGCTGTCGTAAAGAGCCTTGGAAACCTCGTCGTGGCTCATATCGGCGTAAGGGTCAGCCATTTCGCCTGCGGGAGCAGGCTCGGAGCCCTCCGTTGTCTCTTCGCCGCCGTTGTTATCGCTGTTGTTTGCGGCGGCGGTAGTGGTCGAGCTTTCGCTGTTATTCTGCTCTTCGCCGCCATTGGTCTGGTTACAGCCGGCGACGCTGAGAATCATAGCCAAAGTCAACGCTATTGAAACTATCTTCTTCATTTTCTTTAATTTGCCTCCTGTTAAATTATAGCTTTAACCCGCACGGTCATTCTTTATGCCCCGACCGCGCCGCAGTTAAAATGCGGTTTAGGATTTTCAACACTAAATGAATTAAACATTTTAAAAAATTCAATTTCACCTGTCTTTTTCTCTTTCGGTCCGCTTCGAGTTATTCACGAAACGCTTAAATATTGAGCACGTCCGAAAAACTTCCGATCGGGAATGAAATTTTTAAAAATTCAACTTGCATTTAATATTTGAGTACATTTTAGCACATAAATTTGCATTTGTCAATGTCGGGCGTTAAAAAAAATATCGGGCGGGATAAGAATGCGAAAACCTGTCAAACCCTTTTGTAAAGCATACTTGATAGGATTTTTCAAGGTCTTTTCGGTAAATCTGTACAAAGTTAAAAATATGAGCGATTTTTCTTGGGATTTTGGTATAATATGACGAAAGGTAAAAATCTGTATTCATTTTTTATGCATTTTGTCCTTTAGCTACATTCTTTCCCGACAAGGCTTAAAATAAACAATAAAGCCGATATACGACCTTAATTTCACAATTTTACCGTTTTTATACTTTTTGGATAATATGCAAAATTTAACGTCGATACCGACTTTATCCATTTAAAAAATAAAAATTTTAAACCTTAAGTTGATTTGCTCTATGTAAAGCGCTCCGCACCGATGAGCCCAAGGGAAAAATCACTCTTCCTCCCAATTGTGCCACACGTTCTGAACGTCGTCGTTGTCCTCCAGCGTCTCCAAAAGGAGGTTCATTTTCTTGATATGCTCCTCGTCGGTCAGCTTAACGTAGGTGGAGGGCACCTGCTCCGCTTCCGCGGAAAGCACCTTGTAGCCCATTTTCGCGAGATTTTCCGCCGTCTCGCTCACCGAATTGGGATCGGAGGTGATCTCTACGCAGCCGTCCTCAAAGGAAAAGTCGTCGCCGCCCGCTTCGAGGATATCCTCCATAGCCTTGTCCTCGTCGATGTCCCCGTCCTCGTTGTCCAGCACTATAACGCCCTTTTCCGAGAACATAAAGCTTACGCAGCCCGTTGTGCCCAAATTTCCGCCGTACTTGTCAAAGTAGTGGCGCACCTCGCCCGCGGTGCGGTTGCGGTTATCGGTGAGACAATCGACGATGACCGCGACGCCGTTGGGACCGTAGCCCTCGTAAACGCAGTTTTCGTAGTTGTTCTTGTCGCCCTCGCCCGCCGCCTTCTTGATAAGTCGGTCGATGTTGTCGTTGGGTATGTTGTTCGCCTTAGCCTTTGTGATAAGGGCGGCAAGCTTTGAGTTGCTGCCCGGGTCCGCGCCGTGCTCCTTGATACAAACTATTATTTCACGGCTTATCTTGGTGAAAATCTTGGCTCTGGCGCCGTCCTTTTCGCCCTTTTTTCTTTTAATGGTGCTCCATTTGGAATGTCCCGACATAATATATACTCCTTTTTATGATTTATTACTGGTTCGCTTGGAAGCCCTCTCCCAGTACCTCGCCCGCGTTGCTGATTATGATAAAGGCGTGAGGGTCTATTTCCTTGACCTTGCGTTTTATTTTTGAATACTCGCTTTTGTGGACCGCGCAGCAGATGACCTGCTTGCTTTTTTCTGAATAAGCGCCCGTGGCGTTTAGCCATGTAACGCCTCTGTTCAGTTTTTTCATTACGTACTCGGATATTTCGTGATACCTGTCGCTGAATATGAGAAGCATTTTACCCTCAAAGCTGCCGTAAAGTATCATATCCATTACCTTGCTGCATATAAAGATGGCGATAATGGCGTAAAGTCCCGCTTCGATAGTGCCGTAAACCACCATTGAGGCGATTATGATCAGAGCGTCGGTACCGAGCATTATCGCGCCCAGGCTGAAATGTGGGTATCTTTTGTTTATAAGCTTGTTGATTATATCGGTGCCGCCCGTGGTGCCCTCGCGAAGATACACCACGCCGAGACCCGCGCCGAAAAGTATGCCCGCGAAGATCGCCGCCAAAAGCCTGTCCCCGTTTTCATACACGGGCAGGGCGGCAAAGCCGTAGTCGGTCATAAACGTCATCACCACAACGGCGATAAGAGTTTTTACCATCATTTTCTTCCCGAGGAAAATAAAGCCGACAATAATGAGAGGGGCGTTTATGATACCGTACAGAATACCTATATTTGCGCCCGTGACAGCGTTTATAAGCGTTGCCACGCCGCCGACTCCCCCCGCCGCTATATCGTTGGGAGCGGAAAAACAGTGAAGCCCCACCGAATATACGCTTGATCCGATCACAATAAGAACGATATCGATTATCCAGCGAAGAATCGCCTTTTTGCGCTCCTCGGGCGTTTTCTTTTTATTCTGTTCATTCCGATTTGTTTCTTTCATTAAGGATCACCTCGAAAAAATGAATTGCGCGGTCGTATTCGCCGATCAAAAACAAATATCCGAAAAGCGCCTCGAGCCCCGTGGCGCGGTGGTATTCCCTCGGCGTGGAGGACTTGGGCGTCTGTATTCCCGAGGCGTTTCTGCCCCGTCTGAGGATATCCGCCTCCTCCTCGGTAAGAAGTCCCTCGATGATGTCAACCGCCGCCGACTGAAAGGAGGCTCTCGCCATTTCCACCGACCTGCTGTGGAGCTTGCCCGATGGGGCGCTTCCATTTTCAAGTATATGCCGCCTCACAATGATCTCCCAAGCGCAGTCGCCGTAAAACGCAAGCGCGGCGGGGCTGTAATCTCTTGCGCTTTCCCTGCTCAAAACGTCCATACCGTCAACCTTTTCACATCATTATCTTACATATTCAAATTCAAAATCGTATATGGAAATGCTGTCTCCCTCTTCAACGCCCTTTGCCTCCAGCTCGTCGATTATGCCGCTGGAGCGCAGCACCCTCTGGAGATATTGAAGGCTTTCATAGTCCTCAACGTTGACCGTGCGCAGAATGGGGAGAAGAAACTCGCCCGTAATTTCAAAGACGCCGTCGTCAAGCTTTTCTATTTTATAGGTATGCTTTTCTTTTTCAAGCTCGTCAAGCTGAAGCTGCGTCAAAGGCTGCGGCTCATACCTTGTTATGGGGGGAAGCGTGTCCAAAACCGCCGCTACGCGCTCAACCAGCGCTCTGGCGCCTGCCGTGGTCGCGGCGGAAACAACAAAGCAGGGAAGCCCCTTTGCCTCTATAAAGCTCTTGAAATCCTCGATCTGCTCCTCGGAAGCCATATCGGACTTGTTTGCCGCCACTATCTGAGGTCTGTCCGCCAGCTCCTCGGAAAAATCGGACAGCTCAAGGTTGATCTTTTCAAAATCCTCCTTGGGATCGCGCCCCTCCGTTCCGGAAACGTCCACCACGTGCACTATCAGACGGCAGCGCTCAACGTGCCTCAAAAAAGCGTGACCCAAGCCTGCGCCCTTACTTGCCCCCTCTATCAGCCCGGGGATATCCGCCATAACGAAAGACTTTTCGCCCACGCTGACCACCCCCAGCACGGGAGACAGTGTGGTAAAGTGATAGTTGGCTATCTCGGGCTTTGCCGCGCTTACCACGCTTATAAGACTGGATTTTCCCACATTGGGAAAGCCCACCAGCCCCACGTCCGCCAGCAGCTTAAGCTCAAGGGTAACGTCAAGCTTTTCCCCGGGGAAGCCGGGCTTCGCAAAACGGGGTATCTGCCTTGTGGGAGTGGCGAAGTTCATATTGCCCTTTCCGCCCTTTCCGCCCTTTACAATGACCACGGGCTCGTCCCCCGAGATATCCGCTATTATTCTGCCCGTTTCGCTGTCTTTTATGACGGTGCCGCGGGGCACGTCTATGACCATATCGGGAGCGGACCTTCCGCTGCACCGCTTTCCGCGTCCGTTCTGCCCGTTTTCGGCGGCGTACTTCCTCTTGTATCGGAAATCTATCAGCGTAGACAGGTTATCGTTGGCGCGAAAGAGGATAGAACCCCCTCTTCCGCCGTCGCCGCCGTCGGGTCCGCCCGCGGCAACATATTTTTCGCGGTAGAAGCTGACCGCTCCGTCGCCGCCGTTCCCCGCCTTAAGCGAAATTTTTACTATATCGACAAACATAAATAAAATCCCTATTATCACGATTGAGACAATGACCTGTCAAAAACGGGTCGTTATAATAATTGACAATTATCAATTATTATGATTATGGCGAAAAAAACGACCTGTCACAGACGGTCGTTTTTTTACAGCCCCTTAATTTCCTTAGTCAGCGTAAACGCTTACCTTTTTGCGATCCTTGTCAAGGCGCTCAAATTTTACCTTACCGTCAACGGTTGCGAAAAGGGTATCGTCGGACCCTCTCTTTACGTTGTTGCCGGGATGGATCTTGGTGCCGCGCTGTCTTACGATTATGCTGCCCGCCAAAACAGCCTCGCCGTCGAAGCGTTTAACGCCGAGCCTCTTGGATTCGCTGTCGCGTCCGTTCTTGGTGGAGCCCATACCTTTTTTATGAGCGAAAAACTGTAAACTTAATTTCAACATGATGATCTTCCTTTCCTAAATCCGAAGCCGATCCTTGGGACCGCCGCGATCAGATGTTTCTGACAACGATGTTTATACCGCCGTAGTCGTCTGCCAACAGCTTTAGATGAGTTTTAAGGGCGAAAATCAGCGCGCGCCCCGTTTCATCGTTCTCAAAGTCTTCAAGCTTAAGCCCCGCCGTGTTGTAATTGATACGCACCAGGCAGTCGCAGTTGAAGAAATCCGCTAAGGCGTTTATCGTCAGCATCACCGCCGAGCTGACTCCCGCACAGATTATATCCTGTCCGAACAGCCCTCCGGCGTGCCCCGAGACGATAAAGCCGCAGTATAAACCGTTCTTTTTGTAAAAATTTGCCGTTACCATTATGCGTTTATTGCTTCGATCTTGACTTTGCTGTAGGGCTGCCTGTGACCCATGGCTCTCTTGGAGCTCTTCTTGGGCTTATAGGTGAAAACGTTGATTTTCTTGCCCTTGCCGTTCTTGATAAGGGAAGCCTTTACGCTCGCGCCCTCAACATAAGGCTTGCCAAATACGGTGGTATCGTCCTTTCCGATCAAGATCACCTTGTCGAAATTAACCTCTCCGCTTTCTACGCCGAGCTTTTCAACGAAAATTTCGTCTCCCTCGGTCACGCGGTACTGCTTTCCGCCTGTTTCGATCACTGCGTACATATTTTATACCTTCTTTCAAATTCTCGCTGTGTTAAAGAGACTTGTACCGTAGCGTTCGATACGTTCGCTCTTTGGGGGAGGTGCTCCCCTATTCCTATTCGGAAAAGGCGGTGCAAGCCGAAACGATTCCATACGGAAAACCGTCCGAAGCGCACACTTAAAAAAGCCCTACACATGCGGCGATAATATTTTAGCACATTATTTTGTGTTTGTCAATAGTTTTTTTGTTTAAGCTTCCCCAAAATTTCTAAATCAGAGATTTTTTTGATTGCGCTTAAGATAATGCTTAACTTTTATAAAAGTACCGATTTACTAATTCTTAATATTACATATTATGTGATGTTTGCTTTTGCTCGGAAGCGAGTGCAGTGTGCGCTCCCGCGCGGGGCTTAAGTGTAACAGAGAGCAAGCTTTGGTGCCGCCGCATCCTTGCGGCGGTTTGGGCTTGCTCCCTACGGCATCCTGCCGTACCA
>JAMPHV010000055.1 GCA_023663265.1 Bacteroides sp.
TCCTTTGGTGTCACCTTAAGCCCCGCGGGAGGCGCGCTGCTCTCGCTTTCGAGAAAAAAGAACATCACATAATATGTAATTTTAAGAATTGGTAAATCAGTGCTTTTATGAAGATTAAAGCATTATCTTAAGCGCGGTCATAAAACATAGTATATCCGATTTAGAAATTTTGGTGCAACTTAAATTTCGTTATAATAATTGACAATTTTTTTGATGGGGTTTGCAGCAGTTTTTTTACTGCCTCTTATCAAGCATTCTCCAAAGCACAATGACCGCCGCCGCTGCCAGCACCGCCTCCGAGCTGAGCTGCGCGTAAGCAAGTCCGTAGAGAGGGAATAAAAAGTTCAGCAGGAATAATGCGGGTATTTCAAGCACTATCTTTCTGAGCAGCGCGAACGCGAGGGATTTTTTTCCCATTCCGCATGCCTGGAACACGTTGACTGCGAGAAAGTCGATGCAAAGGAACGGAAGCCCAAGGCACATACCGCGCAAAAAAGCGCTTCCGTAGCCTATAACCGTCTCGTTGTCCATAAACATTTGTATAACGCCCTCGGAGAATACCAAGAAAAGGACGGACACGATCACAAGAAAGCTTACAGACAGCTTGCCCGTGAAGATAACGCTTTTTTTCATTCTTTGGTGATTTCCGTCGGAGTAGTTGTAGCTTATAAGCGGCATTACCCCTTGGGAAAAGCCCCAGGCAATGTTCATGGGCACCATATTCACCTTATAGGCGATACCCATAGCCGCCACCGCGTCGGGACCGAACGCCGAGGTAAAGTTGTTAAGCACCGTCATTCCCGTAACGTTAAGCAAATTTTGGATAGAGGCGGGAATACCGACGGCGCAGACGCCGAAAACAATGTTCTTTTTCGGTCTGAACTTTCTCGGATCGATGCATACATAGGTCTTGTCCCGTTTGACAAGCAGCAGCACAAAGAAGTACATGCAGGCGAAGCAGTTGGAAATAAAGGTAGCCAGTCCCGCTCCCGCGGAGCCCATATTCAAGCCCCAAGGCAGCACAAAAAACGGGTCCAGGATCATATTTAAAATACAGCCGCTCATGGTGCCGATGCTGGCGTGGAGCGTTGCGCCCTCGGCTCTCACCAAGTACGCCATAACTACGTTCAAAATAGCGGGAGCGGCGCCGCAGCTTACCGTCCATTTGAGATATTCGCCCGTAGCGGAGGAGGTGACCGAATCCGCGCCGAGAAGCGTCAGAAAGGAGCTGCTGAAAGCCGTATAGACTACCGAAAAAAGTATTCCGCTGAACAGGGCGCAGTAGAAGCCGAACGCTGAGCTTTTGCTTACCGTTTCGTAATCCTTCGAGCCGAGAGCACGGCTCATCATACTGGAGCTGCCGACGCCGAAAAGGTTGTTTATGGCGTTGAATGCAAGCAAAACGGGCGCCGCTAAAGTGACCGCCGAGTTTTGAACGGGATCGTTAAGCATACCCACAAAGTATGTATCCGCCAGATTATATATCACCATTACCAGCGCGCTGATAACGGTCGGTATCGCTAAGGTCAGCACCGATCTTGAAACGGGGGCTTCCTCAAAAAGAAACTGTTTTCCTTTATCCTTCATTTTTCACATATTCCGTCATAGCAATTCCTCTGTTTGTTATTGCTTCAAAAGGTCCGACATTTCATACAGACCCGCTTTTTTTTCTTTTAGGAACAAAGCCGCGTTTACGGCTCCCACGGCGAAAACCTCTCTTGACTGAGCCGAGTGGGACAGGGTTATTACCTCGTCGTGCCCCGCAAAAATAATATCGTGCTCGCCCACTATGGTGCCCCCGCGTATGGAGCTTATGCCTATCTCCTCCTTATCGCGGGGCTTTCTTACATTGTGGCGGTCGTAAATATACCTTTTTCCGCCCTTGTATACTTCGTTTACCGCCTCGGCAAGCATTATCGCCGTACCCGAGGGAGCGTCCTTTTTAAGATTGTGGTGCTTTTCGACTATCTCAACGTCAAACTGGGTCCCGAGAACCTCCGCCGCTCTTTTGGCAAGGTCCGCCAAAAGGTTTATGCCGAGAGACATATTAAAGGTGAAAAATACGGGTATTTGCTGAGACGCCAGCTTGATCCTCTGTATTTCCTCCTCGCTGTAGCCCGTTGTGGCAATTACAGCGGGAACGTTTTTCATTTTACAGTAGGACAGCAGATCGTCAAGCGCGGAGGGGTGGGAAAAGTCGATGATAACGTCGGGCTTTTCGGGAAGCTCGAAAATATTTTTCACAACGGGAAAATCCCCGCGGCTCTCGCCCTTGAGGTCTATTCCCGCGCATATTTCGCAGTCGTTTCTTTCCTTTACAAGCTCCGCGATAACTCTTCCCATTCGTCCGCAGGCTCCCGTTACAGCTATTTTAGTCATATTTAAACTTCCTTATTATTTACGTTATGCAAGCAGTCCTGAATTTCTAAGCTCGTTCCTTATCTGCTCGATCTTTCCCTCCTCGGGCTTCAGCAGGGGCAGTCTGCACTCGCCCACCTCCATTCCCATAAGGTTCATGGCTTCCTTGACGGGGATAGGGTTTACGTCGCAGAACAGGGCGTTTATCAGCTTCAAATATTTAAGCTGCAATTCCCTCGCTTTTGTGAAATCGCCCTTTAAGGCATATTCGCACATTTGGTGCATTTCCTCGGGGATAATATTGGACGCCACCGAAATAACGCCCTTGCCGCCAAGGGACATGATCGGGACCACCTGATCGTCGTTGCCCGAATATATGTCAAGGTCGGTTTCCGCCGCCAGTCTTGCCGCAAAGCTCAGATCTCCGCTTGCTTCCTTTGCGGCGACGATGTTGGGGTGCTTTGACAATTCCTTGTAGGTTTCGATCTCGATTTTGCAGCCTGTTCTCGAAGGCACGTTGTATAATACGATGGGGATATTGACAGCGTCGGCGGTGTGCTTAAAGTGCGCGACCATTCCCCTTTGAGAGGTTTTGTTGTAGTACGGAGTGACCAGCAAAAGCCCGTCGGCTCCCGCCTTTTCCGCGTCAATTGACATATCGGTGGCATAAGCGGTATCGTTGCTGCCTGTTCCCGCAATTACGGGAACACGGTGCTTCACCTTATTGACGGCGAATTTGATGCAGTCCATATGCTCTTCGCCGCTCATTGCCGCCGATTCGCCCGTTGTGCCGCAAATTACGATCGAATCCGTGTTTTTTTCTATCTGCATCTCGATAAGCTGCTCCAGCTTATCGTAATTTACGGTCCCGTCCTTGTTGAACGGTGTAACAATGGCGACTCCCGCGCCCGTAAAAATTGTGTTTTTCATAAAAAACTCCTTAATTCATAGATCGGTCGAAATACCCCTTGGCGGCGTACAGCTCCGCCATAAGCACGCCGCCGCCTGCGGCGCCTCTAAGGGTGTTGTGTGACAGGCATACGAATTTGTAGTCGTACTGACTGTCCTCTCTCAGTCTGCCCACGCTGACCGCCATACCGTTTTCAAGATTGCGGTGAAGCTTAGTCTGGGGCATATTGTCTTCTTCAAAGTAATGAATGAACTGCTTGGGAGCGGAGGGCAGCTCTAACTCCTGAGGCGCGCCTCTGAACTCCTTCCAAATATTCAAAATTTCCTCTTTGGAGGGCTTGTTTTCAAAGCTCACGAACACCGCCGCAAAGTGACCGTCGGAAACGGGCACGCGCAGGCACTGGGTGGTAATGGAGGGGGCTTGCGCCTTGACTATTTTTCCGTTTTCGATCTTTCCCCAGACCTTAAGAGGCTCCTGCTCGGATTTTTCCTCCTCGCCGCCGATATAGGGGATAAGGTTATCCGTCATCTCGGGCCATGTCTCAAAGGTCTTTCCCGCCCCGGAGATAGCTTGATATGTGCACGCCAGCACCTTGGTGATGCCGAATTTTCTGAGAGGGCTCAGCGCGGGCACATAGCTTTGTATGGAGCAGTTGGACTTTACGGAAATAAAGCCTCTTTTGGTTCCCAAGCGTTTTTTCTGCTCTTCGACTATTTCCATGTGCCCATCGTTTATTTCGGGGATTATCATAGGCACGTCGTCGGTGAAGCGGTTGGCGGAGTTGTTGGACATAACAGGACACTCGCGCTTTGCATATGCTTCCTCGAGCGCCTTTATCTCGTCCTTTTTCATATCCACGGCGCAGAAGACGAAATCCACCTGCGCGGCGATCCTGTCAATATCCGCCGAGGCGTCCGCTACAATTATATCCTTCATGCTTTCGGGCATTGGCTTATCCAGCAGCCATCTTTCTCCCACCGCTTCCTTATAGCTTTTTCCCGCCGAACGGGGAGAAGCGGCAAGCGCCGTGACCTTGAACCAAGGGTGATTTTCCAAAAGAACGGCAAAGCGCTGTCCCACCATTCCCGTTGCGCCGATAATTCCGACATTATACTGTTTCATAAAATTGCTCCTTCTGATAAAATTTCCGCAAAAATAAAAAAATCGGTTGAAAACCGACTGCTCATGCTGTATAATAGAAATACTGACATTTAATGCCGTTTCGGCAAATGTATGTCGATAGCACTCCATCACACGTGATGACAATTGCATATCTGTTCGATATACAATCAGGAAGCCGCCCGCCAAGCAGCGCCCTTCGGCAGTATCACCTTTCGCGCGCCATACGGACGACCTTGGCGGTCTTTGGAGCGTTACTTATCTTTACTGCGCCTCTATCGGTTGGGTATTTTTTATTATATCCCAAATATTCGGCTTTGTCAATAGGTTTTAAATTTAAGTTTCCCCATTTTTTAAAATATTGAAATTTGAGATGCTGTAAAAGCAATGATAATGCTAATTCTATGGTTTGCATCCGCTAACTTATGTTTTCAAAAATGCAAAGCCAATTTTTACTATTGCCATAAGGTTTTTTAGACTTTACACTTTAAATTTTGGGGAAACTTAAAGTTTTAAAATTTTAGAGAATTATTTGAAAAAGGAGCATGGAAAATGAAGATGAAAAAAATCGCCTTTATACTGCTGAGCGCGGCTGCCGCTTTGTTTGCGCTGACGGGCTGCGGAGAATACTCGGAAATATCGGGAGGCTATCAGATAGCGGAAAACGGCTCGTATGCCGCCGAAGCGGACGGGAGAGAAACGGAAGCTCTGCCCTACGTTATCGAAACCGAATCGCAGACCGATCCCGCGCGGACAGAAGAAGCGCCGCCGACCGAGGCAGATGAAGCCGCCGAAGCGGAAGAAGCGCCCAAGACCGATGAAGCCGAGCTTACGGAGTCAGCCGCGCAAGAGACCGCGCCTATAACGGAATCCTTCGACGATACCGAAGGCGCTCCGCCGCAGACGACCGCTGTGCTGTCTAAAGAGTCAGGCGAAGCGGCGAATATCTCCGTGGAAAAGAACGGCAGCTATACGGCTCCCGAGGACGTAGCCGAATATATACACACCTTCGGCACACTGCCCGACAATTTTATTACCAAGTCCGAAGCAAAGGAATTGGGCTGGGACAGCTCCAAGGGCAACCTGTGGGACGTTGCCGAGGGAAAAAGCATAGGAGGGGACTATTTCGGAAATTACGAGGGTCTGCTTCCAAAAGCGGACGGCAGAAGGTATACCGAATGCGACGTTAATTACGGCGGAGGCTACCGAGGCGGCGAAAGGATCATTTTTTCAAACGACGGATTGATCTTTTACACCGACGATCATTATCAGACCTTTACGCAGATATATTGAGGAGGAAAAGAGACTTACGGCGATGAAAGAAATTACGATAGATTTTGACATTCTGAACACAAGGGACGCGTTTTACGATTTTGTTTCCGAGGAGCTGGATTTCCCCGATTGGTTCGGAAGAAACGCCGACGCGCTTTATGATCTGCTGGACGGCGGGGAGGTCCGCATAACCGTAAAAAACGCCTCCTCCGCAGGACCGTGGGCGGCTCCGATAATTTCTGCTCTGAGCGCTCTTGAATGCGCGGAGCTTCGGGAGGCGGAAGCCGTTCCGTCGGGAAAGGACATGAAGCGCTCGGACTTTTACTACCTCCTGCCCGAGGAGCTTATAGCGCAAACTCCGATCGAGCCGCGCGACAGCTCCCGTCTGATGAAAATAGACCGTCAAAGCGGCGGGGTAACTCACGACCGCTTTTATAATATATGCAGTTACCTTAAAAAAGGCGACTTGCTGGTGCTGAACGATTCCAAGGTTTTTCCCGCAAGAATTTACGGCGTAAAGAAAAGCACGGGCGTAAACGTGGAATTTCTGCTGCTGAAGCATATCGGGCTTGACGAATGGGAGGTTATGGTACGTCCCGGACGTCGGTTGAGACCGGGCGCAGTGGTGGAGTTTTCGGAGGAGCTTTCCGCCGAAATATTGGATATAGCCGAGGGAGGCAACCGTATAGTTAAATTCAACTGCAAGGGCGTTTTCTTTGACGTTCTTGACAGGATAGGGCAGATGCCGCTGCCGCCCTATATAAAGGAAAAGCTAAAGAACAAGGACAGATACAACACCGTATATTGCAGGGAGGAGGGCTCCGCCGCCGCGCCCACCGCGGGACTTCATTTTACCGAGAGGGTTTTTGACGGTTTAAGGGAAAAGGGCGTCGATACCGCTTACGTTACGCTGCATGTGGGCTTGGGCACGTTCCGTCCCGTTAAGGAGGAGAAAATTCTCGACCATAAAATGCATGTGGAGCATTATTCCATACCGCAGGAGACTGTGGATAAAATAAGGACATGCAAAGAAAGCGGCGGCAGAGTTATCGCGGTGGGAACCACAAGCTGCCGTACTCTTGAATCTGCGGCGCAGTCGGGAGAGCTTAAGGCGGGCGCCGCCGACACGGGGATATTTATCTATCCCGGGTATGAATTTAAGGTAACGGACGGACTTATCACCAATTTTCACCTGCCGGAAAGCACGCTTATTATGCTGGTCAGCGCCTTTTTGGGCAGAGAAAAAACGTTGGCGGCTTACGAGGAGGCCATAAGAGAGAGGTATAGGTTTTTCAGCTTCGGAGATGCGATGCTTATAGTATAAAAGATTTTTTGAATAATCTTATATCCCATAAGCTTTGAAGATGCTGCATTTATAGCTTGATACTCTTTCCGAATACTCCTATTCATTTGTCTATCTTTGTGTTTGGAAAGAGCATCGGTAACGTTGAAACGGTCATCGCTTTCTTTTTTCCGCTTCTTTCCTGCTGTAAACGCACCCGCAGTAATTCTGCCTGTACAAGCCGTAAATACGGGACAGCTCGATAGACCTTTTGTAGCCGTTCTTTTTTTTGAAGTCCCCGTAAAGATATTTGACTCCGTACTCTCTTTCAAGCTCCTCTCCGATCTCGTTGAGCTTTTCCGCGTTTTTGTGCGGGCTGATGGAAAGAGTGGTGGAAAAATAGTCGAAGCCCTTTTCCTTTGCCGTTTTCGCGGCTTCCTCAAGTCTTTGGCGGTAGCACCTAAAGCATCGTTCTCCCCCCTCGGGAAGCTCCTCCATACCCTTTGTCAGCTTAAAAAAATCATCGGGGCAGTATCTGCCCTCCAGAAGTACGGGCTCGGAGCTTAGGGGCATTTCCTTAAGAAGCCTTTTGACCTCCTCTATCCTTTTTTTGTATTCGCTTTCGGGGGAAATGTTAGGGTTGAAGTACAGCAGAGTGATATTAAAAAATTCGGACAGATATTCCAGCACATAGCTGCTGCACGGAGCGCAGCAGGCGTGCAGCAGCAGGCTTTTGCCGCCGCCCGAGCTCTTTATTTGCTCCTCAAGCATCCTTTGGTAGTTTTGCATTTTTTAACGTTAGCATCTCCCTTAATGAATTTTCGCTGCCGAAGGTTATGTTGCGGTACTCCAAGATCAGCACCGCGCCGCCCTCCGCCGATATATATGCCGCGCCGTCCCTGTCGTTGAAGGCTATTTTTACGACCTTTTCCCAGCTCATTTCTCCGAAAGGCTCCGTACCCCTACAGAGCAGTATCGCGTTTTCGGTCAGGACAACGTTGTCGGGATCGTTTTCGGAGCTGCCCGCAAGGGACTTC
This sequence comes from Bacteroides sp., assembly GCA_023663265.1. GTDB lineage: Bacteria > Bacillota > Clostridia > Oscillospirales > Ruminococcaceae > Ruminiclostridium_E. The sequence goes on from JAMPHV010000055.1 coordinate 7,979, forward strand.
TTGATGTTTCTTTTTATCGTCAGCGCGAAAAACAGCAGATAAGCCGCCGCAAGAACTACGACCACTCCCGCGAGTATCATAAAGACGGGAAATCCCACTATGCAGAACATAACTACGCAGGTAACGAGTATTGCGGCAAAGCATGCCGCAAAGGCGATAAGCGAAAGCCTTACGTACCTGTTTCCGTAAAAGGAGCTGAACATTATGTAATTTTTCAGATTTTCCGCCGTCCAATCGATTTTTAACTGTATCATTTTATCAATTCAGCCCTTTCATTGTAAGAGATATCCTGTTTTTCTTAACGTCCACTCCCAACACCCTAACATTGACTATATCTCCTACCTTTACCACGTCCAGCGGGTGCTTTACATAGCGGTCGGAAAGCTGCGAAATGTGCACAAGTCCGTCCTGGTGAACGCCTATATCCACAAACACGCCGAAATCTATTACGTTTCTTACGGTGCCCTTGAGCTCCATGCCTTCCTTAAGGCTGTTGATATCCATAACGTCGCTTCTGAGCAGGGGAGGAGGAAGCTCATCGCGGGGGTCGCGACCCGGCTTTTCCAGCTCGCTGACGATATCGCCGAGGGTCATTTCGCCTACCCCCAGCTCCTCGGAAACGGCTTTCAAGCCTCTTGTCCTTACCGTTTCGGCTATCCTTCCCTTGTCCGCGTTTTTAAGGTCGGCAAGCTTAAAGCCGCAGAGGTCCAAAAGCTTTCCCGCATACTCGTAGCTTTCGGGGTGAACGGCGGTATTGTCGAGAGGATTTTTGCCGTCGTGCACTCTTAAAAAGCCCGCGCACTGCTCATATGCCTTTTTGCCCAGCTTCGCCACCTTAAGAAGCTCTTTTCTTTCCTTAAACGCGCCGTTTTCCTCGCGGTAGGCGACTATGTTCTTTGCGACGGTGCCGTTTATGCCCGCCACATATCCCAGCAGAGAGCAGGAGGCGGTGTTTACGTCAACGCCGACGCTGTTCACGCAGTTTTCCAATACTCCGCCCAGGGCTTCGGAGAGTTGATTTTTCGGCATATCGTGCTGATACTGTCCGACGCCTATTGCTTTGGGGTCGATCTTTACCAGCTCCGCCAAGGGGTCCTGAAGACGTCTCGCAATGGAGACCGCGCTTCTGAGAGAAACGTCGAACTGCGGAAATTCCTCCGCGGCTAACTTGCTGGCGGAATACACGCTGGCTCCCGCCTCGGACACAACCATATAGCTTACGGGAGTATCCAGCTCCTTTATCAGCTCGGCGATAAAGCACTCGCTTTCGTGACTTGCGGTGCCGTTCCCTATGGCTATGGTGGTCACATTGTGCTTTTTTATGAGCTGCTTAAGCTTGGCTTTTGCCTCGGCGACCTTGTTTTGGGGAGGGGTGGGGTATACCACGGTGGTGTCTAAGACCTTTCCCGTTTCGTCTACCACGGCGGTCTTGCAGCCGGTGCGGTAAGCGGGGTCGAAGCCGAGAGTGACCGTATTTTTTACCGGAGGCTGCATAAGAAGCTGATAGAGATTGTCTTGGAAAACCTTTATGGCGGATTTGCAGCTTTTTTCGGTAAGCTCCGTTCTTACGCGCCTTTCCAGCGATGGGTGGATAAGTCTTGTGTATGCGTCCGCGGCAGCCGTCTTTACCAAGCCTCCGCATTCGTTTTTCGCCTTGACGTAGGCGCGCTCTATTATTTTCAGCGCGTCCTCCTCCCGAACCTCAACGGAAATTTTCAATATTTCCTCGCGCTCGCCTCTGTCTAAGGCAAGCACGCGGTGAGGAGGGATTTTTGACGCCGCCTCGCTGTAATCGTAATAGTTGGTGTAAACCGAGTCCTTTTCGGGTTCGGCTGCCTTAGAAACTATCAGACCTCTGTCGGCGTAAAATTCGGATAGGGTCTTTCTTAAAGCGGGGTCGTCGGAAACGGTCTCCGCGATTATATCCGAAGCGCCCTGTAAGGCTTCCTCTGCCGTATTTACGCCCTTTTCCGCGTTTATATAGCCCTCCGCCTCCTTTTGGGGACTGGCAAGGGTCTGTTCAAGAATAAAATCGGCAAGTCCCTGAAGCCCCTTTTCCTTTGCCACGCTTGCCCTTGTTTTTCTTTTGGGCTTAAAGGGACGGTAGATGTCCTCTACCTCCGCTAAGGTGAGCGCCTTTATCAGCGACTGTTCTATTTCCTCGGTGAGGTTTCCGCCGCTTTCGATGCTGTCCTTTACCTCGCTCTTGCGCTGCTCGAGGTTACGCAGATAAGAAAGCCTTTCGTCAAGCTCTCTGAGAAGCTGGTCGTCCAGTGCGCCCGTCGCCTCCTTTCTGTATCTTGCGATAAACGGAATGGTGTTGCCGTCGTCTATCAGCTTAACGGTATTGTCTACCTGCTCGCGTCTTATTTTAAATTCCTCCGCAAGCTGTTGATTGATGTCCATATTTTTTCCCTTTCTGTTGTTTTGTAAAATTTAAAAAATTAAAATATTTTTCCGATTATCTCAAACACGGGTCCCTTTTGCCACAAAAATGTGGAAAGGCTGATGGCGTATCCCTCGCCCTGGTTTAGGGCAAAGTCCGCGGGTCTGCCCTTTGGAAGCCCGTACCCCGCAAGAAGATTCATTATAACTCCCGCATGGGTTATGACCGCCGCCCGTGAAATATGCTCCTTCATCATATCCTTAAAGACCTCCTCCAGACCGTCTATACACCTCAGAGTAAACTCGCCGAAGCTTTCGCCGCCGGGGGCGCAGGCGTCGTAGCCGCCCTTGAGCCACTCCGTATATTCGGGAACGTCCGCAAGCTCGTCGGGCGTTTTTCCCTCAAATTCCCCGAAATCACATTCGCAGAGGTTCTCCACCTCTTTAATATATCGGTTTGGGTAAATTATTTCAGCCGTTTCAAGGCAGCGCTTCAGCGGGCTTGAATACACCTTCTGCACGTCGGGGTAAATATCGTCCTGCTTCATACGGCTGATGGCGGAGTACCCCTCGTCGCACAGCGGCAGATCGGTAAAGCCTATATATTTTCCCTCCAAATTCCCCTCGGTTATACCGTGGCGGATCAAAAAAACCGTGTAATTTTGCATCTGCGGCAGCTCTCCTTTCAATGAGTTGTAGTTCTCACCAATAAAAAATATTTTTTTTGTATTGTTTGCCGATTTACAAAGAGAAATATATATCCTATAATATACTCTGCGGATTACAAGCGACAAAATTTTACCGCTTCGTTTAAAATTCGGCAAGGAGCAATATATCCCTCCGAGTAAAATAATCACTTATTGTAAGGACTGTTTAAACTATGTTAAACGATTTCCCGCGAATTTTGACCCTGTTGAGAAAAGAAAAGGGCATAAGTCAGAAGCAGGCTGCCGAGGAGCTGGGAGTAGCGCAGGCGCTTTTATCTCATTACGAAAAGGGCAAGAGAGAATGCGGACTTGAATTTCTTCTTAAAGCGGCGGAATATTACAACGTTTCCACCGATTATTTGTTGGGACGCTCTCCCGTCGCCAACGGCGCCCTTATTACGCAATCCACCATCGAGGAAGCTCGGGCTCCCGATAAAGCGAGAAATCTTTCGGCGGACGAGCTTTCGGCTGTTTTCGCCAAAAAGCTTGTAAACAACAGCGTTGACGTTATTTACTCCCTGCTGGGAAGGACGGGGAATCCGCAGCTTACCGATAAGATATACGACATTTTTTCCTGTGCCGTTTACCGTGCCTTTAGGCTTATTTATAAGGGCAATCCCGCTAACGATATGAATATATTCAAAACTCCCGAGGAGGGAGTGGGACAGCTCATTTCCGCGGCTGAGGCTATCGCCACGGCAAAGGCGGAGCTGTCGGTGGCGGCGCCTGAGGCAAAAGCTCCCGTCATCAAGCGTTCGGAGCTGGAGGCTCAGTACGGTAAAAGCGCCTCGGTGCTGCTCAATATGGTGATGCACTGCGAGAAACAGATCGAAAAGCTTTGATATTTTCGGAACAGTATTTTTGTATATATGGCGGCTGCCTTTCGGGGCGGCCGTTTTTTGCCGTGATCATCTTCTTTTGCCCGTTACCTGCTTCACAAGCTTTATGCAGGCTCTGAAGTTCACTGCGGTCATAAACAAAAATACGGCGGTTAAGCTTGTATAAAAAACAATGTCGTTTTTCACAAAAATGATTATCATGCCCATACCGAGAAGACAGACGGTATTGGTAAAAAGCTTATGGAGCCTTAAATTCATATACACTATCTGTCTTGTGTCGAAGGCTCTTATGAGAAACACGGTAAAGAAGCTTGCAAAGGTGGCTATCGCCGCTCCGTGATTGCCTAACCACGGTATGAACGAGGCGTTGAAAAGAATGTTTATCACCGCGCCCACGGCTGTGGTTATCATGGAACGCTTGGACTGCTTCGAGGCGACGTAGATGCTGCCCATAAAAGTGGCGAAGCAGCTGTATACCACCGCCAGCACCAAAAAGGGAGTGTAGATATACGCCGTGTGAAACTGCTCCGCGCAGATCACGTGAATGATCGGACGTATCAGGAGCAGCATTCCCGAGCCCACCACGAACACAAACGACTGGAACGCGCTGAAAACGTCGGAGTAGAATTTTGCCACGGTGCGGGAATTTTTTTCGCTGATGGCGGACATATTCCATGCCTGAGAAAATATGCCCGACAGCAGCGCTATCATATTGGGAAGCCTGTAAGCCGCCTTGTATATCCCGCTTTGTGCAAAGCCCAGCAGCTCAGAAACGAAAAAGGTGTCAGAGGCGTTGATTATCCACCACATAACGGTGGTGGGTATCATGGGAATGGCGAAGCCGATCATCGCTCTGCGCAGCTCTCTGTCGGTACCGATCAGCACGAAATACCTTTTAAGCCTGCCCATATATGTAAGGAACAGTACAGAGCAGACGTCGGCGCAGATGACCGAAAGCAGATAGCCCATATTTCCCCACTTGAATGCCAAAAGGAAAAGGAGGTTGAAGAGAATATTCATGATCGTGGTGAAAATACCGTCCACCGCGTAAAGCCGCACGTTTCCGTTGGAGCGGACAAATAAAGCGCAGGTGCTTTTCAGACTGCCCGTAAACACATAAACGGCGGTTATCCATGAATATTCGTTAAGAAGCGCGATAACGCTGTTTTCGGGGAGCCAACCCGCCAACAGGTCAATGGCGGGCACTATCAGAAAACAGGCGGAGGTGCCTAACAGGGTAATTTTTATACCTATTGAAAAAACTTGGCTATTATTATACGTTTTGTCAAGACCGAAGCGGATTATCGACTCGCCTATCGAAAGCGTGGCAAACGCCATTAAAAGAGTGGCGGTGTCGATTATGGTGCCGATCTCGCCGTAGCCCTCTTCGCCGAGCATATTCTGATAAAAGCGCATCAGCAGCACGACCAGCAGCTTTGAGCCGAATTGTCCCAAGGCTAAGACGATGGTGTTTGACGCGAGCTTTTTGTACCTGTTCAATTGTTCCGATCACCTCCCTTTATGAACAACGATCGGATATCCGCTAATTCTGTTTCCTGATTTGCTCGGACGTTATGGGCTTGTACCTTACAAGCTCCGTTCCGTCCAAGTTCTCTTTGTTCATATCCACGGCGGTTATCTGATGATTGTCGTAGGAGGTGTAATAATAGATACCCTTGCTTGCGTTGCAGCAGCAGGTATAAATGGTGATCTCGCATTTTTCGCCCTCAAGGACGCAGCAGCCTCTTTGCTGATCCACCGAGTTTAATATGTGGAAAAACTGGCTCACGCTTTCCGTCTCGCTCGTTCCCGAAACGGAATTTGCCCTGACAAAAGCCGCTCTTACGAACCGCGACTGTGAGGACAGGTCTCCGGGAAGCCCCAAGGCTCCCATGCCGCGGCTGTAGGCGTTCAGCTCCAGCCCCTTTGCAAAGGTATTGGAGGGCGAGCTTGCCGAAAGGCTCATATAATTGTTCAGATTAAAGAGCTGCTTGTCAAAGGGCGGATTGTTGGTAAGCACGCCCACGGGATTGTCGTATATTTTAAGTCCCTCAGCCACCGATTCAACTGTAAACGCCGTATCCCTGTCCGCAATAAGCCAGTGAAGCTGCGCCACGGGGAGCTTGTCGCTGAACGGTACGTTCAAAAGATTGATCCTTTCTGTCATAGCTCTCGCTTCCTCCGCGGTAGCGCATTGGCTCAATATCCAGGGGATAAATTCAAACTGGGCAACATTGTCTCTGCCCTCGGCGCTGTCGAAGTAAACGGCGTTGCCCACAAAATTCAGCCCCGCCATTCCGACGCCCTTTTCGTTTACAGCCTCGTAATACAGGGGCGTTCCGTCGGCAACATGAGCCATTCCGATCATAGCGTAATGAGACTTAACAACGCCCTTTTCCCTAAAGCTAAAGGGAAAATTGCGGGGAGTGAACGTTATCTCGTCTCCATATGAAAATTCGTAATCCAAGGTGCGCCCGAAATAGAAATCCTTTGTTTTGTATGTTGCGGCAGTACACATAGCTTTCTCCTATCTCCTAAGTTTTTCAAAAAAATCCGTTAATATTTCCCCGCATTCCTTTTGAAGCACGCGGCTCCTTACGAGGGGGGTATGGTTAAAGGGCAGCTCAAAGAGGTTGACGACGGAGGAGCAGGCGCCGCCCTTATCGTCAAAGGCGCCGTACACCAACCGCCTGAGCCTTGAATTTATCACGGCTCCCGCGCACATGGGACACGGCTCCAGCGTCACGTACATGGTGCAGTCCGAAAGCCGCCAGCTTTTTAAAGCCCTTGCCGCCTCCTCTATGGCGATGATCTCCGCGTGAGCGGTGGGAGAGCCGTCCGTCTCTCGGCGGTTAAAGCCCTGTCCTATTATTTCCCCGTTTTTATCTGTTATTATTGCTCCGACGGGACATTCGCCCATATCGTAAGCTTTTTTTGCCAGCTCCAAGGCTTTAAGCATCATTTCTTCGTCTAACAGCATAAATCAACCTCTAAAATTTACCTTAACTTACTAATTATACTATATATAGAAAAAAAATTCAAGTGTAAAAAACACACCTCTTTAAGTTTCGCTAAAATTCAAAGCAGAAAATCAAGAAATTATTACAATAAAACGATAACACTTACACAAAAAATGAAAACAATCATTGAATAAGAAGCAGAATGAGCTTTAATTGAAGCTTAATAAATCATTATAAAACATTGGCAGTTATAATTCTAAGCGTCTGCATTTTTAAAAAAACGGAATACCCGACTTATATTTTAAAACAACTTTCAAAGCGAGGAAAAGGGGGAGGGTTGGGGA
>JAMPHV010000056.1 GCA_023663265.1 Bacteroides sp.
TTATTTTCATTTTAAGATGTGCGCTTTTACTTTTGTCATAACGATTTCTCCATTTCCTGTTTTGATTTTGGGGAAACTTAAATTATAACAAAAAACGACCTGTTTTCGACAGGTCGTTTTTTACAGTCCCTTTTTTGTTTATTCTTCGTTTTCCTCGACAGTCTCTGCCTCTTCCTCCTCGGCGGGTTCTTCCTCCGCGTCGGCGGCGGCTTCCTCGAGAAGCTCCTTGATGGAAAGGCTTACTCTGCTCTTTTCCTCGTCGATCTCGGTGATCTTGGCTTCAACAAGCTGTCCGATAGTGAGATACTGAGAAACGTTGGTAACTCTGTCCAGGCTTATCTGACTGATATGGATAAGACCGTCTACTCCGGGAATGATCTGCGCAAACGCGCCGAAAGGAGTTGTGCTTACGATCTGAGCCTTTACAACGTCGCCTACCGCAAATTCGGCAAGGAACTTGGTCCAGGGGTTGTCGTTGGGGTTCTTTGCGCCAAGGCTTACGCGCTTCTTTTCGGGGTCGTAGCTCTTAACGTATACCTCGAGCTTGTCCCCTACGGAAACGACCTCTCTCGGGTGCTTGATCCTGTTCCAGGTAAGCTCGGAGGAGTGCACCATTCCGTCAACTCCGCCCAGGTCCACAAATACGCCGTAGCTTTCCATAGACTTGACCTCGCCTATGTACTTCTTGCCTACCTCGATCTCGGACCAGAACTTAGCCTTAAGAGCGTCGCTCTCTTCCTTGGCTGCGTTCTTGATGGAGCCTACAACTCTGCCTCTGCCCTCGGTGACCTCGATTATTTTAAGCTTGACCTCCTTTTTAAGCAAGGCTTCAAGCTTCTTGGCAAGCTCCTCGGGAGTTTCGGTCTCGCCCTTTCTTCCGCGGGGCACGCCCGTGTGGGAAGCGGGCACGAACACTCTCGTACCCTCGCAGGTGACGATAACGCCGCCCTTGATAACGCCCGTCACAACGCCCGTAACGGTAGCGTTCTCGTTATATGCGGCGGCAAGCTTTTCAAGACCGGCGGCAGCGTCCACCTTTTTCTTGGAAAGGTAAACAACACCCTCTAGATCGTTGATGGCGGTGACCACGCAATCGATCTCGTCTCCGGGCTTAACTACGTCCTTGGGGAGTAATCCGGGGGTGGCGGTGAGCTCGTCCGCGGGGATATATCCGCTGTGCTTGGTGCCGATGTCTACCACTGCTTCGGTGTTGTTGACCGAAACGACCAACGCCTTGACCCTATTCCCTATATATACTCTTTTAAAGGTCTTGTCGACCTCCGCCATGAAGTCAATATCCATTTCTTCATTCTTTGTGATTTCGCTCATAATTCTATGAACCTCCTTTATTGTCCCGTTCGGAGTCGAAGCCCCGGCGGTAATGCCTATATAAATATCCGAGCCGTGTCTTTCTAAATTCAGCTCAGTCAATAGGTTCTTTATTTCATCAATGGGAAGCGTTTCCGCACCTTCGGCGAAAAATGTCCTGCAATGCTCGGCGCAAAGGCTGACGAGCTTAGCCGTGTTGCTGCTTTGTGACCCTCCCGCCACTATCATTATATCGCATTTTTCGGAAAGAGCTTCCGCCTCGTTCTGACGATCAACAGTCGCTTTACATATTGTATCAAAAATTTTCAGATTTGTACAGTATTTTTTTAAAAATTTTTTATATTCTATCCATTTTGACAATTGATATGTGGTTTGTGATACCATAATTAGTGCATTTTTCACAAACGCTTTGTCCGCCGTCAGCCGCTCGATATCCTCCATACTGTTGACGACGCGGCATTCGGTAAGGCAGTGCCCCATTATTCCCTTAACCTCGGGGTGCTCCGAGCTTCCCGCGATAACGACCTTAGCTCCTTTTTCGCTTTCCTCCCGCACAATGCGGTGAATATTCGCCACAAAGGGGCAGGTAGCGTCGATATATTCAAGCCCGCGGCGGTCCAATTCGCCGTAAACGGCTTGCCCCACTCCGTGACTGCGGATTATTACCCTGCCCTTGACCTCGTCAAGGCTTTCCGCCGCCCTTACGCCCCTTTTTTCCAGCTCTCCGATAACGACGGGGTTATGTATAAGCTGACCCAAGGTGAAGCCCCCGCCCGTTTCGGACAGCTCCTCCGCCTTTTCAATGGCTTTTTTGACTCCGAAGCAGAAGCCCGCGGTTTTTGCCACCGTGATATGTACGCTCACAGCACGGCCTCCGAGCCGGGAACGGGGATATGATATTCGTCGCAAATCTGCTTCTGCAAGCGGGAAATATTATCCATTATCAAGGAGGAGACCGTTTTTATGCGTTTTCTGTCGGTGATATCCTCAATGGCGATCTCTTCGGAGGAGATCGTCTCGCCCACCGCCACGGTGCAATTGCGTTTTTTTCCGTTGGCGCCGTACATAATACATATCGGTACGACAGGGGCGTTAGCCTTGCCCGCTATCACAGCCACTCCCGATTTTGCCCGAGCGATAACGCCGTCCTTTGAGCGGGTGCCCTCGGGAAAGATCACGAAAATTTTGTTGTTTTCTATATCGCGGACAGCCCTTTCGATAGCCTCGCCGTCCTTTGCGCCGCGAACGACGGGAAAGGCGCCGCATTGCTTGATAAGCCAGGCGAAAAGCTTGTTTTTAAAAAGCTCGATTTTTGCCATAAAGCTGAATCTGCCCTTGAACACCGCCGCGATAACGGGCGGGTCGGAATAGGTCAGATGATTGCTTGCCACAATAAAGCCGCCGCTTTGAGACGGTATGTTTTCGGGATTGAGCACCGTCATATTGTACTTTATGTGCTTGAAGAATATCTCCACCAGTTTTCTGAAAAACATGTACATAGCTTTTTACCGGCTTTCCTCGCGTATCTTGGCGTTTACCAGCTCCACCACCCTTTGGACCGACTGTTCAAAGTCAAGCTCCGAGGTGTCCAAAAGGACCGCGTCCCGAGCCATTTTAAGAGGAGCGACCGCGCGGTGGCTGTCTTGATAATCCCTGCGGTTCAAATCGTTGAGCACCTGCTCGTAGGTGGTCTCCACGTCCTTGCGCACCAGCTCTTGGAAGCGCCTTTTCGCTCTTATTTCGGGGCTTGCGGTGATAAATATCTTTACTTGGGCGGAGGGCAGCACCACCGTGCCGATATCTCTGCCGTCCATAAGCACGTTGTTCTTTTTGGCAATGCCGCGCTGGAGCTCCAGGAGAAATTCGCGCACGGCGGGAATGGAGGACACGGCGCTTGCCGCCATGGATATCTCAGGCAGACGTATATCCTCGGACACGTCCTCGCCGCAGAGGAAAAGCCTTTGCTCTCCGTCCGCCAGCCTCGGCTCTATGGTTATTTCGGAAAGCAGCTCCGCCGCTTTTTCCTTAAAGTCCTCGCTGCCCTCGTTCAAGCCCTTTCTTACTGTGTAAAGAGCCACTCCGCGGTACAACGCGCCCGTATCGGCGTATATGAAGCCGAGCCTTTTTGCGCTTTCCCTTGCAACGGTGCTTTTTCCCGCACCCACAGGACCGTCGATCGCCACTGAAATCATCTTATTCTTCCTTATCGGTTATTTGGGACTATTAAATAGTAATAAATATATTATAACACAAACTTAAAATCTAAGCAAGGTTTTTCACAAGATTTTTACAATTTCGTCGGCGGTTTTTGACCTTTTCCGACAAACTGTACTAACGACCGTTTCAACGTAAGAAAAACAGAGTTGAAACGGTTAACGGCATTCATTCGGCGGCGGCTCTTGCGGTGGAGTAGGCTATCTGTAGGTTAAAGCCCCCCGTAAAGCCCGACACGTCTATTATTTCTCCCGCGAAGTGCAGCCCTTTTATTATTTTCGACTGCATATCACTTGGGTCTATTTCCTTTACGGAGACGCCTCCGTCCGTTATTATCGCTTCGCTTACGGGTCTGAACGAGCTTATGTCCAGCCTGAAGCTCTTGAGCGCCGCCGAAAGGGCTTGTCTTTCCCTCGCGGAGATATCTCCCGCCTTTTTGTCCCGAGCCAGCCCCGCCGTTTCCAGCATCGTAGGCACAAGCTTTTCGGGCAGCAGAGTGCGGACGATATCGCAGGCGGTTTTTGCGGGAACGGCGGCGATCTCTCTTTGGAGCCTTAAGTCAAGCTTTTTTTCGTCAAGAGCGGGCTTAAAGTCGATAATTGCCGTATATCTGCCTTCGGCGGGCTTGTCCATGCGCGAGCTGGCGCTTAAGGTAAGGGGCCCGCCTATGCCGTAGCTCTCAAAGGTAAATTCCCCCTGCTCCGAAAACGCTTTTTTCTTTTTTTCGTTATCGTAAAGGGTAAGCACGGCGTTGTTTACGTTCAGCCCCGCCATCGGGCGGCAGCTTTGTACCGTTTCCAAGGGCACCAGCGAGGGCTTGAGCTCCGTTACCGTGTGCCCCAATTTTTCCGCCATTTTATAGCCGTCGCCCGTGGAGCCCGTGGCAGGATAGGAAAGCCCTCCCGTCGCCAATATGACCTTGTCGGCGCGGTAAAAGCCCGCCGACGTCTTAACTCCCGTTACCGCACCGTTTTCCGCGGTTATTTCCGCCGCTCTGTCCTTTACCGTTTTTACGCCGAGGCGGCGTATTTCCTTTGTCAGCGCGTTGACGATATCCGAAGCCTTATCCGAAACGGGGAAGACCCTGCCGCCTCTTTCCGTTTTAAGCGGAACGCCCAGGCTCTCGATAAAGCCCATACAGTCCTCCGTGCCGTATCTTGACAGGGCGCTGTAAAGAAAGGCGGGATTACGGGGTATGTTTTTTATAACGCCGTCGCGATCGCAGGCGTTGGTGATATTGCAGCGCCCCTTGCCCGTAATGCCGAGCTTTTTGCCGAGACGTCCGTTAGGCTCGATCACGACCGTTTCATACCCGTTTCGGGCGGAAAAAACGGCGCCGAAGCAGCCCGCCGCCCCGCCGCCGACAATTATGGTCTTCATAAAAACCCTTTCACTTTAATTCCGTATACACTCCGTTTTCGTCCCACATTTCCTCCAAGCGGGACAGGGTGCTTTCGATATTGGTCCTCTTTTTTATGCTGACCGCCGCGATAATGGCGTTTATAAGGCTTAGGGGAGCTACAAGGCTGTCCGCGAAGCTGACCATATCGCTTTTCGCCAGCAGCACATGATCCGCTATCGAGCCCAAGGGCGACGCCATGCTGTCCGTTATGGCGATCACCTCCGCGCCGTGGGAGGCAGCATAGTTGGCGGCGTTGGCGGTGCTGTTGCAGTATCTGGGGAAGCTGAAGCCGATAAAGACGTCGTTTTTGCCTATCCTTATAAGCTGCTGATATATCCCGCTGGTGTTTATGGCTCTCACAAAATGGACGTTGTCGAAAATAAGCTGAAAGTAGTTGTCCATAAATCTTGCAAGGGCGTTGCTGCTCATTGCTCCGAAAATATAAATATTCTCCGCGGAAAGTATCTTATCCACCGCCGCGTCGAAATCGCCCTCGTCTATCATCATCACGGTAGACTTTATTCTTTCTATATCCTGGAGCAGCACGCTTTTGAGCACGTGCTCCGAATCGATCCTGTGGTTGGTTATGTCCAATCTTTGCAGCGCGGTGAGCCTTGTTTTACTGTAGCTTTGCAGGTCCTTCTGCATTTCGGGGTAGCCCTCGTAGCCCATTTCAATGGCAAATCTCACTACCGTGCTTTCGCTGACGTTCACCGCGTTCCCGAGCTTTGAGGCGGTCATATAAGCCGCCTGTTCGTAGTGCTCTGTTATAAATCCTCCTATAAGGCGCTGGCTTTTTGAAAACTCCGACATTCTTTCGTTTATTTTTGTTATAAGATTGCTTTGATTTTCCTGTTCTGTCATTTTTCCTTTCCTCTCCGTTACTTTGTATTCAAGCAAGGGAATACCGTGCTGCCGCACAGCGCAATAATATTTTACACCAATTTTTGAAATTTTTCAAGGAGGAAAATTCATTTTTAAAGGCTTTTTAATTTTAACTGTTAATACTGCACAAAAATGAACCTTGGTTTTTCTATATTTAGTGGAATTTGTAAAAAGTTGTTGCATTTTCAGTCAAAATGTGCTATTATATTAGCAGTGAAAAAAGTATTAAGTGCGTACGCGCAGCTCGCGGCTTGTTTTGTTGAGAAAGGGGCGTGACCGCAACGGATACCAAGAAGATAATCACCATAAGCCGCCAATACGGAAGCGGCGGAAGAGAGATCGGACAAAAGCTGGCGGATAAGCTCGGTATCCCGTTTTACGACAACGCGCTGATCGAAAAAGCCGCGCAGGAGAGCGGACTTATACCTGCCTTTTTCGAGGACACCGAGAGGCACGCGGGCAACAGCCTGCTGTACGCCCTGTACAGAGGGGCGCAGGCGGACCGTTTCGGTACCTCGGTGCTGTCCATGGAGGACAACATATATTTGGCGCAGTCCAACGTTATCCGAAAGGTGGCAAACGAGGGACCCTGCGTTATAATCGGGCGGTGCTCCGATTACGTGCTGAGCGATATGCTCAATTTGGTCAAGATATTTATTCACGCAGATTTGGATTTCCGAAAGGAAAGAGCGGTACGCATCGACGGAGTGGATCCCGCAAAGGCTGAAAGCGTTGTTCTTACCAAGGACAAGCGCAGACAGAATTACTACAATTTCCACGCCGACCGTAAATGGGGGATCGCCAAAAATTACAATCTGTGTATCGACAGCGGCTACTGCGGCATAGACTGTGCCGTTGACATTATTTACGGCTATATTGTCAAGGACCGAGGGCAGCGCTGATTTATTTTATAATGAGTTTTCCTATTTTTCCTTCCGTTTTTTCATAAAATTACTTCTCCTTATTTTATCTTATTTTATTTGCGACGGCTCTTTGGGGCCGTCTTTCTTTTTGTTTGTGATAAGGAAAAGCCAATGTTTAGGATTTACTTGTTTTTGATTTCAATTTCTTTTAACAATAATAACTGATTTCTCCGAAGTATTCACACCATTTGTCAATAATTAGGTCGCTGTTGGCTTCAATCTGCCTGATAATATTATTTAATATTTTTCTTGGTATTTTAGAATTATTATTGCACAATAAGGCTTTACCCGTACTTGTGATCCATATTTTGGTAGAATTGGCAACTGCTCTTCCTTCCGCAACATGTACATGGATAGGCTCGGTCGGATTATTCTCATTTGACCAAAAATAAATCACGAAAGCTCCCACTTTAAAAATTTGAGGCATTTGTTATGCCTCCTTCTTGAGAAAATTCAATAATTAAATGTGCGTTGTTGCGTATCAGCTTTTTGAAATATTCCATTTCTGCGTCCGAATATGCGTAAATATTCTCCCATCTATACTCAGGGAGCCAACAGGTGGCATGACGGAAGCATACATTTTCATCGGGTGTTTCTATATACACCTTTACTTTTCCGTCCTGTTTCATTTCCGAATGGGTGATCTCCGTGTCATCGTTAAGCGTCATATATGGATACATCATAAGATTAAATCTCCTTGTGAAAAATTCTAACTTATTATAACATATTACACGGTTTTTTTCAATATGCAGTTCAAAAATTCACTGATGTTTTCAGTGCTTACAATGTCACCTTTTATGATAACGATTTGATATTTATACTAATTCCAAATAAAATTATGGACAAAATTTTACAGAGTCCATAATTCTATTTGGAATTACACCCGAAGCACTCTTTCCAAATACTCCATATTCATTTGTCTATCTTTGTATTTGGAAAGAGTATTACTTACATAAAAATAAGTCCGTCACCGCCATGTTACCACAGCTGCAACAGACTTATTTCAACCCCTTAAAGGGTTTTCTTATTAAATGTGTCAAGCTCTCTCCGCACCAATTTCGCACCAATTTTACATGAAATAGCGTGGAATTATATAAGTTTTTATCAACTTAGGGTATTCTCAAAGATTTGATTTTTGCCGATTATAAAAGGAATTAAGGAGTTATATAGGTTTTTATTGGATTTCCCGCTTTTTTACTTCTCCTTATTTTATCTTATTTTATTTGCGGCGGCTCTTTGGGGTCGTCTTTCTTTTTGCACCGTGAGCAGCAGTAATTATTTCCGTATTATCTCCTTATATTACTTGATGTTTTCTAAAGCCGCGATAGGCGAAATACGAGCAGACAACGGCAACTATCAGCGCGAATATCGGAAGGAAAACATACGGTGGTATCACAAGCCCGAATATCTCATATTGAAATTGATACATCGCGCCTCCGAATGCGAACATATTTGTCGGCAGCAGATTTTCAAGACAGTATATCCAAACGGGCATTCCGTCGGGAACACTAATGAACATCGGTGCTATCAGCAAAACTATCATTATTACAATCGTGTTGAACGGCAGCTTCAGCTTTGCGGACAACAGAGCCGTTATCGCCGCAAACATCACGCACCCCATAAGCATACAGATAAAATACAGCAGAACGGCTTGCCCTATCGTTATCGGATATGGGAAAACTTCGTTTGCTAAAGCCAACATTCCGTTCTCGCCGTTTGTTCCCCAAACGCTCATTGTTTCGATTAGAGTTATGACCGACAGCAGTATTATCAAAGCGGCGGATACGGCAAACGCCGTAAACAGCTTTGCTCCGATAACAAGCCCTTTTCCGTGCCTTGAGGACAATATGAGGCTGTCCGCACCGCTTGTGTACTCGTCCGAAAAAATTCCCGATAGCATTACCGCTATTGTCGCTCCCGCCATAATCGCCGTGGTATACATTATCGTGACAAATCTGTAATAACCGCCCCAATACTCGTAAGTCAATGTCGCCGGGGAGCGTTCAATACATTTTTGTTGATAATTTTGCATATTATCGCTTACGGAACCGTTGACTGCATTATTGCGGCGAACCTCGTCAAATTGCTCCGCTCGATCTCGGGTCAAGGCGCAAAATTCCTCTATACCATTCAACCGGAAGGCTTTGCATACTATTCTGTATATCTCATCGTACTTTCTTAAACTGTACTGATATTCGGGAGTTCTGACGCGGCTGTCGTCTGCGGCAAGCATACCCTTGTACGTTTCCACCGCCTCCATAATAAGGTCGGCATCAATGATGCGTCCTGAAATCGTCTCTCGGTTTTGCCTTATCATCATATCGTCCTCGTATTTTGAAACCACCGTTTTGCCGTCGTTGTAATAAACGTTTCCGATAATCGTCCCGAAAACGCTGAGCGCACTGACAATGATAACAAGAGCAAGCACGATAACGGTACGCTTTCTGCAAAGCATTTTTTTGAATTCAAATCCGACCAAATCAAAAAACGTGTTCATTTGACAAGATCCTCCTTTTCCTCGCTGAAATAATACAGATACAGATCCTCCAAGGTCGCTTGCGCGTTTTCGGCGTTTTCGCAGGGCTTTTCATCGCTTACGAGCCGCAGAAATACGCTGCCGTTCTCGTTTCTTGTGTTGATTATCGGGTGTTTCCGACTCAACTCGTCGGCGGCTTGGGCGGACACGGTACACTCCCAGACCTTGCCGCTAATGACCGAGATTATTTCGCCAAGCGTTCCGTTGTGAATAAGCTGACCGCTTTTCATTACGAGAATTTCATCGGCGATATGCTCGATATCCGATACGATATGCGTCGATAAAAGGATTATTTTATCCGAACCCATACGCGAGATGATGTTGCGGAATTTCACGCGTTCTTTCGGGTCAAGCCCCGCGGTCGGCTCGTCCAAAATCAGAATTTTCGGGTCGTTCAGCAGAACCTGCGCTATTCCCAGACGCTGTTTCATTCCTCCCGAAAAGGTCTTTATTTTCTTTTTCGCCTCGTTTTTCAGCGAAACGGTCTCCAGCAGTTCGGCGGTCTTGACTTTCGCCGCGCTTTTCGGAATACCTTTCAGCGCGGAAATATACATCATAAAATCCCGCGCGGTAAATTCGGGATAATATCCGAAATTTTGAGGAAGATACCCGAGAACGTCGCGGTACTCCTCCCGTGAAACACCAATCCCGTTATAGGAAACAGTTCCCGAGGTCGGCTTCAGAACGCCGCAAATCATTCGCATAAGCGTGGTTTTGCCCGCACCGTTCGCCCCCAAAAGCCCGTAAACTCCGTTGTGCAGCGTCGCGGAAATTCTGTCACAGGCTATCTTGCTGCCGTAATTTTTGCTCACACGGTCAATTTTTAATTCCATAAGGGTCATCCTTTCCGATAATTATTTTTTGGACTTGAACGGCGGTAACGATAACGCCGATAACGCAAAGCGCTGCGCATACGGCGTTTATCAAACGCGTATCAAAAGCGAGTTTTCCGAACGAAAACGCTCCCGCCAAGCTGACGCCTATCGCCGCCGCGGTGCTGATATACACGCCGTCCGCGCCGCAGAATTTATTCAAAATAGCGAGCGAAATTCCGTTGACGGTGATATACGGCGTAAAAATATACAAAGCCGTTTTTGCGGTTCCTTGCGGCAAATGAACGCCGAGAAAGCTCACAATAACAGCTATGAGTGCGAAATTGCATACGCCGAGTATTATCATTCGCGCGCCCGCAAGCTGCGGCAGGGAAAATCTGCACCCCGACTCTATTACCGACATTCCGAATATGTTTGAACGCGAGATTTCCGTTGTTGTGAGCAATGCCAAAAACGGGATAAACGCCGTGACCGTCCAAACAGCGTACATCTCGGTTTTCGGAATAAGGCAAACCGTGCCGAACGTTATCGGCAGCAATATTATTGAGAATATCCAAACCCGCTTGCGGATATAGCATATCTGAGACAAAATAAACTCAAAATATGTCATTTTCGGATACCTCAGCGATTTAAGGAATTTGTCCTTGTTTTGCGGTTCGGGCGGCGTAAACGCGCTGCGCAATGCTTTTTTGATTTTCATTACAACACCCCTTCCAAATGCTTTTTCATTTCTTTCAGAGCCGAGCGTTCAAGGCGGTACACAGCGAACCTCGATATATTGAGAGCCAACGCGGTTTCGTTCACCGATAATTCGCCGATATACCGCAGTTCGATGACCTCGCGTTGCCTTTCGTCAAGCTGTGCGAGCGCGTTTTGCACGGCGATCTTTGTATCGCTTTGATCGGCAAAATCCTCGGTATGATAGTCCTCCGTCAGTACCTCGGTTTGCTTTTGCCGAAAGTGATCCGCGCAAAGGTGCTTGGCTATCGTGTACAGATACGCCATATCCTCGCCGCGCCGTATTCGCGGCTGTTGTGCGAAGAATTTGAGAAAGGTTTCTTGGGTCAAGTCCTCGGCGGTCACGGAATTTCTCACCTTATAAAAGCAATAACGATATATCTTATCGTATATTTTCGCTAAATCGTTCAACTCGTACACCCCTCTCATAATGTATAACGTTTTTGCCGCACGAAATGTGCGGCATTGGACGAAAAATTTAAAAAATAACCAAATTTTATTAAACTTCGAGCCGATAATATTGACATTTGAACAAATTTAAAGTATAATATAAGCAGGAAAGCATTTTCCCGAGGAAGGAATGACAGCCCATGAAAAAAGCATTGAGATTAAAGCTTGTACCCATATATATTTTAACGGCGGTGCTTTTTTCACTCGTCTGCGCCTGTACCGCGATCGCGATCATAGTAAGCGGAGCGGATACGGGGGCGCTGTTGTGGTTCGTTCCGCTTATGGCGGCGATTTGCGCCGCATGGATCGTGCTTTCGACGGCTGCCGTCAGCAGGATAAGAAAGCGTTTTTCCGATTCCTTTGACAGCGTGCTTTCCGTTTTCTCACAGGAGGACGTGGAGGCGCTCAAGTCGCTAAACGGCGGGGACCCGCTGCCCGAGCAGCTTTCCCGCTGGATCTCGGAGCAAAGCGAGATATCGGGGAAGGCGCGTCATAATATCGCGGTGGTTTCCGCGGACGTTAAGGTCTGCAACGAAATATTCTGGCGTATTGCCGACGACGGCTGTGTTTTCAGATACGGCGAATATTGGGAAAAGAACTACGGCTACACCACCTTGAACAGCAGCACGGATATACGTCATCATATTTGTCCCCAAAATCTCCCCGAGCTCGAAAGAGCGGTGAAGAGCATACAGGGCGGAGCCAACAGCGGCTTTGAGCTGGTGTCGCGGCTGATGCTGACGCCGCAGAAATCCATTACCGTCAGAATAAGAGGAAATCGCGTCGAAGGCTCCGACGGTTCGCTTAAGACCATTGTGGGAGTAATACAGGACATAGATACCGAGGCTGAGCTTGAGGGCAGACTGGAAAGCGAACAGATAAAATCGCGGTTCCTTGCCGAAAGCGCCAAGGACGTTATTTATGAGGTCGATGTGCCCGAAAACAGGTTGGTGAGCCTTAACCCCGACCTTGCGAGCGAGCTGCTCGGCTTCGGCAGCATGGGCGACTTTGACGGCGAGCGACGCCCCTATTGGGAAAATATACACCCGGATTACCGAGAGGGCTTTGTGGACAGATTTTTTGATTATAACCATATGATGATAATGCCCGAGCGGATAATGACCTATGAATATAAGATAAGAAACAAGTCGGGCGATTATATATGGGTAGAGCATAAGGCGCAGGTGACCGCCTGTCGGAACAACAAGGTCGAAAAGGTGATCGGCAGGATAGTAAACATTAACGAAAATAAGGGCAAGGAGCTTGACCTGCATTTCAAGTCCGAGTGCGACAGTCTTACGGGCTCTCTTCTAAAGTCGGCGCTGGGGAAGCAGTACGACGAGGCGTTGGCGTCGGGAAGCAAGCAGGCTGTGGTATTGATAAACATCAATCGGTTCAGGCTTATAAACAGCCAGTACGGCTATGAGTTCGGCGATTTTGTTTTGAGAAAATTCGTAGCAATATTATGGGAAAACCAAAAGGGCAAGTGCATTGTCGGAAGAGCCGACGACGATACCTTTGTGATCGGCATGCTCGCCGCGAACGAAAAGGACCACCCCGAAAGCCAGATCGCCAAGCTGCTGCCGATTTTTTCAAAGCCCATGAAAATAGAGAACAAAACCTTAAATATCACCTTCAGCGCCTCCGGCTCGGAGCCCTCGGCGGAAACAGGCTTTGCGGAGGCGTATGAGCAGGCGGAGAAAGCGCTTAAGGTGTGTAAAGCAACAAATCAAGCGTACAATAATTCTTTTCTTTTGTACGGTTCGGAAACGGAGGAACAGCTTGAACGGCTTTCCGACAGAGAGGACGCACGGGAGTAAAAGGCGCCTCTGTGAGCGGGCTTCCGTTAAATATTTATCAATCAATCGAATCAAAAGCAACTTGATATGGAGAATTGGATATGGCAGAAGAATATAACGAAATTTCCCTAAACGGTAAGGTCAGCGTCTTTGTGGACGAATATTTTATGTGGGCGAAGGTGCTTGTTACCAAAGCGAAAAACGGCGGACATGACGTTACCAAGGAAGATATAATAAAAGAGCTCGGAAAAAGCGGCGTGGTGAAGTGCATCGACGAGAAGATCATTGACGACTATTTGGGGGCGTTACCCGATAATAAAAGCATTGTTGTTGCCGAGGCTATTCCCGCCAAGGACGGGGAAAACGGGCAGGTATTTTACAACTACGAGCCCAAAAACGACTTCAAGCCCACTATCGACGAGGAAACGGGGATAGTTAACTTTAAGGAGCTGGGAAGAATACGCAACATAAAAAAGGGCGCTCTTCTTGCGACGATAAAGTATCAGACCGAGGGCTCGCCCGGATTGGACATACGCGGCGCGGAGATACAGCCGATACCCGGAAAGCCTCCCGTTTATTCTATCGGACCCGGTACGATCCTCAGCAACGATCAGACCAAGATATTTGCCGCAGACGACGGAAATCTGCGCTGGGACAAGGACAGGTTTGTGGTAGACACCGTCGTTACCATTGCGGGTCACGTGGACGCGTCCGTAGGAAATATTGACTTTGTGGGCGACGTTATGATAAAGGGCGGCATTTTTGAGGGCTACCGAGTAAAAGGAAAAAGGGTCACCGTCAAGGAAAATGTCACCAATGCCGTTATCGAAGCCTCGCAGGCTATCGAAATAAAGAGCGGCGCGGTTTATTCGCAGCTCAACTGCGAGGGGGACGTGGTTATGTCCTTTGCGGAGAACTGCACCATTTACTGTAAAGGGCAGCTGCGCTCGAAATCGCTCGTTAACTGCAACGTCAGAAGCGAGGGCGAGGTGCTTGTCCAAGGGGGCAAGGGCATTATCGTGGGGGGCGAATGCATTTCCTACGAGAACATTACCGCAAGCCAGGTGGGATCGGACAGCTACACTAAGACCGTAATAAACTTAGGCAACACGGCGGTGCTTTTAAAGAGTCATCATGAGCTTACGGACAATTTCAAGATACTTACGGAGAATTATAAAAAGCTCAAGAATCTGTACGAAAAGCTGAATCAATTGAGGCAGGTACAGGAGCTGACGGCTCAGCAGGAGCAGGCGAGGAAGCAGGCGTTTCTTTTCATAATGAACGAGCGCAACACGCTTGCGGAGATGACCGCAAAGATAGACGAAAACGAGCGTATTCTTGCGAAAAGCAGACAGCTTCAGCTTATAGTTAAAACGAAGTGCTTCCCCGGGGTCTCGCTTAAGCTTTATAATTCGACTTATGATAATAATATTGAAAGCCCGGGCGTGGTTTTCTATTTGGATTCGGATAATGAGATAAAGTTTAGGGCGGGCGGCAGATAAGCACAAGGCTGAAAAAGTAAAAAAGCAAAAAATAAAGGGAAAAAGAAAAAGAAAAAAAGAAGCGGCGCAGCCGCAGGTACTTTTTTCGCTTCCTTTTTGGGTTCCAAAAAGGAAGTGGGGTGCGGGGCAAAGCCCCACGAAGTGCACAGTTAAAGCCTCACAGAAGCAGGCGAAGCCGCCGCTTCGGGCGTAGAAAAAAATCCATAAAATACGACCCGCCAAAACCTTGTGTTCCCTTGGTTTTGGCGGGTTTTGTGCTGTAAAAAAACGACTTGTCAAAAACGGGTCGTTTTTTCGTTATAATTTAAGTTTCCCCAAAATTCAAAGCAAAAAAAGGAGAAATCGTTATGACAAAAGGAAAATCGCACATCTTAAAATAAAAATAAGCATTGAATAAAAAGCAGAATGAGCTTTAATTAAAGCTTAAAAAATCATTATAAAACATCGGCAGTTATAATTCCAAGCGCCTGCATTTTTAAAAAA
>JAMPHV010000057.1 GCA_023663265.1 Bacteroides sp.
CGGCAAAATTGCTGCGTCATACGGCGCTTCTCCAGTTTCCGAGGAGGTCTAATAAATGCTCCGTGCTGATGCAGCACGTCTTTTGAAAAACGGGGGTCGGTGTAGCTGTCTATTCTTTCAATGTCCATATTATTGCTCCTTTACGAATACGCTCGATTTATTATAGCAATATCCTGTCCCTATGTCAAGGATAAGGATATTGAAAAAATTTTCTTTATATGTTATACTTTGTTGTACCGATCAAAAACAAACAAGAGGTGGTATAATGTTTTCTCTTTTGGTCGCAATAATATATGCCGCGTTTATAAGCTTGGGGCTTCCCGATTCTCTGTTGGGCTCCGCCTGGCCGGTAATGTATTCCGAGCTGAACGTGCCCTTGTCATATATGGGGATAATCTCGATGATAATCGCTTTGGGCACTATCTTCTCAAGTCTCGCCTCGGATTTTCTTACCCGAAAAATGGGAGCGGGGCTTGTTACCGCCGTAAGCGTGCTGATGACCGCCGCCGCGCTGTTCGGCTTTTCGGCGGCGGGTTCCTTTATACTGCTGTGCGTTATCGCCGTACCCTACGGATTGGGCGCGGGAGCGGTGGACGCGGCGCTGAACAATTATGTGGCGCTGCATTATTCCTCAAAGCATATGAGCTGGCTGCACTGCTTTTGGGGAGTAGGCGCTTCCGCAAGCCCTTATATAATGGGATATTGTCTGACCTCGGGCATGGGCTGGCAGGCGGGCTATCGTTCGGTGTCTCTCATACAGCTTGTGCTTACTGCCATACTGTTTTTGAGCCTTCCTCTTTGGAAAAAGCGCACCGATTCGGCGCAGGAACGGACCGCCAACAGGGTCGGGCTAAAGGGAGCCTTTAAGATAAAGGGCGTTCCGTATGTGCTTACGGCGTTTTTTTGCTACTGCGCCCTGGAATCCACGGCAGGGCTTTGGGCAAGCAGCTATCTGAACGAATACAGAGGCACCTCCGAGGAGACCGCCGCTATGTTTGCTTCTCTTTTTTATTTGGGAATAACCTTGGGCAGATTTATCTGCGGCTTTGCCGCGGACAGGATAGGAGATAAGGGCTTGGTGCGGATAGGAGTTTCCGCCGCGATATTCGGCATAGCGCTGATATTATTGCCTCTGCCGACGGACGCGACCGCCTTGGCGGGACTGATACTGACGGGCTTGGGCTGCGCTCCCGTTTATCCCTCGATCATTCACTCCACTCCCGCCAACTTCGGAAGAGAAAATTCACAGTCCATTATAGGCATACAAATGGCGTTCGCCTATACGGGCACAACGTTTATGCCGACGCTGTTCGGTTTTTTGGCGGACAAGGCGGGAATATTCCTGTATCCGGCGTACCTTTTGCTGTTCGCCGCGCTGCTGGCACTGATGTCCGAGCTGTTGAACAGGTCGGTAAAAATTGTAACCGAATTGTAATCAAATTGTAACCGTTTTGTAATTGACTTTGTCGAAAAAAAGTTTTATTATATATACCAAGGTAAACAAAAAAACCGACGATGCGCGGGAAGGAATGATCATAATGAAAAGAAATAACGTATTTTTATCTTTAGCGGCAGCCGCCGCAATTATCTGCGGGCTTTTCACTGCCTGCTCGAGCGGAGAAAGCGGCGCGGACGTTCCCGAAAGCGATATGCCGCAGCTT
This sequence comes from Bacteroides sp., assembly GCA_023663265.1. Taxonomy (GTDB): domain Bacteria; phylum Bacillota; class Clostridia; order Oscillospirales; family Ruminococcaceae; genus Ruminiclostridium_E. Next base: position 1,662 of record JAMPHV010000057.1, read on the forward strand.
ACCGTTAATATATCCGAGTCGGCTCAGACAACTCCCGAGACTCCTGCGGAAAGCGAAAGCACAGGATCCGCTTCCGCCGCCGAGGAGACCCTGCCTGCCGATACTGATTTCGATACTGCTTTCGATATTACCGCCGAGGCAGTCTCGGAAGAGGACGAAGCTGCCGAAAGACACGAGACCGCCGTTTTGGGCGATCCCGACGCTTCGGCGGTGGAATCGGCAGCGCCCGCGGAAAACGCAGCAGGCGAAAACGAAGGCAGAAACGGGATAGTGCAGCTTGCAGCCGCTCAAGAGGGCAAGCCCTTTTACTTCGGCGGCACGGACCCCGAGAGCGGATTCGATAACTCGGGACTTATATACTACGTGCTTAACCGAAACGGTATTGTCTGCCCCCGTCTTACCTTTGAAATAGCGGAAATGGGTACAAAAATCGGTTATGACGAGCTTCAGGCGGGAGACGTGGTATTTTTCGAGTACGAGGGAAGCGGCAAGGCTGATTTCGGCGGCATTTACATAGGCGGCGGAATGATGATCGTAAGCACCGACGAGGACAGACCCGTCTCCAAGGTGGATATCACCACCGATTATTACAGAAGAACATTCCAATACGGTATTGTTACATATTAATTTACGGAAATACTCTGTTTGCGCACATTGCCCATGATGCGGCGCAAGGGTATTTTGTCCCCCGCTTTACGGCGGGGGACCGATTTGTTTGATAAGAAAAGGAAAAAGCTTATGCACTTTACCGAAGCAAAAAGCATATTGTCGGGCGGAAACGGAATGAATCTGTACCGAGGCTGTTCTCACGGCTGCATATACTGCGATTCAAGAAGTCGGTGCTATCATATCGAGCACGATTTTGAGGATATAGAGGTGAAGAGTAACGCCTTGGAGCTGCTGGAGGACGTTTTAAGGAAAAAGAAAAGGAAATGTATGATAGGAACGGGAGCCATGACCGACCCTTATATCCCGCTGGAATACAAGCTTAAGCTGACAAGGGGAGCGCTGGAGCTTATAGAAGCGTACGACTTCGGAGTCTGCCTTCTGACCAAGTCCGACAGAGTGCTGAGAGATATCGAGCTGCTCCAAAAAATCAATTCCAAGACCAAGGCGGTTGTGCAAATAACCTTGACCACACTCGACGAAGCCCTGTGCAAAAAGCTGGAGCCCAAGGTTTGCGGCACGGGGAAAAGGTTTGACGCGCTTAAGGCTCTGAACGGGGCGGGAATCCCCACCGTGGTATGGCTCGACCCAATTCTTCCCTTTATAAACGACACCTCGGAAAATATTTCGGGAATACTGGATATCTGCGCCGAGGCAAGGGTCAAGGGGGTCGTCTGCTTCGGAATGGGGCTGACCTTGAGAGAGGGGAACAGAGAATATTTTTACGGTAAACTGGACGAGCATTTCCCGGGGCTGAAGGAGCGATACATAAATACCTACGGCGGCGCCTACGAGGTCAACAGCCCCGACAACGCCGAGCTAATGAGACTTTTTCACAGGAAATGCGAAAAATACGGGCTTATGCACCACAACAAGGAAATATTCGAGTATTTATATAAATTCGAGGACAAAAGAGCAGGAGAACAGCTAAGATTTTTTTAAACGATCGGAGAAATGTTATGAGCAGATTTGCCGTTATAGATACGGAAACCACCTGGCACGACGAGGTCATGTCGATCGGCGCGGTCGTTGCCGATCCGAACAGCTTTAAGCCCTTGGAGGCACGGTACTTTATACTTACCCCCTTTAAGGAGCACGGCGGCATGTATGCACACGCGCTTTATGCGGGAGGAACAAAGCCCGATCTGGAGGGCTCGCGGGAAACGGTCATGCGTGAACTGACGCGCTTTTTTTCGTCCTGCGGCGTTTCGTCTGTCTTTGCCTACAACGCTCTTTTTGACTGCCGTCATCTTGAGGAGCTTAGCCACCTTGAATGGTACGACATCATGAGACTGGCGGCATACAGACAGTACAACAAGAGAATACCCTCCTCCGCTGAATGCTTCTCAACGGGCAGATTAAAGCGCGGCTACGGAGTGGAGAGCATTTACAGAATGTTAAGCGGAGACCGCAGCTACCGTGAGCTTCACAACGCTCTGACAGACGCGGCGGACGAGCTGGAGATAATGCGAATGCTTGGCGTAGGCATTGAGGGGTACGCTTCGGCTAAGCTATAGGCTTTATTCAAGCCCCTTTTTCTTATACGCCAGCGCAAACAATATAAGTCCGACGGCAAAATTTACCGCTATGACCAAAACGCTTTTTCCCGACGTCTCGGATACGCCTATCCCGTTTATGATGTCGCTTATCTGCTGCGAATAAATAATTACCGCGATTTTTTTGACGCTTTCGTTGAACATTGACAGCATGGGGATAAAAGAAAATATCATCATTATCGGGACGGTAAGCGAGGTCGCCGTCATTTGATCCTTGGCGAAAATACCGATCGCCGCGCCGACAAGCTCCGACAAAACAATTCCCGCCGTCATCGCCGAAATAAATTCTATAAGCTCGGCGCCGCCGTACTCCAAGAGCATCGCAAACACAGCCGCGCCGAGCATGCACATAATAAAAACATATCCGCCGACTCCCGTAAGATACTGCCGCGGCTTTACATTGCTCATCATAAGAACGCGCAGCGTATTTTTTTCCTTTTCCTCGGCGATGATCGCGGACATACACGTAAGCGGAGCCATGCCCACGAACATCACCGAGAATAATTTCGCGAAAAAGTGCTCTTGCATATCGGGAAGCTTTACCGCGTTTTCCATAATTATCGCCATTATCGGAAACATCAAAAACTGAATAAAGATCGTTTTGTTTTTGACGGTGTCGAGTATCTGCTTCATAAATATTGCCTTAAGGTTTTTCATTTTTCGAGCTCCTTTCCCGTAATAATAAAAAATACCGTTTCAAGATCGGGCTCGGCGGTATGTATGGTTTCCGCGCGCCCGCTTTTGATAAGCTCCGCGACCTTGTCCGCCGCATTTTTATCGTGGGGGAGCGTTATATCCGAGCCGTCGGTCAGGTGTATTTTCAGCATACGCCGATGATCGTATTTTCGGCATATTTCGCGCGGAGAGCCGTGCTCCGCTATCCTGCCCTCGTTCAGCATCACAATATCATCGCAAAGCTTTTCCGCTTCGGTCATTGTGTGAGTCGTAAGAAAAACGGTTTTCCCTCTTTCTTTTTCCGAAAGTATCATTTTGCGTATCTCGTCGGCGGTGGCGGGATCAAGCCCGCTTGTGGGCTCGTCGAGAAATAAAATATCGGGGTCCGTCATAAACGCCCTCGCAAGCCGAAGCCTGCTGCGCATACCCTTAGAGAGCCTTGACGCCTGCGTTTTTTTCGCGTTTTCAAGTCCGACCTTTTTCAGCGAAAGCAATATATCCTCGTTTTTTACTCCGTATATTTCGGCGAATATTTTCAGATTGTTATAACAGCTCATGCGCTCGTAAATCCCGAAATTGTCCATCATTATCCCGAATTTTTTATTATCCCCGCCCGTGAGCTTATCGGCGCTCACGCCGTTTATTTCCGCCGTGCCGATGTCGCTGCGGAGCTGTCCCGTAAGTATTTTTATAAGCGTTGTTTTTCCCGCTCCCGACGGACCCAGCAGCCCGAATATCTTCCTCCTCGGGACGTTGAAGCTTATGCCGTCCAATACTCTTTTGCCCGAAAAGGATTTTACGATATTATTCGCGGAGATCGCTGTTTCCATATTACTTTTCCTCCTTATAACGCTTTAATGCCTCTTCGAGCCTGCGGTTTTCCTGCTTCTCCGCCAGCACCGATATCAGAGTGCTTACGGCGCAGCTTATAACAAAGCTCACTGTAAACATGATCCACGCCAGCGGAACGTCCGCGGGAAACCAGCCGAACAAAAAAACAAATGCGATAATGACCGCTAACACTCCCGCAAACATAACTATTATCCTTGCGGCGAGCGGCATTTTTTTGATTAGGATATCAGTCATAAAAACCGCCCTCAAGCCTATTATTACGAATATCGCCAACAAAAACTGAAAGCTTGTGGCAGCGCTTACGCCCTCTTTTCCCAAGGAGAAGATAGTCGATACGCTCTGAGCGGAGTCACCGAACAAAAGGCAGAAAATATTCAGCAAACCAACGGTTATGCCGTATATCATAAACACCTGCGACAAGAATTTAAATATCGAAAAGCTTTTCTCCATTTAATTTACCCCCAATCTTTTTTTCAGCTCGTCGGCGTATTGCCTTGACGCGATAAGCTGCTCGCCGTTTTCGAGAGTTATCCGTATCCTGCGGTCAAGCTCGGCTTTGAGCGAGCGAATGTATTTCAGCCGAACGATACACGATCTGCTTATCCGCAAGAAGCCGCCGCTGCAAAGCTTTTCCTCCATCTCGTACAGACGGAGCTTCGATTCGTAGCAGTCGTTTTCGGTGTAAACGAACGTCCGTCTGTCTACCGTCTCGATATAAGCGATCCTCGAAATATCGAGAATGTGAGTTTCGCCGTCTCTTATCACCGTAAGCTGATCGTTCGCCATACGAAGCGCGTCAATGATGCTTTCGATCTCGGCGGTAACACTGCCGCAATTTATGATTATTTCCGTATCGGAAAGCCTTGGGTCAATGTTAATGGATATTTTCACGCTATCGCCTCCCCCGTAACAATATTACCATTACGCGCGAAGCTTTTCAAGAGGGTAACGCGCGACTTGCCGTTTTCGCTGCGTAAAATGCCTATAAATAACAATAACCATTTAAAAACGGATTTATCCGTTTTTAAATGGTTATTAGTATTAAAAATTTATACTATTAAAAATATCTTTTCAAAAGTCCGTTAAACGCCTTGCCGTGTCTTGCCTCGTCCTTTGCCATTTCATGAACGGTATCGTGGATAGCGTCAAGACCGAGCTCCTTGGCTTTCTTCGCGATAGCCATTTTGCCTGCGGTAGCGCCGTGCTCGGCGGCAACTCTGAGCTCCAGGTTCTTCTTGGTGGAATCGGTCACTACCTCGCCCAAAAGCTCCGCAAACTTAGCGGCATGCTCCGCTTCCTCGAATGCGATTCTCTTATAAGCCTCCGCGACCTCGGGATAACCCTCTCTGTCGGCAACTCTGGACATTGCAAGATACATGCCCACCTCGCTGCATTCGCCTGTGAAATTCATTCTGAGACCCTCGAGTATTTCGGGATCAACGTCCTTGGCAACGCCAACTCTGTGCTCGTCGGCGTAAACAAGCTCTTCCGTGTTCTGCTCCTGGAACTTGGAACCGGGAGCGCCGCACTGAGGGCACTTTTCGGGGGGCTCGTTTCCTTCATGAACGTAGCCGCAGATAGGGCAAATATACTTCTTCATAGCTTTTGTTCTCCTTTATGTATTTTTGAAACAATAATAGGAATGATTACTGTTTTCTTTAAAATATTATAACAGGGAAATTTTGAAAAGTCAATAGATTTTTTAAATTTATGTCAATAACCGTTTCAACACAAAAAACAGAGTTGAAACGATTGTTGGTATATTACTGCACTCCCTCCAAATCAAACGCGGGCGTCATATCGCCGCAGGCGGAGCTTTTTTCCTGAACAAATCCGTCAAAGCCCAGGGCTTCGCACTCCTCCAGCACCTTTTTATATTCAAAGGTGGTCAGCTTGCGGTCGATCTCGGGGAAATCCGCCGCCCTGCCGCAGGGGTAATACTGCCGCATAAGACTTATCAGCGCCTTATCCTTAAAAGCCGCTAAATGACGGAGCAGCAAAATACTGTCCTTATAGTGATTCGGAAGTATAAGGTGCCGAATTATCACGCCTTTTTTCATCAGCCCCCTTTCGTCCGCTTCATATTTTCCCGTCTGTCTCACCATTTCGCCGACCGCCGCGAACGCCTGTTCAAAATAATCTTCCGCTCCCGAATATCTTAGGGCGAGACTGTCGTCGAAATACTTGACATCGGGCAGATAAATGTCCACCAAGCCCTCCAGCATTTTTAAGGTATCGATTTTTTCATACCCTCCGCAGTTAAAAATAACGGGGATTTTCAGCCTCGGCTTTGCCGCCTCTATCGCCTTTGCCGCCTTGTCGGCATAATGGGTGGCGGTCACTAAATTTATATTGTCGGCGCCCTTGTCCTGCAATTCGAGGAATATCTCCGTCAGCCGCTTCACCGAGATTTCTTTTCCGAAGCGGTTATGACTTATCTCAAAATTCTGGCAGAAAGCGCAGCGCATATTGCAGCCCGAGAAAAAAACCGCCCCGCTCCCTCTTCCTCCTGATATGGGCGGCTCCTCGCCGAAATGGAGCATAGCCTTGGCGATCTTTACCTTGTCGGAAACGCCGCAGTAGCCCGTATTTTTCTCTCGATCCGCATTACATTCCCTCGGACACAAATTACATTTCCCGCTCATCGGCTCTTTCCCTTTCGGCTCTTTTCCGCGTTTCCTCGGCTTTTTTGCGGCTGCGCGCCCTTAAAATATTGACCGCTCCGCTTTCGGTCATCGCCGCGAGCTCCTCGCAAAGTCGGGCGGCGTACCTGTGATCCTCCATCAAAGCCGCTCTTTTCAGCGCTTGCGCCGATTTTTCATTGTCAACGCTCTCCGCCGCCTTTATATAGGCTCTCCCCATATCGGAGACGGCGTTGTAGAAAACATAGTTTTCAGCCAGGACAAGAAAATTCTTCACATTTATTTCGGGCAGCGGCACTCTCAGAAGCGCCTCGCCCATTTTTTGCAGATTGTCGGAAAGCGCCCGACCGTCCCACGCCCCTATCTCCTCGGAAAGCCTAAGCGCCGCCTCGTGCTTGGCAAGGTCCTTTTTTCGTATGTCCTTGTCCGAAAAGCCGAAGACCTCCTCTACCGCGTAAATATCGCGAAAGGAAAGCCCGAAAAAGGTAATGGCATACAATGCCGCGAACGCCGTCAAAAGCGATTTGTCTGAAAGCTCGGGTCTGCCTCCCTCAAAGGGCTTCATCGGCACGTTTTTGAAAAAGGTCTCCTCGTTGAACCGTGTAACAAAAGCCAGCTCTCCCTCCGAAAGCTTCATTGCAGCCGCCCCCGCTTTGATAATCAGCTCTTTTCTTTTCGACGGCAGGACCGCCCTGATAAGAGGATAGCTTCTTTTGCTTTCCAACGATCTTTTCAGCGCGGCGGCGATCTTCTCCAAGCCCTCGGCGCCGCCCTCCAACGCCACGGAAAGCCTTACGGGCGGCAAAAGCCTGTACTTTCCTTTTTCCTCCGAAAGAGGAAAAAGGAACACAGGCTTACCTTTGCATATTTCGTCAAGGACCGTGCAGTACATAAGACCTTTCTGCTGTGCCTGCGAGCAGCCCGCGTATTTCTTCGCGACAATTTCGCTTATGGAGCTTGTTCCCGAAAAAATGCCCTCGAATACCGAAAGCTTGAGCTTTCCGTAGGGCTTTACCCATTCCCGAAGCATTTTTTTGACCGCAAAGGAGGCGTAGGAAAATATCCGCTCGCTGTCCTCCCCGTCGAGAGGCGCGCCGCAGCGGTTCAGCAAATTGTCCGTGGGCAAAAAAAGCGTTGCGGTTTTTTCCATTTTGCTTTTCCTTTTCATTCGGGGTCGGAGCTCTTGCTGTTGATCTTCTCGATTATATCGACAAGCCCCGTTAATGTGAGCTTGCTTTCGCACATCGACACAAGGGTCCTTAAGGACCAGTCTCCCGGCATATTGTCAAGCTGTTGCTTTAGCTCTCCGCCCGTCGCCGACAAAATTTCGCCGATAAATTTCTCCCCGTCGGGGTGCCCCTTAAGCTCGGAAAAAACGGTGTGGACGCTAAGCTCCTTAAAATATTCCCTTGCCTTTATTTCAATATTGGCGGTCAAGGGGCAGTTATCGCTGCTTCCGCCCGCAAGAACGGTGAATTTTCCGCTGTCAACTCTCCAATCGTGAATTTCATCGTCCCAGTATGCAAAACAGCGTCTGTCGAGAGTAAAGCTCACGCGAACGCTTTCTCCCGCCTTTATAAATACCTTTTTAAACGCCTTAAGCTCCTTTTCGGGTCGGGAAACTCGGGGCGATTCCTCTCTTACGTAAAGCTGTATCGCTTCCTTGCCGTCCAGTGCGCCCGTATTTGAAACGGAAACGGTAACGGTTATCTCGTCGTTTTCATCGATCTTGCTCTCGGAAAGCTCTATGCCGTCATAACGGAAGGTGGTGTAGGACAAGCCGAAGCCGAAAGGGAAAAGAGCGGGGATATTGTGCTTTTCATACCAGCGGTAGCCCACAAATATACCCTCGGAGTAGCGTACTCTTCCGTTTTCCCCGGGGAAGCTTCCGTAGGAGGGATTGTGTTCAAGATACTGGGGGAAGCTTTCCGCCAGCTTTCCGCTGGGATTTACCTTTCCGTAAAGAATGTCGGCTATCGCCTCGCCCGCGCCCTCGCCGCCGAGGTACGCTTCAAGTATCCCGCTGACCTTTCCCACAAAGGGCATTGCCACAGGAGAGCCGTTGCACAGCACCACTACCGTGTTGGGCTGTCTGCGTACTACCTCGTCTATAAGCTTAAGCTGACTGTCGGGAAGATTTATGTGGGAACGGTCGTAGCCCTCGCTTTCGTAGGAAAGGGGCAGACCGCAGATTATGACCGCTCTGTCGCAGCTTCCCGCCAATTTCGCCGCGTCGCTTATTTTATCGTAATCCCTGTCGTTTTCCAGGGAGTAGCCCTGTGAATACTCCACCTCGCCGTATTTCGCCATAGCGTCCAGCGGCTTGGCAACGTTTATTGCGTTGACATAGGAGCTTCCTCCGCCTTGATAGCGCGGGTTCACCGCCATTTCACCGATGACCGCGGTTTTTCCGCCCTTTATCGGCAGCGCGCCGTTGTTTTTGAGCAGCACCATACATTCCCTCGCGATCTCCACCGCCGTTTTATGGTGCTTGGGATAATCGCAGGGTTTTTCGGTTTTCTTTTCGTGAAGCGCAAAAACGACCTCAAGAAGCCGCGTCACGGCCTTGTTTATCTGAAAGACCGTAAGCTTGTTTTTGAATTTGGGATCGGTTGAGGGCAGCGAAACGCGTTCGCCGTTCACCGCGTTCATAAGCTCGCGCTTGTTTTCCTCTCCCGTTCCGGGCATTTCCAGCTCCAAACCCGCGTAAACGCCCTGGGCTCTGTTGTCAACTGCGCCCCAGTCGGACATTACGAAGCCCTTAAAGCCCCATTCCTCCCGCAAAATATCGTTAAGAAGCCGCCTGTTCTGGGAACAGTATTCGCCGTTTATTTTGTTGTAGGCGCACATTACCGAGGCGGGCTTAGCCTTTTTTATCGGGTACTCGAAGCTTGCAAGGTAAATTTCGCGCAAAGCTCTTTCGTCGATAAGCTCGTCTATTACAAAGCGCTCGGTCTCCTGGCTGTTGCAGGCAAAATGCTTAAGAGCGGTGCCGACCTTCTTGGACTGTATGCCCTCAATGATCCCCGCCGCTATATGACCCGACAAAACGGGGTCCTCGGAGCAGTACTCGAAGCAGCGCCCGCCGAGAGGGGAGCGCTTTATGTTGTTGGCGGGACCCAACACGATCTGCACGTCCTGCGCCTGCGCCTCTTCGCCGATAGCCGCGCCCTGCTTTTTTGCCAGCTCCTCGTCAAAGGAGCACGCCAGCAGCACGGCGGGAGGAAAGCAGGTCGCGGGAACGCTTTTCCCCCAGCCCAAGCCGTCGCAGCGTCTTAAGCCGTGAGGTCCGTCGGAAAGATTTATCGAGGGTATACCTAAACGGGGAACAGCAACGGTGCTCCAGGCGTTGGCGCCGGTCAGCAGCGAGACCTTTTCCTCTAACGTCATTTGAGCTACGAGAGCCTTTATATCGCTTTTTTTCATAAAATTATCCTTTCGCATGGGACAGCATACGCGGTTTTCTTCCATATTATGCGCAGCGGTGAGGCATAGTATCAAACCGTTTCGATAGTCAATACGTAATACCGAGACGCGCCGGGAAGACAGGTCTGTATCTCGGGCTTATCTCTGAAATCCCCGCTGCAATTTTCGTAATCGTCGCAGCCGCACCAAGGCTCAATGCAGACAAAGCCCGCTTTCATTCCCGCGGGGGTCCATACTCCCAAGGACGAAAAGCCGTCCCAGGAGAGCTTGATCCCCTTATCCTCGTTGTCGAGCAAGCTTACGCTTTTCGAAGCGATACCCCTAAAATACAGCACGTCGTTGTCGAACAGCGAATAGGACAATTTGCACTCGTTGCTGTTTTTTAATCTCCATACCGCGCCGCTTTCTTTAAACAGCCTTGTTTTAACGTCCAGCACGGGACTGCACACCGTTTCCTTTTCCTGGAACACAAGGCGGTAATCCTCGAAGCTTTTTCCCTCTGCGGGACAGGCGAAGGCAGGGTGCGCGCCGATACAGAAGGGCATGGAAACGGATGTGTTGTTTACGACCTCGTAAATGATTTCAAGCTTATTTTCCGTAAGCTGATACTGCATCGAAAAATTAAACTTAAACGGGAACATTTTTAAGGTTTCCGCCGTTTCATGAAACGAAAAGCAGACTATGCTCTTTTGTGCGTCGCTTTCGTAATTCCCCTCATAGGCAAGCTCAAATTCGTTGTCGCGGGCGAAGCCGTGCTTGGTCATATGATATTCTATCCCGTCAATAATGGTTTTTTCTCCCTTAAGACCGCCTACCGACGGGAAAAGCACGGGCGAGGTCTTGCCCCAAAACACGGGATTTCCCTCCCACATAAGCTCTTTTCCGTCAAGCACCAACGATTTCAGCTCGGCGCCCTTGCTGTTGATAACAGCCCGAGAATTTGAACAAGATATGATTTTTTCCATTTTGACAATTTCCTCCGTAGAAAAACGAGACGCAATGACACTGCTGCAAATAACCGTAAATTACAAATCGGTCCTAATCACGCGCCGCCAGCTCCGCAAGCTTAAACAGCAGGTCAAGGTCCTCGGGAATATTTTTTTCGGTTCCCTCCCACTGAGGCAGCTTGCTCCAGGTTATAACGTTTTCGCTTGCCATATATTCCTTCAAAAATTCCTCCGACAAGCGCTCCGTATTGATATAGGGCATACCGTTGCCGTCAAGCTCGGGAGAGCCGCCCGTGCCGCGGTATATAAAATCACCGTTCCAGGGCATGCTGTAAAGCCACATCGCATTTTTTTCACGCATTTCATTTATATCGGGAATATATCCGCATTCGGTGAGAGCGATCATTTTTCCGTCGTATGTCATTTCCTTCAGCTCGTTGTACTTGTTGAGCTGCGGGGAGTGATCCTCCTTGGTGGGATAAACGTCGGTCCCCGTTATATCGTAGGTGTTGGGATTTACCTGGAGCCGAGAGCTCTGTCCGTTCCACACCCAAATAAGATTAGTCAGCTTATGATAATTTTCAAGGCGGTCAAAAATGGTATACCAAAGCTTTTTGTAAGCGTCCTCGGTGCTTCCGTCTCTGCTCACTCCGCCCCACCAAAACCACGCGCCCGAGGCTTCGTGAAGCGGACGCCAAATAACGGGTACCCCCGCGGCTTCCATGCGCTGGAGCTGGATCGCGATAAGGTCGATATCATGTATAACGACCTCGTATTCCTTTGTGCCGGGTGTGACCGCATTTTGCAGGGAAAAGTTGGTTATCTCGTCCGAATAGAAGGCTTTACCCATATTCGGATTGTCAATGTCCCTCGGCACGTTCCAGTGCCAGGTCATGGTGATAAGACCGCCGGACTTGGTATGCCATTCGATAGCGTCGTCCACTTGGGTGGCGTCTCCGCTCGAGGTAATGAAAATAAAGTCAAAGCCCTTAATAGCGGGCAGATCGTCGGTATATTTGTAGTAGACCGCGTCCTCAAGCTGCTTGGTATTAAACATCTGCTGTGCGGTAATGGTATTGGAGCCGTAATTTTCTCTGAGGAAATTAAACACCTCAAGGGTCTTTTTATTCGAGTTTTCCGACACAGGCTTGGAGGGATCGACCTCTTTAGCTTCAAGCTTCTCCAGCAGCGCGTCCACATCGGTCTCGTAGGCAAGCGCCGCTTCCATATCCACGTCGCCGAATTCGTCCACCGCCACGGGATTTGACTTTCCGTCCGCGCTCTCTCCGCCGCCGCAGCCCGAAAGAGAAGCGCAGAGCATTACCGCCGCAAGCGTCAGCGCAGTGATTTTTCTGCCGTTTACCATTGGTTTCATTCCTTTCTTATTTTCAATTTTATACTGACAATTAAATCGTCTATAATCCGTGATCCGTCATTGGTAATTATATCATAATGACGGAATAAAATGCAATAGATTTTGTTAAATTTGTACATTCTGCACTATTGAGACAACCGTAATTGTTTCAAAAATACGTGGAAAAAATTAAAAAAAGGTGTTGACAAAAAAATCAAGTTATGATATAATGTTTTTCGTTAAATGCTTGCAGAGATCAAAAGAAACGCCGATTAAAAGCAATCGCCCGTTCAAATGGGTATATTTGCGAGACCGATTGTGTTGCGCTGCGTTTTAATTAGGGTTTTTAGGATAGTAATTTGACAAAAACATTGTAAATTCGACCTATACGGAGATGTCGCCTAGCTGGTCGAGGGCGCATGATTGGAAATCATGTAAACGTGAAAGCGTTTCGAGAGTTCGAATCTCTCCATCTCCGCCATCTAATTGTTACAAAAAAGATATTATGCCCACAAACGGCTGTACAAAGCCATTTGTGGGCATAAATCTTGTGAAAAACAGAAATGCGAATCCGTAGATATTTTCGACACGAAAAAGGAATCGAACCCCCTAAAAAATTTTTGGTAAAATTTTCTTGTTGGTTTTTGTTTAAATTGTATAGGACGTCTGTGAGTGGTTTCTCGGTTTTGAGAGATCAAGCGCAGACGTTTTTCTGTTTCATAGGGTTGTTACCAAAAAGATTTTTGGGGGATTTGAACCTTAATAACAACAAAATTTTTTGTTTGCTTTTTGTACATATTGCATAGACCCGCCTGTGATTGATTTCTTTAAGAAATTACTCACAGGCTTTTTTTATTTTCAAAAAATCACAGAAGTAATTCTGCTGATATATAAAAGCCAATCGTTTTAAAAAGCGGTTGGCTTTTTTCATTTCAAAAAAAGGAGAAAGATCATGTTATTTATTCAAAATCCAAAACTCCGAAAGCTTGAAGCCTTTATGCAGGATGTTCCCAACTTTCCGCCCAAGTACGGCGAAAAGGTATACCGAGAGCTTGAAGAGCAGATTTTGCTGCTTGAGATTGAACAGGCAGTGCTGAAACTTAAGCAAGTACCCTTTATGCAGAAAACCCAATATTTAAACGAAAGAAATGAGGAAACTATGAAATTCAGAAACGAACAGCACCGCAATACCTTTTTAAATGAAGCTAAAAAATATAGCTTGAAAAATC
>JAMPHV010000058.1 GCA_023663265.1 Bacteroides sp.
CCCAACCCTCCCCCTTTTCCTCGCTTTGGAAATAGTTTTAGAATATAAGTCGGTACTCCGTTTTTTTAAATACAGGCGCTTAGAATTATAACTGCCAACGTTTTATAATGATTTATTAAACTTTAATTAAAGCTCATTCTGCTTTTTATTCAATGCTTATTTTCATTTTAAGATGTGCGCTTTTTCCTTTTGTCATAACGATTTCTCCGTTTTCTGCTTTGAATTTTGGGGAAACATAAGGAACGTTTTTATAATGACGAAAAAAGGGGGGTGTAAAAAAACTATCCCAAAACTTTAAAAAATTGATAATTGTGGAGCGGCTTCGCCGCATTATTTAAATTTACGCTTGTGCATTATTTAACTAAATTCATTATGATAATGTTATACTAACATCAAGCTTATAAATTTATACCGCAAAAATCAAAATTCGTCGGCGAAGCCGACACCTTAATTGTCAATTATCAATTGTCAATTACTGTAAAAAAACGACCTGTTTCTGACAGGTCGTTTTTTTACAGCCATAGCCTTTTCTCGTCGTCTCGGATCAGCAGCCCTTTTTAAGCTCGAAGGACTGGCAGTCGGTGCAGGGTATAACGGTGGGATCGCTTTCGTGAGTGCCCACCTTTATTCTCTCGAGGCTGCAATAGTTATCGCAGCAGCAGTGGTGTTTACAGTTATTTATCGTACATTCGATAGAACGGTTCGCAAATTCTGTTCCCATTTCGGTTTTCTCCTTTTAAAAAATCTTTTGGGGGAGGCGGCAAAAAATCGCTTTCATATTCGCGTTTTTTTACAGCCTGTATGTATTTTTTCTCTTTTCGGAAGGAGTATGCAAGTAATATTTTGGCGTTTTACAGTTATATATTTTTAATAATATCTGCGGCAATGGGCTGCGCAAAGTCGGTTTTACAGCTTTATATTTTTCATATTATTAAATATCGGGTCCGCCCCGTGCTCCCGAAGCTCCTCGCGGGTACCGTAGCCGCACAAAACGCCGATGCAGCTTATACCCGCCGCTTTTGCGCCCTCGGCATCGTAAAGAGTGTCTCCCACAATGACCGCCCTCGACCTGTCCGTTACTCCCAAAGCCGATAAAACATACTCAATAATTTCCTTTTTGCCGTTTCGTCCGTTAATGTCAAGCTCCGCGCCGCCGATAAAGTCAAAATACCTTGCAATGTCGAAATATTCCAAAATAAGCTTAGCGAATTTTTCGGGCTTAGAGGTCGCCAGCGCAGTCTTTTTCCCCGTTTCCTTAAGCCGTGCGAGCAGCTCGGCAACGCCCTCGTTTAGCTTGCATTCTCTCCAGCCTATGCTTTCGTACCTTTCGCGGTATTTTCTGACAGCCTCCGCCGCCTGCGCGTCGTCAAAGCCGCAAAAGGTCTTGAATTGTTGGAAAAGAGGCGGTCCGATAAAGCAGCAAAGCTCTTTCGGGTCGGCGATCTTTACTCCCAAGCTGTCAAGAGCGTAAACGACGCACTTGGTTATCCCCTCGAAAGGGTCCGTTACGGTGCCGTCCAGATCGAAAAGTATGTAGTCGTACATTTCTGCTCCTTGTAATTTAAAGTATAAATTATACTAAAACTGCTATTTTTTTTCGCTCCTGCCGCCGCGATCATCCCGCTTCATTTCATACTGTCCGCCGAGCACGGAAGGAGCAGCCTCGTATTTTTTTTCCTTTACGGTCGATAAACGCTCGTTGATTTTTTTGTAATTTGCGATAACCGTTATGGCAAGAGTCAAAAACGTTACAAGGATCACCGGCATATACAGCACCGAGGGATTCTGAGCGTCTATCCCCTCGTACAGCCCCTGAAAAGTGCCGTAAATAAAGAGGGAAACGATAAGACCCACCCCGTGAAAGCAAAGCGCCGTTTTGTAGCAGCTCAGCATAACTATAATGGTGCCCACGCAGTAGCAAAGCGCCGAGTTTATTATCCATACCCACAAAATGTAGTGTCCCGATATGCTTTCAACAACTATATCGGGTGACATCAGCACCAAAGGAGTAAGAATACCGAATATTATTCCCCATACTGCGGTAATAATAATCTCAAGTACCTTTAAAATATTTATTGCGATCTTCATATAATATATTTGTCCTTTCAGAACATTGCTCTAAAAATAAATGATAGCATATTTTTTCAAAAAAGGCAATATGAAATTTTAAAAACTTCCTATTATAAACGAAACGTCTTTTGCAGATATTATTATCGGAAACCGCCGAGCTTTGCGGACAAAGCGGCGGTCATAACCGCAAAAGGAAGGAAAACCTATATGAAAATTTTAAAAAAATTTTTATTTGGAATATATTTTTGTTTAATTTCCCTCACAGTAGTATTATTCCTGCAAATAGGCTTCTATACCGCGGCTCTGCCAGACAATTTTTACCGTGACGAAAACGGCTTCGGAAGCTTCGGCTTGGGCGCCTGTCCCGCGGTGACGGTAAAAAACGCCGTCGGGGAATCGGTTGCTGTCTCGTCGGGAGGAAAGGCAAGCCAAAAAATGACGCTTATGCTGTACGGAGTAATACCCATAAAAAACGTTACGGTAAGGCGAACCGAAACGCCGAGTCTCATTCCCTCGGGAGAAGCCTTCGGGCTTAAAATGATGACCGACGGAGTTATGGTGACGGATTACGGGAGCGTTGAGGGAGAAGAAAGACTCCGTTCGCCCGCCCGCGAGGGCGGGATATTGACGGGAGACGTGATAATCTCGGTAAACGGAGTAAAGACCGACACGGCTGCTCAGCTTTCCGAGGCGGTGCAGAAAAACGGAAGCCGAACGGAGATCGTTTTGCTGCGGGAGGGAGAAAGACTTACCCTCACCGTTACCCCCGAAAGATCGGTCAGCGACAAAACGTATAAATTAGGCATTTGGACAAGGGACAGCTGCGCAGGCATAGGAACGCTTACCTATTACGACGGGAAAAACGGCAGCTACGGCGGCTTGGGGCATTCCGTCTGCGACGCGGACACGGGCACGCTTTTGCCCCTGTCCTACGGAGAAACGGTGCCCGTATGCGTAAACAGCGTTGTAAAGGGGGTTAACGGACGCCCCGGAGAGCTCTGCGGCACCTTTATGTCCGCCTCCGCCAGCGGAAGTATACTTTTAAACACCGACTGCGGCGTATTCGGGTACAGCAGGAGCATTCCCGAAAAAAGAGCTCTGCCTATGGCGTTCAAGCAGGAGATAGAAATAGGAAAAGCAAGCATTTTAACTACCTTAAACGGAATGACGCCCAAAAGCTACGGCATAATTATCGAAAAGGTGGATTATAACAGCAGCTCGGCGGTAAAAAATATGGTGATACGCATTGACGACGAGGAACTGCTTCAAAAGGCGGGCGGTATCGTCCAAGGCATGAGCGGGAGCCCGATCATCCAAAACGGAAAAATTGTAGGCGCGGTGACTCATGTTTTTGTTAACGACATTTCACGCGGCTATGCCGTATTTGTCGAAAATATGTACGATATATCGTCGGGCTTGAAAAAGGAAACCAACCTTGACGAAGCCGCTTAGCCCCGACATTTTTCGACTATTTTTTCCAAAAAAATTTCAATAAACGTATAATTTTGCTTAACCCGTTCTATTTCTTAAACTAAATTACTGTAAAAACCGCCTTTATATCCTTTGTAAATGCGGTTTTTTGTTATTTACAATAAAAATAAACTTTTTTTACGGTTTTATCTTGATTTTATTTAAATTTAATGTTATTATTTTAAAAGACAGAGAATTAAGCGTTAGCAGAGCCAACCCGGTACAATTAAGATATGATCCTGTGCTGTATTCAATAATTGTTATTAAACAAAATTAAGTTTAAAAATTATCGTTTCAAGTGCAATTTCAAAAACTGAATTGATATAGAATTGGTCTAATGCAAAATATCAAGCGGATATTTTTTTAATGTTTAAGATGTCTAATCCACTTATGAAAGGAAAAGCAATGGAAAGCACAAAAATTTTGATTGGCAACGATATCCCCGAACAGGGCATATCATGGGCAAACACCTTTAAATCCGCAGGCGCGTTTGCGGTAACAAGGAAGGCTAACGGAGCGACCTTGCTGCAATACGCAAAGGATTTTGCCCCCGATGTAATGATAATCGAGGCGAAAATGTCGGGACTTGACGCCATCGGCGTTATCAAGGAGATGAAAAAGACAGGCAAGCTTCCCGTTATCATAATCACCGCCGAATACGAGATGACCTCGGTGCGCGAGGAGGCAATGTATCTCGGCGCCTCGGGTTTTCTTGTCAAGCCCTTTGACGTGAGCAAGCTGGTAAAATGTATTTCCGAAGCGGGTCAAAGAAGCGCGGCGGTAAACCTTAACTTTGAAAGCGCGGTCAGAGAGACTCCCGAACAGCAGGATCTGGAATGTGTTGTGACCGATATCATACATCAGATAGGTATTCCCGCCCACATAAAGGGGTATCACTTTTTAAGATACGCCATTATGCTCAGCGTCAACAACACCGAGATGATAAACTGCGTTACAAAGCTCCTTTATCCCAGCGTTGCCGCTCAATTCAAAACCACCTCCTCGCGCGTTGAGCGCGCCATTCGCCACGCCATCGAGCTGGCATGGGACAGAGGCGATGTGGACGTTTTAAACTCCTACTTCGGCTATACTATAAGGAATACGAAGGGAAAACCCACCAATTCCGAATTTATCGCGCTTATATCCGATAAGCTCAGACTTCAAATGAAAAATTCGGGATATATGATCAAGCTGTGAAAACGCATTAAAAAGAGCTAAAAAACACGATCCGTCGAAAACGGGTCGTGTTTTTTTACATAATAATTGATAGTTGACAGCGGTACAAATTTATTAGCTTGATGTTGTGGCTCCCCCAAAAATAATTGAAATTTTTGCAAAAAACGTAAAAATTTAAACAAAACTTTAACATTTTTATGGTATAATAAGAGAAAAAGGGGGAGGAATTTTATGTTTAAGATATTGGTCGTGGAAGACGACAGGGACTTGAACCGTACCGTTTGCTCCTTTCTTAGCCAAAGCGGGTATGAAGCGGCGGGCTGTCTCAGCGCCAATGAAGCGTACAACGCTATGTATGCGGACAGCTTCGATCTGATCGTGTCCGATATTATGATGCCAGATATTGACGGCTTCGAGCTCGCCAAAGCGGTGCGCGCGCTTAATGAGGAGATACCCATTCTGTTTATGACGGCGCGGGACGACCTTGCCTCCAAGCAAAAGGGATATCGGATCGGAATAGACGATTATATGGTAAAGCCCGTTGATCCCGATGAGCTGCTCCTGCGGATAGGCGCGCTGCTGCGGCGGGCTAAGATCGCCGCCTCGCGCAGGCTTACGGTGGGCGGGCTGACATTGGATATGGACGAGCGCGCGGCGGTTTATAGAGACGAGCCCGTTTTGTTAACGGCAAGAGAGTTTAACATTATTTTTAAGCTTCTTTCCTATCCAAACAAGACCTTTACCCGCGCTCAGCTTATGGACGAATTTTGGGATTCGGAAAGCAATACCGCTCCGAGAGCCGTTGACGTCTATATGACAAAGCTGCGAAGCAAATTTGAGAAATGTACCGAGTTTGAGATCAAAACCGTTCACGGGCTCGGCTATAAGGCGGTGATCCTATGAACGGCAGACCGAGACGAAACCGCGTGCTGATCGCTCTGCAAAGCTGCGCCGTGCTGTTCTCGCTGATCGCTTTTATAACCACCTGCTGTATGACGCTGTTTCTTGTGCTGATGCAAAGCTCTATGGATATTGCCTTTACAAAAGAGAATATCAGGCGCGCCGCAGCGCTCACCTTCGGCAATGTGATACTCTTGAGCCTTCTGTGCACGGCGGTGGACGTCATACGCCGCAGGCTTACGGTAGAGCGTCCCCTTAAAGAGATCATTTCCGCTTCGGAAAGAATTATGCGGGGAGATTTTTCCGCACGCATAGAGACGGCTTATTTGTTTAACGACGCGGGAGGCTTTGACATTATCATCGATCACATTAACCGTATGGCGGAGGAGCTCGGCGGGCTGGAAACGCTGCGAACCGATTTTATTGCCAATGTGTCTCACGAGTTAAAAACGCCGCTGGCGGTAATGCAGAATTACGCAATAATGCTTCAAAGCCCCGATCTGCCCGAGGAAAAGCGCTTAGAATACGCAAGGAGCATTACCGCTTCCTCAAATAGGTTAGCGTCGCTTATCACCGATATCCTAAAGCTGAACAAGCTTGAAACTCAACAGCTTTATCCCGAAGCAAGGAATTACGATTTAGGCGAGCAGCTGCGCGAAAGCCTTTTGAGCTTTGAGAGACTTTGGGAGCAAAAAAACATAGAGATAGAAACGCAGATAGAAGAGGACGTAACGGTAGAAAGCGATCCCGAGCTGCTGGAGCCGGTATGGAACAATCTTTTTTCCAACGCGTTAAAGTTTACCGAGCCCAACGGAAAGGTATCGGTGTCCTTGAAAACCGAAAACGGCTGCGCGGTCGTCAGCGTTTCCGACACAGGCTGCGGTATGTCGGAGGAAACGGGAAAGCATATTTTTGAAAAATTTTATCAAGGAGACACCTCTCATGCCGCACAAGGAAACGGGCTCGGATTGGCGCTTGTGAAGCGCGTTATGGATATCGTGGGCGGAGAAATATCCGTGCAAAGCGAGGTGGGCGGGGGAAGCACCTTTACCGTAAAAATCGGGAGGTCGGGATATGGAAAGACTTAAGCGGCTTATAAAGCGGATATTTTGCCTGCCGCCTCTTCCTACCGTGTTGGCGGCGATCCTCGGCTTCGGGTTTGTGCTGGCTGCTGCCGTGCTCGACGTTCAGAATCGGGCTGTCGCCATTGCCTCCTACACAGCCTCCGCCTACGCGCTGGTCGTTTCCTTAACGGGACTGAAATACATAAAAACGGCAGCGGAAAAGGTGAAGCAGTATATCCTCGGCAGCTCTCCGATGAAAAAGCTGCAAGCTTCCGCTGTAGGGGAAAAATTTCTGAAGGATATCCGCTTCCGCACGGGTATATCGCTTTACAAGGGCTTTTTTATCAATCTTCTGTATATCGTAATAAAGATGTTTTCGGGGATTTATTACCGTTCCGCCTGGTTCATTGCGCTTGCGGTCTACTACAGCCTGCTGGCGGCTATGCGGCTAATGCTGATAAGACGGGTAAATACAAGCGATAAAGTCACGGAGCTTAAAAGATACCGTCTGTGCGGGCTTATGCTGCTTTTGATGAATCAAGCTCTTGCGGGGATAGTTATTTTTATGGTGCATCGTAGCAAGGGCTTCGATTATCCCGGCATATTGATCTACGCAATGGCAATGTATTCGTTTTATGCGGTAATAACCGCCGTCGTAAAGGTGGTCAAGACACGCAGGCACGACAGTCCGATACTATCGGCGGCAAAAGCGATAGACCTTGTGGCGGCGATGGTTTCGCTGCTGTCGTTGGAAACGGCAATGCTTGCCCGATTCGGAGAAAACGACAACCCGTATTTCCGCAGAGCCATGACGGGAGCAACGGGAGGAGCAGTCTGCACCGTTGTTGTCGCAATGGCGGTATTTATGACCGTGAAAGCCAACCGACAGCTTAAAAATCTCAAAATTAACAAAACGGAAACATAACTTAAACATTTGTTAAATATAAAGCTGTTAAAATAAATCAAAATCAAGAAAGGCGGAAACGATCATGACAAGCAAAGATGAAAAATTTAACTACACCTACTCGGCGGGCGAACAGGAGGAGATACGCCGTATTCGTGAAAAATACGCTCCTAAGGAGAAGGAGGAAACGACGCTGGATCAGCTTCGCAGATTAGACGCAAGCGCAGCGAAAACAGCATCTCTCGTCTCCATGACCTTAGGAGTTATCGGTATTCTTATTTTGGGCGTCGGTATGTGCTGCACAATGGTATGGGCAGACGCGTTGTTTATACTCGGCATTGTAATCGGAATTATCGGGATCGCAGCCGTTTCGGCCGCATACCCGCTTTATAAGCGAATGGCAAAACGCAAAAGAGAAAAGTTAGCTCCCGAAATTATGAGGCTGTCCGAAAAGCTTATGAAGTAATTTTTTACTCAAGCCTCTATCAGCGTTCTCACCGCCTCGGATATCCTTCTTGCTATGTAAGGGTTGTTCATTGTATACAAATGTATCCCTTGAACGCCCCTTGCCGCAAGATCGACTATCTGATCCACCGCGTAAGCGATTCCCGCGTCGCGCATTGCCTCGGGCTTATCCTCGTAGCGGTTCATTATTTTAAGGAACTTGTCGGGCAGCGAGGCGCCGTAAAGGCTTACCATACGCTCTATCTGCTTTTTGTTGGTAACGGGCATTATGCCCGCCTCTATCGGCGTTTCTATTCCCGCTATGCGCGCCTTTTCCAGAAAATCAAAAAAGTAATTGTTGTCGAAAAAAAACTGAGACACCAAGTGACTTGCCCCCGCGTCCACCTTTTTTTTCAAATTTCGCAGATCGTCGATCCTGTCCTTTGATTCCGTGTGTCCCTCGGGATAGCAGGCGCCCAATATATTTATATCGCCCCTTGTCTCTCTGATAAAGGAAACAAGGTCGCTGGCGTGATGAAAGCGCTCCTTGGGCTCAAAATCGGGAGAACGGTCTCCCCTTAGAGCAAGCACGTTTTCTATCCCCTCCTGCCCGAGCCTCTCCAGCACCTTTTTTGCCTCCTCTTCGGAGAGATACAGACAAGGCAAATGCGCAACGCTTTCTATTTTATACCCGTTTTTTATCCTCGAGGCTATCTCGATGGTATACGAGCTTGCCGAGCCGCCCGCGCCGTAGGTGACCGAAATAAAATCGGGCTTCAGCTCCGCCAGCTCCTCCAAGGTATTATAAACGGTCTCAACGGGCATTGTGCGCTTGGGAGGAAAGACCTCAAAGGAAAAAACTCTTTTCTTTTTAAAAATATCGGTGGTTTTCATTTTATCACGTCCTTTTTTCTTTTAATAATACCATATTTTTTTCATTACAGCAAGTTTTATTTTTTTATTGATAGAAATAGTTTTTTCCTATGGGTGCGGTCTTTATATCTCATTTCCCGTATAGAGCTGGTAATATTTTCCCTTTTGCTCGATAAGCTGATCGTGAGTACCTCTTTCGATGATCCTGCCCTGCTCCATGACCATTATGCAGTCGGCGTTGCGAACCGTTGAAAGCCGATGCGCGATAACGAAGGAGGTCCTGCCCGTCATAAGAGCGTCCATGCCCTGCTGTACAAGCTTTTCGGTGCGGGTATCTATCGAGGAGGTCGCCTCGTCCAAGATCAGCACGGGGGGATCGGCAACCGCCGCGCGGGCTATGGCGAGAAGCTGCCTTTGTCCTTGGCTCAGATTGGCTCCGTCTCCCGTAATTACCGTTTGATATCCCTCGGGCAGACGCCTTATAAAGCCGTCCGCATTAGCCAGCTTCGCCGCCGCGATACATTCCTCGTCGCAGGCGTCCAGCTTTCCGTAACGGATATTGTCCATGACCGTGCCCGTAAACAAGTGCGTATCCTGCAATACCATGCCGAGACTGTGACGCAGATCGTCCTTTTTGATCTTGTTTATGTTGATGCCGTCGTATCTTATCTTTCCGTCCTGAATGTCGTAAAAACGGTTTATAAGGTTTGTAATGGTGGTTTTACCCGCGCCCGTGCTTCCCACGAGAGCGATCTTCTGCCCGGGCTCGGCGGTCATCACGATATCGTGAAGCACAGGCTTATCCTCGCTGTAGCCGAAATCCACGCCGTCAAAAACAACCTCACCCTCGAGCCTTTTGTAGGTAACGGAGCCGTCCTCGGAATGACGGTGCTTCCACGCCCAAACGCCCAGGCTTTCGTCGGTTTCGGTAAGGGTACCGTCTCCGTTTTCCTTTGCGGTAACAAGCTCCACATAGCCCTCGTCGGTCTCGGGTCTCTCTCCCGCCATATCGAAGACGCGCTGCGCGCCCGCCGTTGCCATAACAATGCTGCTTATCTGCTGGCTTATCTGAGTTATCGGCATTGAAAAGTTCTTGTTTAAGCTCAAAAACGTAACCAAGGTGCCGACAGTCAAGCCCCAGTGCCCGTTAAGAGCAAGCAGCGCGCCCAGTATTGCGCAAAGCACATAGCTTATGTTTCCCAGGTTGCCGTTTACGGGCATTATGATGTTGGCTATTTTATTGGCGTTGTTGGCGCTTTCTCTTAAGCTGCCGTTAAGCTCCCTAAACTGCTTAAGAGTCTTTTCCTCGTGGCAGAATACCTTTACCACCTTCTGACCCTCGATCATCTCCTCAATGTAGCCGTTAACTCTGCCCAGGTCCTTTTGCTGGCTGACAAAGTATTTTGAGGAAAGCGCGCTGAATTTAACGGTAACAAGCATTGAAACAGCCGCCATGACCACCGCCATAACAGTAAGGGGCACGCTCAGCACTATCATGCTCACAAAGGTGGAAACAAAGGTAATAGTAGAGTTTATAAGCTGCGGAAAGCTTTGGCTTATAACCTGTCTTAAGGTATCTATATCATTGGTGTACACCGACATAATATCGCCGTGAGCATGAGTGTCGAAGTATTTTACGGGAAGCGATTCCATATTATGGAAAAGCTCTATACGAAGTCTCTTTAAGGTGCCCTGCGTAACGTTTACCATAATTCGGTTGTAGCCGTAGGCAGCGATTATCCCCGCCAGCAGCACAGCCGCCAAGGTGACCAGAGCCTGCGCCAGCGGAGCGTAGTCGGGTATCGCCTGCTCGGTCAGAGGCTTTATGTAATCGTCTATAAGCGAGCGTATAAACAGGGTCGAGCAAAGGGTTGTCGCAGCGGAAACAACTATTCCTATCACAACGACCAAACAGGAAAATTTATAATTTTTCAGCACATATGCAAAGATATGCTTCAAGGTGAGCATGGGGTTTTTGCTTTTCGCCCCGCCCCGTCTTTGTGGCGGCATTAAAATCAGTCCTTTCGGTTATCAATTTATTTTTGTATAATACAGCGTTGTCCGCCGTATCAAGCAGGCTTGTCGAAGTCGCCGCCTGCCTGCATCTGTACGTTGTATATCTCGCGGTATATCTCATTGCTTTTCAGCAGGTTCTCGTGCGTATCGAAGCCGCTGACCTGTCCCTCCTCCAAAACGAGGATACGGTCGGCGTCCTGTATGCTGGAGATCCTCTGCGATATTATAAGCTTTGTGGTACCGGGTATGCGCGCGGCAAAGGCTTTTCTTATCTTGCTGTCGGTGGCGGTATCGACCGCGCTGGTGGAATCGTCGAGTATAAGAACCTTAGGCTGCTTCAGCAGGGCTCTCGCTATGCAGAGACGCTGTTTTTGTCCTCCCGAAACATTGCTTCCTCCCTGTTCTATCCAGGTATTGTACCTTTCGGGGAAGCGCTCGATAAACTCGTCCGCGCATGCCTGTCTGCACGCCTCCTCGCATTCCTCCTCGGTCGCGTCCTCCTTGCCCCAGCGGAGATTGTCAAGTATAGTGCCCGAAAAGAGAACGTTCTTTTGAAGCACCACCGCCACTTGGTTGCGCAGCGCCTCCATATCATAGCTCCGAACGTCTCTTCCGCCTACCGACACCTCTCCGTCGGTGACGTCGTAAAGTCTGCTTATAAGATTCACAAGGCTGGACTTGCCGCAGCCTGTTCCGCCGATGATCCCCACGGTCTCCCCTGCGTTTATTTTTATATTTATGTTGTGCAGAGTGTCTTCTCCGCTTCCTCTCTTATAGGAAAAGCAAACGTTCTTGAACTCGATGCTCCCGTCCTTGATATCGGTATCGGGCTGCTCGGGATCGGTAAGATCGGGCTGCTCGTTCAATACCTCGCAAATTCGCTTTGCGCTGGCGACGCTCATTGTCAGCATAACGAAGATCATGGAAAGCATCATCAGCGACATAAGCATACTCATAATGTAGCTGAAAAGAGAGGTCAGATTGCCTGTCGTCAAGGTCCCGCCGACGATGAAATGCGCGCCGAACCATGACAGCGCTATCATACAGCCGTACACGGAAAGCATCATAACGGGATTGTTAAAGGCAAGTATGGATTCCGCCCTCACAAACATTCCGCAAAGCTTTTCCGCCGCCGCCGAAAACTTCTTGTCCTCGTGCTCCTCGCGTACAAACGCCTTTACCACTCTTATTCCCGAAACGTTTTCCTGTACGCTGGCGTTCAGCGCGTCGTATTTCGAGAACACCTCGTTAAAGATCGGCATTACCTTTCTCATAATGGTAAAAAGGATTATTCCCAAAAAGATCAGCACGGCGAAGAATATCAGACTTAATCTTATGTTGATGGAAAAGCTCATTATCATACTGCAAATAAGCATCAGCGGCGCGCGTACCGCTATCCTCATTATCATCTGATATGCGTTCTGCAAATTCGTGACGTCCGTCGTCATACGGGTTATAAGACCGGCGGTGCTGAACTTGTCGATGTTGGAAAACGAAAACCTCTGAATGTTTTCGTACATTCCGTCTCTTAGGTTATAGGCAAAGCCCGTGGAGGCATAAGAGGCGTACCGACCCGCCTGTATGCCGAAAAACAGACTCAAAAAGGCAAGCCCCACCATAATACCGCCGTAAATAAGAACATTGTTCATATTACCCGCTTCAATTCCCTTGTCAATGATAGACGCGGTAACATATGGAATAAGTATTTCCATAAATACCTCCATAGCGGTAAATACAGGCGTCAGTACGGAAGCCCTTTTATATTTTCCGATAAATTTGCCGAGTGTTTTTAACATTCTGCTATCAGTCCTTTCGTTTATTGAAAATTATTCAGTATTTTTTGGAGCAAGGTCTTGAACGTATGCTTATCCTCTTCGGTAAAGCCGCTGAACATTTGTCTGTGTCCCTCGTGCATGGATTTCATGGCGCTGCGGCAAATTTGACGTCCTTTTTCCGTGATCCGAACGATTTTTATCCGCTTATCTTCGGAATCCGTCACGCTTTCCACAAGCTCCTTTTTTTCGAGCCTCTGTATTATCCCCGCGGCGGTGGACTGCGCGACACCAAAGCGGCGTTCAAGCTCCTTCAGCGGCAAATATCCCTTTTCGCAGGAGCACTCCGCGTTCAAAAGAGCAAAAAGCATTTTGATCTGCGAAGCGGTGATATCGTTTGACAGCAGATCGCAGTTGGCTTTTTTCTCCATAGTGTCGCTGATCCTTTTCAGAAGCTCAAATATTTGAAATTCCTCGTTTTCCATTTAAGCTTTTTCCTCGTTCCTGTCTCTTTTTCTTTTTTAATTTTACCATTTTAACAGCACGCTGTCAACAGTATGCTGTTGATTTTGTTAAAAATATATAAGATATCTTTTTTCGGAGCAAGTGATTTTGTGTAATGTTTTATTTTATAACGGAATCGATAAAATCGGCAAGCGCCAGCTGCTGTTCGTCGCTGAGCCGCAGGATAGAACTCATCAGGCACGGATTTACGCCGTTGTCCTCTTCTCTGAAAAACTCGCCGAGGCTGACCCCCAACGCCTCGCAAAAATACGAAAGCGTTTCGACGGTGGGATTTCTTTGTCCCAATTCTATTTCACGAAGATGACTCTGCGAGATTCCCGCAAGATTGGCAAGCTTGTTGGTGGTTATTCCGCGTTTTTCCCTCAGCGCCTTAAGTCTTTTTGCAACGTCCATAGATATGCGCCCCCTCTTTTTGCTATATTATAAACAATATAACTATAAAAAATTACGTTTATACAGTTGACATTTTATATTTATTATGATATAATTTCAACTGAATAAAGATAACATTTGCAGCTCCTATCCTTTAAGGATATGTCTCAATATGCAAAAAGCTGTAAAAAAACGACCTGTCCGAGACGGTCGTTTTTTTACAGCTCCATTTTTGCATATTTGCTTTTATAACGGAAATCATATTACATAAAAAAGGAGGAAATTTTCTATGTTCAGACACGAAAAAGCGCTTTTCCACCCCGTAAGCGTTGAAAAGCCGAATCCGCAGTATGCTGCGCTGCTTCAGGAGCAGCTCGGAGGAGGAAACGGCGAGCTTAAGGCGGCGATGCAGTATATGTCCCAAAGCTTCAGGATCAAGGACCCCGAAATAAAGGACCTTTTTATGGACATTGCCGCCGAGGAATTGGGTCATATGGAAATGGTTGCGCAGACTATAAATTTGCTTAACGGTCACGATGTTGACTCGGCGGCGGTGCCCGCGGGAGAAATACAGTCCCACGTCCTTTTCGGGCTAAACCCGGGACTGATAAACGCGTCGGGCTATTCCTGGACCGGCGATTATGTCACGGTAACGGGCGATCTTTGCGCCGACCTTTTATCGAATATCGCCTCGGAGCAAAGAGCCAAGGTGGTCTACGAATATCTTTACCGTCAGATCAGCGATAAAAAGGTGCGCGGAACGATCGACTTCCTGCTGAACCGCGAGGAGGCGCACAACGCAATGTTCCGCGAGGCGTTCAACAAGGTCCAGAACACGGGCTCCAACCGTGACTTCGGCACCACAAAGGCGGCAAAAATGTATTTCAGTATGTCGGAGCCGTCACCCGCCGACAGCCCTTTTCCCAAGGTCAACGCAAATCCGCCGTCCTTTAACAATCAGCCGTTTGTGCAGTAGCGTAAAGGAGCTGTAAAAAACGACCTGTCGAAAACGGGTCGTTTTTTCGTTATAATTTAAGTTTCCCCAAAATTTAAAGCAAAAAATGGAGAAACCGTTATGACAAAAGTAAAAGCGCACATCTTAAAATGAAAACAAGCATTGAATAAAAAGCAGAATGAGCTTTAAATAAAGCTTAATAAATCATTATAAAACATCGGCAGTTATAATTCCAAGCGCCTGCA
>JAMPHV010000059.1 GCA_023663265.1 Bacteroides sp.
TGTCCCCCGCCCTCCCCCTTTTGGTGTCACCTTAAGCCCCGCGCGGGAGCGCATTTTGCACTCGCTTCCGAGCGAAAGCAAACATCACATAATATGTAATATTAAGAATTAGAAAATCGGTACTTTTATAAAAATTAAGCATTATCTTAAACGCAATCATAAAAACAGTATCTCTGATTTAGGAATTATGGGGAAACTTAATATTGACATATCAATCAGTATACCCTATAATATAAGGATAATAAGGTCTTAAATAAATACGAAACGGAAAAAACAATGAATTTTAAAATAAGAGAAATGAAAAAAGAGGATTACGACGGTGTAGCGGAAATATACGGTCAAGGCATCGAAAGCGGAACGGCTACCTTTAGAACGAAAACTCCTCAGTTTGAGGAGTGGGACGGGTCTCATCTGCCGTTTTGCCGTTACATAGCGGAACAGGAGGGGCTTATCATAGGCTGGACGGCGCTTTCGCTCGCTCTCGGGATCAGCCGCGGCGCGTACAGAGGCGTCGCGGAGCTGAGCATATACGTAAGAGACGGCTACAGACGGCACGGCGTAGGCTTTGCGCTTATCGAGCGCGTAAAGGCGGAAGCGGAGAGCTGCGGTATATGGACGCTGGAATCCCGTATTTGCCGCCAAAACACAGGCAGCGTCAGACTGCATGAAAAATGCGGCTTCCGTACGGTAGGCGTGCGGGAACGTATCGCAAGGGACAGGTTCGGCGAATGGCAGGACACGGTCGAAATGGAGTATAGGCTTTAATAGCAAGGCTATTACGCCCAAGGCGCTTTCATCACAATAACGAACCCCTCGTAGACGGTGATGTCGTATCCCGATTCAAAAAAGAGATCGATCAGCCCCGCCGTTTCCTCCAGGCGGTCGTCCAGCACCACGTAGTCGGGATCGGAATTTTCCGTGTTGTACAGCGCGGGGTAAATATAAACGTCCTTACAGTCATAAAGATAGGGCGTAAGATAAGTCGATGCAAAAATTTTCGCGTCTCTCGGAAGCTCCGCCAAAACGGCTCTTGACGCATTGGTCTCCTCCTCCCATTCCTCCAGTCTCGGTATATTGTAATATTTTGGCGTACTGAAGCCCATAAGGCAGATCGCCGCCGCCATGACCGCCGCTGCGGCGGTTTTGTTTTTTCTTTTTTCGTATCTGAAATTTTTGGCAAACAGGAATATCAGCATTGCCCCCGAGCCGTAAACATACTGATAATTTATACTGCTTAGGTAGCCGTAATCGGTGGTAAGGTTGAATATCACAAAGGGAACTGTAAGAAGCCAGTCGGATAGGCGGCGGCTCCTTACGGGGATAAAGAGCAGAGGCAAAAGCATCTGCATTACCAGCAGCAGCTTTTCCGCGCTTAAAAGCTGATCGAAAAGCAGGGCGGGGTCCTTCAGCACGTTCAGCGCCACGTCCTTAACGGAATCCTGACCCATGTCCAGGAATACGTTAAATCTGCTTATCATTACCCCCTCGCCGTAGGTGTTTATAATAAACGTCGCCCCTATAAAGCCGCTTATTCCCATTATCGTGAGCACGGCTCCCATAAGCCTTGAGCTGCCCCTGTTAAAAAGCGCGTACAGCCCCATGACCGCAAGATAAACGCCCGCGTCCTCCTTAACGCACAGCAGAAGCAGCCCGCTTATCACCGCCCCGACCATCGAGCGTTTTTCGATAAAGTACAGCACCCATAATATAAGCGGAGTCAGAAACGCGTTTTCGTGAAAATCGTAAAACGAGGCGCAGGTGAAGGCAGGATAACACAAAAATACCGTTCCTATAAAAAATGTCACGGTATTGCCGTAACGGTATCGTTTGCACAGCAGCAAAAGGGGGATTATCCCCGAAAAGCACACCGCAGCCTGAGCCGTCAAAAGGAACTCGGGTCGGCGGAAGAGCATATAAAAGGGCAGCAGCAGGTAGTAGATCGGGGAGAAATGCACCGCAAAGTGAGACATAGCCTCGCCGCGCTCCAGAGTGGTGGTCTGCGTAAGGTCGGAAGCCATGGACTCAAACATCTGCGCGAATATCCCCAGATCATAGGTCGAGCTGCCGAAATTGTAAAACCTGGCGATACAGCCCCATGAAAGCATGGCGGTCATCATAACCGTTAAGGCGCCCAATATGACATACAGATTTTTGCCCTCTAAAAGCCCATACTTTTTTTCGGGAAATATCTCCTTGAAAACATAAACGCAGACGGCGGCAGTTACCGCCAAAGCAAGAGTAAGGTAGGGTCTGTCCGTCGGCGAGGTGATCAGAATACACAGCGAAAAAAACAGCGCCGACAAAGGCACGGTTTCGCGGCAGACCTTATCCTTTAAAAAGTAAAGCAGATAAAACAGTATGGTAAAGTTTAGGATTATCGCCGCATACAAGGGAGCGTTTATTTTTCCGACAGCGCCGATGTCGAAAATATCCGTCCGTCCGCTGACGGGGGAAATAAGAAGCTCCGACGTGATCAAGAGCACAAAGCCCGTTCCCGCGACAAAGCCGTTTATTAAAGCGTAAAACAAAAATCCGACATATTTTTTTACAATTTGTATCATCGGCTGTATCTCCGAAATTATTTATTTGATATGATAATAGTATTATACCCGTTGAAAGAGATTATGTCAATATCTTGTTTTTTATTTTGATGTCATTCGTTTTTTATGTAATTGATAACAAAAAACGACCCGTTTTCGACAGGTCGTTTTTTTACAGCCTCTTTTATCCTTCACAGTATCGCCTCGTACTCGCGGCTGTCCTCAAGGAACCAAAAGGCGGTCGTTCCCGAGACGGGGCTTAAGGGGAAGCCGTATTCGGCAAAGTATTTCTCTTCCAAGGGTATCCACCTTTCCTTGAAGACCTCGGCGCCCTTTTCTCCGTTTCTTTCAACAATGCGCTTAAGCTGCTCCCCCTTGTCCACGGTAAGAAAAACGCGCAGGTCGTAATATTCCCGCAGCATGGGGTGGCAGCAATAGGAGCCCTCGATAATGCAGATACCGCTTGTTTTTATCTCGACCTGTCCCGAAAGCCCGCCCGTTTTACAGTCAAAGGGGCGGTAACGAACCGTTTCCTCGCCGTTTTTCAGCGGAAGGAGCACCTCGCTCAAAAAACGCTCGTGATCTATGTTTTCGCCTGCCGTTCTTAAGCGTTCCTCGGTCCGCTGCTCGGGTCTTAGAAAAAAGTGGTCCGTATGAAAAACGCTTCCGCCCGTCAGCTCCGCCAATTTTTGGGCAAGAGTGGTCTTTCCCGCCGCGCATCGTCCGTCAACGGCGACAAGAACGGGAAGAGGACCGCTTTTTTTCTTGCGGCTTTTCAAGCCCTCCGCCGCTTCGGCTATCCTTTGGAGCGTTTTCTCCATTTTCAGCTTTCCTTTGCGGCTTCGGAGAAGCCGTGCTTTTTAAAGGGTACGAGCCCCGTTTTGTTGAGAGCTATCATTACGGCGGGAACGAACACGAGCTGTAAAATTATTCCGGGAATAGCGTTGAGGAACGCGCCCGCGGCAAACGCCTCCCATGTAAAGGCTTTTCCGCCGACGCCGAGGAATACCGCCTGTGCGGCTCCCCACACCGCCCGTCCGCATATCATGGCTATGAGCATCGAACGGTACAGAGAAAGCACGCACTGCCACCTTGAACGGTTATAAAGAAGACCCGCTGCAAGTCCGTAGGTCATAAGCTCCAAAGCCATTGCCGCGGCGGTGGGGAACATTACGGGCGCGCCGAACAGAAGAGAGCGGAAAAGCGGAAGGACAAATCCTACTGCGGCTCCGTACTGCCAGCCGCAGATAAGTCCGCAGAGAAATACGGGAATGTGCATGGGTAAAAGCATACTTCCGACAGCGGGGATTTGTCCCGTAAAAAACGGCAGTATGATGCCGACCGCCATAAATACGGCGGATAGAGTCAAGTTTTTAACTGATTTTTTCACTTTAGCCTCCGTCCTTTCGTTTAGTATAAATAAAATATAGCATATTTTTTCGGAGGTGTCAAGGGCGGTTGTTTATACTAATTCCAAATAGAATTATGGACAAAATTTTATGGGGTCCATAATTCTATTTGGAATTACACCCGAAACACTCTTTCCAAATACTCCATATTCATTTGTCTATCTTTGTATTTGGAAAGAGTATTAAACTTTTTCTTGCTATCCGCGCGATTATATGCTATTATATACCCGAAAGGGAAGTGAAATTTGCTTATGAGTAAGGAAAGAGAAAATTTAAACAAGCTTTATTACCCGCTTTATATGAAAGCCATGGAAATTTACAGCCGCTTTCAGACGAGCGGCTTTGAGGCGGAGATCGGCTGGTACAGCGGGCATTACAGCAGGGATGAGAGCGGCGAGTACAGCATGGATTATTTTCCGATACCCGTTGTGGGCGTAAAAGGAGTGTGCGACATTGAAACGGGCTTTGACCGTATAACCGTGTCGGCTAAGCTTAATCGGCGCGAGGCGCTGGAGTATCCTTTTGAAGAGCTAAAGGGGATGACCTTCGAGGTCTACGGAGTGGAGGACTACCTTGCCGATTATTACAATTCCGAAACGACCCTTGAGCAGCTTCGCGAAAATATAAGAAACAGCAAGGAAAGAGAGATCGGCTTCAGCTTTGTCTTTGACGGCGGCGCGGACGCAGACGGGATATTCAAGCTTGTGAAGCTGCTTAGGCGAAAAGGGTTTTATTATTGATGAACATATAGAAAAAGATAGGTAAGCGATTTTGTTTATTATTTGCTGTTGCTTTATTTTAAAATTTATAGTATAATGGTTTTGGCAGATTTTTTCGTAAACTCCCGACAAAAATCAACCCGAGATCGTTATATTTATGAAAGGAGAAAAATCTCAGATGTCCGAACCGACCGTCTGGCTCAACGAGGATTTTGAAGCCTTTTATTTAAAGCATTACAAGCTTGTTTACCGAATTTGTTTTATATATATGAAAAACCGCTTTGACGCGGAGGACTGCACCGAGGACGTTTTTGTCAAGGTGCTGAGCGGAAAATACAGCTTCAGCGGCGAGGAGCATGAAAAAAAGTGGCTTGCCGTGACCGCCATGAATTTGTGTAAGGATAAGCTGAAAAGCTGGTGGCGCAAAAAAACGGTGGCGATAGACCAATGCGGCGAGATCAGCGCGGAGGAAAGCTTTGAATTTGACGAGACCTTAAAGGAGGTAATGAAGCTTCCGCCTAAATATAAGGACGTAATTTACTTATACTATTATTTGGGATATAAGACCGAGGATATAGCAAGGCTGCTGCGCAAGCCCTCGTCTACCGTGCGCAATCATATGAGGGAGGCGCGGGAGGCGCTTAAAACAAAGTTAGGAGGTGAATCCGAGTGACCGACGAAAGAATAACAAACGCCATAAACGGCATAGAGCCCGACCTTGACGCAAAACAGCGCATGTATGACAACATAATCGAAAAGGCGGAGTCGAGGACCAAAACCGTCGGCGCTTTGAGGATCGTAAAGCCGCTGGCTTCCGCCGCCGCTTGTATCTGCCTTGTTGCAGCCGCAGCTCTGATTTTCAGCTTAGGCGCGGTGAATTTTGACAATACCGTTTCGGGAGGAGCGTCGGGAAACGCCGACAACGGCGCAATAGCTCGGGACGAGGCGGGCTTTGACATAACCGAGCCCGCCGACGCAAATATCGCCTACGGCGCCGAGGCTTCCGAATACGCCTACGGGGAACAGGCGTTCGACGCGGCAATGCTTGAAGAGATCGAAGCGGAGCCCGTTGAAGAAGCGCCCGCCGAAAATACCTTTGAGGAAGCCTTAGACGAAAGAAGCGCGAATATTTCCGAATACGGCGTTTTTAATCTTCCCGTGGGCGCGGAATATTGGGACACACCCAAGGCTGAGTCCGATCAATTCGAGGACGAGGCGCTTCAAAAAGAATACGAGGATTTGCAGAACCGCTTATACTACAACGGAAACAGCTACTCGGTAACCGTCCTGCCCGTCGATTGGACGGCAGAGGAGGGGTCCGACGACGGCGCGGCGATCGAGAGCACAACGCTGGACTGGGGCGTTAACGCGATAATGGACCGTATCGACAGCGGGGACGAGATAAGCTTTAGGATCACCTGGTCGAACGGGTATTATATTTACTGTCTGAAAAACGTTTACGAGGTGGACGAGGAGGAATTTATCGAGTTTGCCAAAGCGGCGGTGGAGGCGAACGGCAGGCAGTAAAAGCGAGGCTGGCGGGGAAAAGAAAAGGGGCTGTAAAAAAATACCCCAAACCTTATAAAAATTGATAATTGATAATTGACAATTGTCAATTATTATAACAAAAAACGACCCGTTTTCGACAGGTCGTTTTTTTATCCGCCTCATTCCTTAACCTTTTTCGGCAGCGCATACTTTTGCGTAAACGCCGAAAATTTCTCCAAAAAGAAAGCGTCCTCCGTCTTTTTCAGCTCGTTCATATACTCGTGCGTCTCAAAGCTTCCGTCCTGTATCTGAATAAGACATACCGCAATATTCGAGCAGTGGTCGGCTATTCTTTCAAAATTGGTCAGCAGATCGGCAAGTATAAAGCCCGCCTCGATCGTGCACTTGCCCTTGCGGAGCCGCTTTATGTGGTGCTTTTTCAGCTCGTTTCTTAAGTTGTCTATGACCTCCTCCAGCGGCTCGACGGTTTTCGCTTCCGTGATGTCGCCCGTTTCAAAGGCGGAAAAGGCTAAGCGGACTATCTCGGTTATGGCGGAAATGAAGATACGCAGCTCCTCCAGCGCCTTGTCCGAAAAATCAAGTCCCTTTCGGTTGAGCTCCTCCGCGGCTTCAAGCGTGTTGACCGCGTGGTCGGAAATGCGTTCGATATCGCCTATGCAGTGCAGCAAAAGAGATATCTCCTTGCTGTCCCGCTCCGTCAGATTTTGCGAATTGAGCTGTAAAAGATAGGTGCCTATCTTGTCCTCGTATTCGTCTACTCGGTTCTCGTTGGCGATTATCTCCTTAGCCGTTTCTTCGTCGTATTCCCTAAGCATATCTATCGCGTCATAAAGCGTGGTCTGGGTAAGGCTCGCCATCTGCACCGACAGCGTACGGCACTGGTCGATGGCAAAGGAGGGGGAGGAGAGGAAACGCTTGTCCAATCGCGCGTAATTTTCGTCGCTGTGCTTGCCCTCCCGCACGGTAACGCGCGCCAGCTTTTCCAACAGGCTTGTAAAGGGGAGCAGCACTATCGCCGTGGCAGTATTGAACACGGTATGCACTATCGCTATCGTCACTTGATTTGCGGAGGCGTCCGCAAAGGCAAAATCAAACAAAGCATCGGCTATATAGTAAAGCGACAGGAACAGCACCGTGCCGATAACGTTAAAATAAAGATGTATCACCGCGGCGCGCTTCGCGTTCTTGCTTGCCCCTATGCCCGAGATCAGCGCGGTGGAGCAGGCGCCTATGTTCTGCCCCATAATTATCGGTATCGCGCTTCCCAGCGGCAGCGCGCCCGTAGAGGAAAGCGCCTGTAAAATGCCCACCGAGGCGGAGGAGCTCTGCATGAC
Source organism: Bacteroides sp. (assembly GCA_023663265.1). Classification (GTDB taxonomy): domain Bacteria; phylum Bacillota; class Clostridia; order Oscillospirales; family Ruminococcaceae; genus Ruminiclostridium_E. The sequence goes on from JAMPHV010000059.1 coordinate 7,512, forward strand.
CGCCGTAACGATTATTCCGCAGAGAACGCCGAGGACGGGATTCGAGAACATGGTGAGCACCTCGGTAAATTCGGGCACCTCCGCCAAAGGCTTAACGGCGGCGGACATGGTGCTCATGCCTATCATAAGCAGGGAAAAGCCTATAAGGATAGTAGCAATATTGTATTTTTTCCCCTTTTTTATAAAGGTGAGTATCCCCACGGCGATTATAGCAATGATAGGGGAAAAATTGGAGGGGTTGAGCATTTGTATAAAGGCGTTGTCGCCCTCGATACCCGTAAGGGAGATGAGCCACGCGGTGACGGTGGTGCCGATATTGGCGCCCATAATAACGCCCGTCGCCTGGCTCAGCTGCATAATGCCCGAGTTCACGAAGCCCACCACCATGACCGTGGTGGCGGAGGAGCACTGCATCAGCGCGGTAACGGTAAGCCCCAGCAGCACGCCCTTTATTTTGCTGCTGGTCAGCCGCTCCAGTATTCTTTCCAGCTTGCCCCCCGAAAGCTTCTCCAAGCCCAAGTTCATTACCTTCATTCCGTAAAGGAACATTGCGAGACCGCCCACAAACGACAGTACACCCAATAACACGTCCATTTTTGAGACCTTTCTTTCCTTGTGCAGACACAATATGCCCGAAAATCGGGACTTTTTCTTTAAAGCCTTGATACTTTTTATTTTATACAAGGCTATTATATCAAAAAAAATCGGCAAAGACAACAAGTAAAAGAAAATCGTGTGTAGAAAATTCGGGGCGGCGGTGGATAAAATATGGGTATAATAACAGTATGAAAATCGGGAGCTTTGTCCTTTACGGACAAAGCTCCCGATCTCACGTTTGCTTTTTAAAAAACAAATTGAATGAGAAAAATCAGCCCTTGTACGCCTTTTTCTCATCGTTGGTCACGCTGTAACCCGAGGGTCTGAAACCGCTTGTGCTCGTGCTCTTGCTTGTGCTGTCGCTCTTGCTCGTGCTCTCGCTTTTTGAAGAGGAGCTGCTCGAGGCTGCGCTTGAGCCGTGCTTGTAAGCCTTTTTCTCGTCATTGGTCACGCTGTAGCCGGAGGGCTTATAGGTGCTGTCGCTCTTGGAAGAAGAGCTTGCGGAAGAGCTCTTGGATTCCTTAGCCCAATCGTCAAACTTATCCATTACCTGCTTGTAGGTGTCCTGACAAATGGAAGGAAGTCCGCTCATGCCCGTGCTCTTGCTGAAGGAAGCGCCCGCCTGCTTAAAGCCGGTCTGAACAGCTTTTCTGAGAGTTTCGAGCTTGCTGTCGTCGTCGCCCGCAAGGGTACGCGCGAAATCATAAATACGCTGTGCGGTCTGTTCCGCGCTCCAGTAATCGTCAATCGTGCCGTTCTGGATCTTGTCGGCGTCCTTCATGATCGCGTTGAAAGCAAGACCGCTCTGCTTGCCGATAATATCCGAAACCATGCTCTTGAAAGCTTCGTTCTTCATCGCAACACGTGAAGAGGGCTTCTGAATATTCATGCCCTTATCCTTGTTAGGCTCGGTCTCGGACTTGGTCTTGGAAGAAGCCTTCGTGTAAGCGGGAGTGTAGGAAGCTTCCGACTTCGCCTCATATGTATCGGTATGAGGTCTGTCGGCGGCAGTGGTGGTGTTCTTCTTCGCAGACTGCTCAACCGTGGTCTTGGGGGTGGCGGCAGGCGTAGGCGTCGTAAACTCCGCAACTTTTCCAACGTTCATAGATATATCCTCCTTTTTTGATTATTAGAGAATTCGTCTTCTCGTATATATTATATCGGCAGAAAGCGGAAAAACTTTAGCTTTTTTTGGAAAAAATTTAAAGGTAAATCCTATTGACATTTTTTACCGTATATGCTATAATGATTAACGTAAAAAACACATTTTGAAAGGAAATACAGAGGAAATGTCACTTACGGTAGAAAACGTTTCAAAAACCTACGGAAGCTTTAAAGCCGTGGACGATCTGAGCTTTTCGTTCGACAGCTCGGGCGTTTTCGCGCTGCTGGGCACCAACGGCGCGGGCAAAACCACTTCGATACGCATTATTCTCGGAATGCTTTCAAGAGACAGCGGCGAGATCAAATGGAAGGGCGAGCCGATAAAGCCCGCGCAGGGCGGTATAGGCTATCTTGCGGAGGACAGGGGACTGTACCCGAAAATAGATATAATAAATCAGATGTTCTTTTTCGCTTCACTTAAGGGCTTAAAGAAAAGTCAAGCCAAAAAGGAAATAGACTACTGGTTCGAGCGCTTGGGGATCGACGAATACCGCTCAAAAAAAGCGGATCAGCTCTCAAAGGGGAATCAGCAGAAGGTGCAGCTTGCCGCCGCGCTTATCGGAGACCCCGAGCTTATAGTACTTGACGAGCCCTTGTCGGGTCTCGACCCCGTGAATGCCGATCTCTTCAAGTCGGTCATACGCGAGGAAATTGCCAAAAATAAATTCATTATAATGTCCAGTCATCAGATGAATATCATCGAGGAATTTTGCGACGACATAGTTATAATGAACAGGGGAAGGACGGTGCTTAAGGGCAATCTGAACCAAATCAAGAAAGCCGAGGGCAGAGTTAATCTGCTGGTCAAGTCCGACGGTAATTTTATGGAGCTGGCGCAGCAGTGCGGGCTGACCCTTAAGGAAAACACACCCAACGGAGTATGCTTCACCGTAAAGGAGGAGCGGCAGGCGCACGCGCTTATGCGGAAAATGCTGGAGGCGGGAGTTCCGCCGATAAAATTCGAGCTTAGGGAGCCTACTCTCAACGAGATATTTATAGACCGCGTTGAAAATTCGGCGGAGGAGGAAAAGAAATGAGATTCAAGGGCTGGAAACAGATATTCGGATTCACCTATTTGCAGCAGGTAAAGTCAAAAAGCTTTATAGCCTCCACCGTTATAGTGTGCGTGCTGATAATCGCTTTGTTCGTGCTGGTGGGGGCGCTCTCCTTTTCGGAGCTTGGGGAAGCGCTCGGAGAGAGCGGCGGCGACGTTCGCGCAGCCGATACCCTTTACATCTGCAACGAGACCGACGTGTCGGGCTTCAACCAAGCCTTTTCCGATACGGTCGGCGTAAAATACTCCGTTTTGAGCTCCGACGGGCTTGAAAGCGGCTTGGAGCGGATAAAATCGGGGGATAAGCCCGAGGCTGCCGTCCATCTTTTCTATGCGGGGGAGGATTCGGTCGTTATAAGGCTTTACCGCCCTCAGAACAGCGAGCTGGTGAGCGACGGCTATATGAGCTATTTGGCGGAGGAAAGCCGCGCGGTGTTCAAGGAATCGCTGCTCTTAAGCCTCGGCGTTGAAAAGGAAAGCATCGGACTGGCGGAGACGGATATTTCAAGCGAGGTGCTTGTATACGGCGATGAGACAAGCGAGCTCAAAATGCTGGCAAATACCGTCGTCACCATGTTTTTCGCCGCGATAATGTTTGTGTTTATAGTGAGCTACGCGCAGATCATAGCCCAATCGGTGGCTATGGAGAAGACCTCCCGCGTTATCGAGCTTCTGATAACCTCCGTGAGACCCCTTGCGATAGTTATGGGAAAGGTTTTCGCAATGCTGCTGGTGGTCATTACCCAATTGCTGATAATCGGCGCGGCGGTCGGGATATGCTCGGGAGTGTTCAGTCTTGCGGCGATGTCGATAGTCGGGGGGAACGCGGAATTGGCGGAGGTAACTCAAGGCATAGGAGAGGCGATACAAAGCGGCTCCGAGCTCGGGTGGCAGGCGGAGCTTGCCGAAGCGGTGCCGGGGCTTTTCGATCCTCTTTCCGTTGTCGCAATAATTATAATTTTTCTCTTGGGATTTTTGTTCTACGCTCTGCTCGCCGCCCTTATCGGCGCGGGGATCAGCAGAAGCGAGGACTTGGCGACGGGAATACAGCCTCTCGCTCTGATAAGCGTGGTGGGCTTCTTCCTTTCCTATATGCCTCCCGCCTTTGATATGGGCTATACGGCGGGAAGCGGCGAAGCTTTATCCTCGGGCACCAACATTCTCACCGTATTGGCAAGATACCTCCCCATTTCCTCGCCCTTCGCCCTGCCCTCCGCCATAGTTTTGGGGCAGATGAGCGCGACGGAAACTATCGTCTCGACCCTTATTTTGGCGGCGCTCACCTTTGGCACCATGCTGCTGGTGGCTAAGGTCTACGAAAATATTATCCTGTATTCGGGCAGCGTTCTCAAGTTAGGGCAGATAATCAAAATGGCAAGGTCGAAATAAAAGCTTTATGGTAGAAATAAACAAATTTTTCCTTGGAATTTTTGAAACTTTTTAACATTTATTTGCGACTACTTATTATACTGTAAGCGGCAAAAATATTAGCAAATTTTCCGTTAAATTGTCCTATATATTGGAGAAAATGCCAATTGAAATTTGTAACCGCATAAGGTATAATAAAAATAAGCTGTTGCTTATATTAAAAATTGGAGGAATTTTTCATGAAGATGAAGAAAATCTTGGCGGGCGTTACGGCTGCTGCTTTGGCTGTATCCGCTATGGCTGTGACTTCCTTTGCTGCAATTTACGAAGGATCTATCGACGCAAGCGGCGCTCCCGAAAACAACGTGTACAAGCTTGCAGGCGTTGAAGGCGTAGATTATTCCAAGGTTGCAAAGATCGAAGCGGTCGTTACAACGAGCGATTACGTAAACGGCACGATCGGCGTTTCCGCTAACGGCGAGTGGACCACTCCCGGTCAGCTTGAAGCAAAGAGCGGCGAATCCGCTACATGGGTCCTTGAAGGACTTTCCGGCATCGACGCTACTCTCGACGACGGCAGCCTCAAGGAGGACGTTGTACAGGTTCAGTTCTGGTGGCTGAACGCAGGCACTTTCTCGCTCGATTCTCTTAAGCTTTTGGACGCTGACGGCAATGTTCTTCAGGACGCAGGCGCAGAAGCCGCTCCCGCAGCCGAGGCTGAAACCGCGGGCGCTTCTTTCACCGCTAACCTTGAGACCGCTCTTTATGTCGGCGAAAACGTAAACTGGGTAACCGCCAAGTCCGACAGCGTTAACATTACGGGCGCGGGCGACTACACCTACACCGTTTCCGGTCTCGATATCGAAGCAAGCCATTTGACCGTTATCTACATCAAGGACGCTGCCGTTGAAGCAGGCTCCGCTACCGTTTCCGACATCGTTCCCGTTGACGTTACATACAAATCCGTAAAGATCAACGGCGAAGAGATTGCAGTTGCAGAGGGCGCTCCCGCAGGTCTTAACGACAGCGGCGTGCTCGACCTCGCTCTTTACAACATTTGGGGCGAAAACTTTATCGACGTTTCCGGCACTATCAACACCGTTGAGATCACTATCGGCGTAGCTGCCGCAGGCGCAGGCGAGACCGAGGCTCCCGCAGAGACCGAAGCTCCCGCCGAGACCGAGGCTCCCGCAGAGACCACAGCCGCTCCCGAGGCTACCGAAGCCACCGAGGCTGTTGTTGAAGCTACAGAAGCTACCGAGGCGACAACTGCTGAAGCTGCTGCACCCGCAGCAGGCAACGACGCAGCTCCCACCGCTGACAAGAGCAACGCCGACACAGGCGTTGAGGGCGTAGCTATCGTAGCCGCTCTCGCAGTTCTCGCAGGCGGCGCTGTTGTTATCGCCAAGAAGAGAAAGTAATCGAAGCTTTTGACCGACGTTCGTCCGAAGGTTTTTTCGGAGGGACGGGGGAAAACGATGAAAAACAAAAAAACGGCCTGTCGAAAACGGGTCGTTTTTTTAATTGATAATTGACAATTAAGGTGTCGGCTTCGCCGACGGATTTTGATTTTTGGGGTATAAATATATTTCAGCGTTATCTATCGGCAAGATGAAGCTCTTTTTTAAGCGCTTTTTGAAGGATCGCGGAGACGTTTACGCCGCTTTTTCTGGCTTCGGAATCCAGCCACAGGGGGAGAGTGACGTTTCTGCGGACGGAGCTTGTGTCGTTTCTTTTGCGGTATTCCGTAAAGTCTATATCGACCAATGTAACAATATCATTTGCATTTTCTTTGGTGACACCTTTCAAATCTGTCGGTACGGGCAGAGCTTCGCCTCTGTCCTCCAGCTCCATGCCCACAACGCCTATTGCGTCTCTTGCCATTTCGATAGCTTCCGTATAATCTTTTCCTTGAGTGTTGATATTAAAATCGGGAATATAAACTACGATATATTTTTCTCCTTTGCTCATAATTATCGGATAAGCATTTTTCATTTTAACGTACCTCCTAAAATTAACTGTGCGGCATGGGCTTTATTTCAAGCCGCGCCGCCTAATAATCGCTTTTGCAAGCATTTCGTCCGTTTCTTTGTGTCTCGGAACGCTCTCGATTTGATTTCCCTTTCCGTAAACATCGTGATTAGCGCCGTGTCTGATAAATTCCCAGCCGTTTTTTTCCAAAAGCTTGATCAAGTCCTTTGTTTTCATATTTTGCGACCTCCTAACATATATTATACACATTTGATGTGTATTTGTCAATACATAAAGCTTTTTAAGTTTCTACAAAATTTCTAAATCAGAGAGGTTGCTTTTTACGTCTGCTGTTGTTATTTATCCCTGTAATGCGAGCCGCATTCATCTGCATTCATCTTCGTCCACCTCATGAACGGTTCCTCCGCCCGTTTCAAGCTGATGTATGGAACAGTTTAAACGCTTCATGTTCTCCTCGCTGTAGAAAGGATCGGAATCCGCCGTAAGCTCAAAAGGAATCCTGCGCTCCCTTACCGCTTTTTTGGCAAAAATGCAAACGGCGGTGGTCATGCTCATTCCTATTTCCTCGCAAAGACTGTCAAACTGTTTTTTCAAATTCTCGTCCATTCGGATATTTAAGCTTGTTTGTGCCATAATAGCTGCCCCTTTCTTTAATATATTATACATTATATCATTTTTTGTTTACACTGTCAACAATTATACACACAATTTAAGTTTCTTCAAAATTTTTAAATCAGAGATACTGTTTTTTATGATTGCGATTAAGGCAATGCTTTATTTTTTATAAAAGTTTCAGTCGGCTAATTCGTAATATTACATATTATGTGATGTTCTTTTTTTCTCGAAAGCGAGTGCAGTGTGCGCTCCCGCGCGGGGCTTAAGGTGACACCAAAAG
>JAMPHV010000005.1 GCA_023663265.1 Bacteroides sp.
CCCCGCCCTCCCCCTTTTGGTGTCACCTTAAGCCCCGCGCGGGAGCGCACACTGCTCTCGCTTCCGAGCAAAAGAGAACATCACATAATATGCAATATTAAGAATTAGTAAATCGGTACTTTTATAAAAGTTAAGCATTATTTTAAACGCAGTCATAAAAAACATTATCTCTGATTTAGAAATTTTGGGAGAACTTAAAATTATGATAGTGTTATACTGACATAAAGCCTATAAATTTGCACCGCAAAAATCAAAATTTGTCGGCGAAGCCGACACCTTAATTGTCAATTATCAATTATCAATTGTCAATTATTATGACTGTAAAAACGACCTGTCAAACGGGTCGTTTTTTTAACGCAATAATATCCAAATTATAAAAAAATTTTTCTAACCCCCTTGACAAATCCCAAAAAAAGGTTTATACTGTTAATACAGAACATAAACAGTACAAACACAATAAACAGCATAAACGGTATAACAGACCCGTTTGAGAAAAGGAGGCGAATACTTATCAAAATACTTCAAAACAGCGACGTGCCTATCTATAAGCAGATCGCGGCGCAATTCAGGGATCGGATCATGAAAGGCGAGCTGAAGGAGGGCGAATATCTTCCCTCTATCCGCGGACTGGCGCGCGATCTTAAGATCAGCGTTATCACCACTATGAAGGCATACGAGGAATTGGCGGAGGAGGGGCTTATAGCGCCCATTCAGGGCAAGGGCTACGTGGTAAACCCCCAGGACCGCGAAATGATCAGAGAGCAGCACCTGAGACGTCTGGAGCAGCACTTGCAGGAGGCAATGGACTGCGCGAGACTGGCGGAGGTGTCCCGAGAAGAGCTTATCAAAATGATAAGCGTATTGTACGAGCTTTAGGAGGAACCATGGAAAGCATACTGACCGCAAAAAAACTTACAAAAAAATATCCCAAATTTACCTTGGGCGAGTTGGATATCGAAATACCGAAGGGCTTCGCCGCCGCCCTTATCGGAGCTAACGGAGCGGGAAAAACGACTCTTATAGACGCGCTTTGCGGCGTTATCCGAAAAACCTCGGGAGAGGTAACGTATTTCGGCTCGGAAACGGATATAGAAAACGCCGACCTAAGGGAGCGGATCGGCTACTGCGCCTCCCAAAGCTTCTTTCCCGCGGGCTGGAGAGTTAAAGATATCGCCGAATCCATGTCCGTCGCCTACAAAGGCTTCGACCGCGATAAATTCAACGCCGTCTGCACCGAGCTGGAGGTGGAAAACGAATTTGTGAAAAAGGGCAAGCGAATGCAGGAGCAGTCCGACGGAAACCGTATGAGGATATCTCTTGCGGCGGTGTTCGCAAGAGATACCGATCTGCTGATACTGGACGAGCCGGGAAGCTCCTTGGACCCGCTTATGCGGGACAGGCTGTGCGACAGGCTTCGCGGGTATTTGGACGACGGAAACGGCGAAAGGTCGGTGATATTTTCCACCCATAATATCGCCGATATGGAAAACGCGGCGGACTACGCCGTTTTTATGGATATGGGAAAAATCATTGAAAAAGGCTTTGTGGAGGACCTGAAGGACAAGTACATAATTGTCCGCGGCGACCCCGAAGCTTACGGCAGCGCCAAGGGCTTAATGCTTTCTCATAATGTAAACGGCACTGCCTTCGAGGGCTTGGCGCCGTCGGATAACATATCCGAGCTTGAAAAGCTTTCGGCGGTATGGGAACGCCCCACCTTGCAGCAATTGAGCATAGGTCTTTTAAAAAGCGCGGAGGAAAAACGATGATCAAGTCATACAGAATTTTTATAGTCAAGGAATTTACAAAAAAACAGCTTCTGTATTCCCTTGTCCTGTTCGTGATAACGGTATTATCGGGGCTGTGCGGGAGCCTTGTCCCCGACGGAACGCTTAAAAATTTGGCGAATACTCTGCTCCCCGTGTTTTGCGTCTGCCTTTTCCCCATATGCTCCCTGACCTCTATGGCGCAGATATATAACGCCAACCTGGCGGATCAGCCCTGGGGCTATAAATATTTTCACTCTCTTAAAAACTCGGCGAAGCATTTCAAAAGGGCGATAATTTTCGGGAATCTGCTTTCCCTTGCCGTGTCGGCGCCTGTCGCGGCGGCGCTTATGCTTTTGTTTCCCGCCGACAGGATAATACTTATGGTCGCGTTCTCGTTTTTCGCCCTCGGAATAATGAATTTTTTCGGGCATCTTCGGTCGGCAACGGCGCGAGCAGTGCCTTTGGCCGTGCTTGGCGGCTGTCTTGGCGGATTTTATTTCGGCGCCGAGATGTATTTTTCACGTCTTGCGGTAACGATTGCGTCGGCAATAGCCGCCGCGGTCTATATCGGCGGCTTTGTCTTCACCGCCGCAGGAGCGGAGACGGCATGGAACAGGGACGGCGGAAAAAAGGAAAAAATGTCGGAAAAAAAGGAAAAAAACGCCCCCGCCGATTCGGAAACGCGTTCGGTCAAAAAAAGAAAAAAGCCCTCCGCTCACAGCAGTGCGGCTCTTCTGATGAGCAGCGTCTCACGCTCGAGCAAGGCCGCCGTTATCGCCGTGACCGTTCTGTCCGCGGTAATGACCGTGCTGCCGTTTTTGGTTCACGAAGCGACGGGCGGCGGAGACTATATGTTCCCCAAGCTCTTTATCTTTACCCCGGGTGTTTTCCTTGCCGAGTTTGCCGTGATTATATTTTACCGTGATTGGGACGGAAATAAATTCGCCCGTTCGATCCCTGCGGCGAAGACCTTGTACTGCCGTTCGCTGCCCGCCGCGATATCGCTTCTGACGGCGGGAACGTCAACGCTGCTGACGGGCTGTTACTTTGTTTTTCTCGGCTTGATACACGCTGAGCTAACCCATTATTCCGACACTCTGATAATAGGCGCCGTGATAATCGGAGGCGTTCTGCTGGCTGTTCCGATCACGGTAAGCTCTCCCGTGGGGGGAGTGTTTACGGTCTACGCCGCGGCTTTGCCGATAATAGCGTTAATATGGTTGACGGGCGAAGAGGCGCGGCATTTCGGCTTCGGCGTTCCCTTGTACATATCGGTCGTCATATTTATTTTGACTGCGGCATTGGGAACGGCATGGGCGTTTTATATCTGCCGCCGCCGATACATGAAAAGAGACGTAAGGCTTTATCCGACGGTCGGCGTCGGACGCTGATCGGAGTAAAAGCAATGACTCAAAATGCTTTTACTGCTTCCACATTCCTATACTGTTGATCCCGCTTTTCATAACGAGACCTCTCAAAAAGGGATTATACATAAACGGGCATTTTATCACCTTTCCCAACAGCTTGAGCCTCAGCCCTCTCGTCGCCGCGGCATACCGCCTCTCCACATCCCGCTCTCCCTTTAAGAAGCAGCGGGCAAGGGCAAAGCCGCTGTCTATAGCATAGCTGAAGCCCTCCAGAGAGCTTGGGCTGATAAAGCCCGCCGCCTCGCCGATAAGCAGAACGCCTCTTTCCCCGCACACAAAATCTCTCTTCCTCTCGGGTCGATACACAAGGCACGCCTCGGTTTTCTCCGCTTCGCCGAATTTGAAGCCCTGATACCGTTCCAGGCGTTCCTTTTGTTTTTCAAATCTTTCGCGGCTGTTGTCTCTCGGAAAGGCTCCGCCGAAAATAAAATGCTCGTCCTTGCTTATGGACCATGAGCAGCAGTCGCCGGTTTCCCTGTCAAATATGCAGGAATAAAAGGGATTGGGGTTGTTTTCGGGGAACCACTGCTGGATCGCGGTGTAGGTGCGTATTTTCCTGCTCGGAAAAAAGCTTCTGCGGACAAGGGAGCCCGCGCCGTCCGCTCCCGCAACAAAGCGGGAGGTGATCGACTTTCCGCCGCTTAAGGTTATCTCAAATAAATTTCCCCTGCGTTCTATCCTGCGCGCTTTTTCGTTTATCATCGCCGCCGTTTCGGGGATAAGGCTTTTAAGCCACATATCGAAGCGATGACGGTCAAGGTTTATGTAAAATCTCTGATAGTGCCTTACAAGCCCCGCCGCAAGATCGATGGTCCTAACGGCAAATATTTGGGGGTCAACCAGCACGGATTTGGGCAGGGTAAGATCGAAGCGCGCCAGCGATTTCTGCGCGTCGTCGGACAGCAAGCCGCCGCAGGGCTTATGAAAGCCTCCGTCGGACTCGGTTTTCGGATCGATCACCGCGATTCGGTACCTGTCCGCTGCGAGCCGCGCAAAAGTGGAGCCCGCGGGACCCGCGCCTATTACCGCTATATCAAAATCGGCGTTCATTCCCTTGCGACACCGCCCTCGTCCTCCGAAAGCAGGTCCAGCCAGTTCTCGGGGAAGCCGAGCATTGCCAGATCCACAATATCGGTATAATCGTAATAAAGCCGCCTAAACTGCTTCAAAAAGCCGTCTCTCCACTTGCGGGGGCGGCGGTATATCTCCTTCATAATAAGGATATACTCAAAAACGGTGCCCTCGGCGGAATGTATGTCTCCTATCTCCCAGTCGTAGAGCCTATGATAGTGGGCGCAGTGATTGCGCAGATCGGACAGCATTCTGAGCTTCATTTCGAGAGTGCCCGAGGATAAGCCGTAATATTGCTTTGAAACGGTCATTTTATCCTGCGGCTTTAAGTCGGAATAAAAAAGATTTACCCCTCCGAAGCTGAACAGCTCCATAATTACCCACAGCGGAAATTCTCCGTTGTGTTTTTTTATGTAGTGCTGCACCATCTCGCTTTCGCGGTTGGTTTCGATGAGCTTCTGTATTTTCGAGAGGAAGCTCTGATGCTTATGCACGTGGCTGAAGGTGTCGGCGTTAAGGTAGCCCGTTGCGCCGTAGCGTATGGCATGATAGTTGGAGCAGTGTGCGCGCAGGGTTATCTCTATTTCCTCCAGAACCTCCATCAAAAGGTGCCTCAGTCTTCGGTCAAAGTCGTATACCCTTATCACCTGTCCGAATTTGGTGCCCTCGCGGTATTTTCCGTTTTCCTCCAAAAAAAGCGAAAAATAGTGAGCCAAACGGAAGTAGTTGATATCGGTCAAGGTCTCCCTCGCCTGCTCCTCGTCCTCCACTATACAGCCGCGCTCCTTAAGCTTTTCTATCTGCTCCTCTACGGTGGCGGGCACCTTTTCCCTGTGCGGCTTCTGCGGGGGCGGAGCCGTTTTTTTTCGGCGGTTCATCTGCTCCTTTTCAAAGGGATAATCCGTTTCCTGTAGGTTTTTTCGGTATGAATTATTTTTATAGCCTTGACTCATAGGCTCCCCCTTTTACGGTAAATATTGTAATACTACAATTGGATATTATTCGTCCTGCACAAGCAGCTCCGCGATCTTCGCCTCGTCAACGTTCATATAATCCGACGCGGTGCCCGTTCCGAAAAGACCTCCGTCGATATCCTCCGTCTCCTGCTCCTCGCCGCTTACCAGCATATCGGCAAGAGAGGGATCGTTCAGGTCTCCCATTGGCTGCCAGTCCGAGCTGTTTCCCGTGCCGAAAATATCGTCGTCTCCACCGTCGGACGTCTTTTCCTCCTCAATGGGCTTAGGCGGCTCCTCCTGTATCAGCAGGTCCTCCATTTTCGCTTCCTCTTCCTTGCTCACGCTGCTTAAGTAACCGATGGACGCGCCCGTTCCGAAAATGTCCTCGTCCCTTACCTTGCCCGCGGAGCTCTTCCCCGCGCCCGACACGGCATTTTCGTAATAAGCGTCAAAGCTGTCGCTCATATTCCGTATCTGATTTGGGGAAACCGCCGAGCCTGCGGAATAAGTAAGATCGGGACCCTTGTTTGAGCCGTAAAGAGCCTCGCCCACTCTTTTCGGCTCCTCCACGTCTATAACGGGCAGCGCGCCGTTGGGATACATGGAGAAAAACAGCTTTTTTGTATTATGATACATATTCCAGACGAACAGAGAAGCTCCGCAGGCTAAAAACGGCAGCACGATCTGTACCGCTATGGGGAATATAAAAGCGCTTGCGGGAAAAACGGGGAAAATCTGCTTCGCCAAATTTACCGCGTCTATCAGAGAAAACAGCCTTGTCAGACTGAACACGGCGTCGATCGCAAGAAAGATCGTGATGACCTCAACGCCCTTGGCAAGCTTTCCAGAGCCCGCAAAATCATTGTACGCCCTTGTTTTCCGAAATTTCATACATCTGAAAAGCATCAGCCCCAAAACGGTAAGATCGATAAGAAATACCGCTATGTTGATAAGCTCGGTGACGGAATCTCTGAGCGTGCTCTTGGCAAAGATATCCAAAGCCTCCGGTGAATTTAAATACTCCGAAATATAGTCGGCAATGTAGTTTTCTTCCATAATTACCTATCCTTTCAATTTATAGACAAGGCTTTTCTCTCTCTGCCGCCTTTTGTTTTTTCTTTATGCTTTGACCTTCATCATGCTTTTTTTGCCCTTTTTGACGATAACGAAACCGTTTATCTCGATCATTTCCGCGGGGTCGGATATTTTTCTGTCGTCAACGCTCGCGCCGCCTTGCTGAATTACCGTTCTTGCGTCTCTTTTAGAAGGACAGAGACCCGTTTTCACAAGCAGATCGGCGATACATATCCTGCCCTCCGTCATATCCTCCGCCGCAAGGGTAAATTCGGGCATATTGTCGCTTACGCCCTTTCCGCCGAACAAGGCTTTTGCCGCCTCAAGCGCCTTTTCGCCCTCCTCCTTGCCGTGTACGAGAGAGGTGAGCTCGTAGGCCAATATCTCCTTTGCCCTGTTAAGCTCACTGCCCTCCCACTTTTCCATTTCCTCTATCTCCTCAACGGGCAGGAAGGTAAGCATTTTAAGACACTTTATAACGTCCGCGTCCGCGACGTTTCTCCAATACTGGAAAAACTCGAAAGGCGTCGTCTTTTCGGGATCGAGCCACACCGCGCCCTTTTCGGTCTTGCCCATTTTCTTGCCCTCGCTGTTCAAGAGCAGGGTGATAGTCATGGCGTGAGCGTCCTTGCCCAGCTTTTTGCGTATAAGCTCGGTGCCGCCCAGCATATTTGCCCACTGATCGTCTCCGCCGAACTGCATATTGCAGCCGTATTTTTGGAACAGCATATAGAAGTCGTAGCTCTGCATTATCATATAGTTAAATTCAAGGAAGGTGAGCCCTCTTTCCATTCTCTGCTTGTAGCACTCGAAGGTGAGCATTTTATTTACCGAGAAGCATGCGCCCACCTCGCGGAGCAGCTCCACATAGTTGAGCCCCAAAAGCCAGTCGGCGTTGTTCACCATTATAGCCCTGTCCTCCGAAAAGTCGATAAAACGGCTCATCTGCTTTTTAAAGCAGCTTATGTTATGGTCGATATCCTCCTTGGTGAGCATTTTCCGCATATCCGATTTGCCCGAGGGGTCGCCTATCATGCCCGTACCGCCGCCTAACAGCACTATTGGCTTGTTGCCCGCCATTTGAAGCCTTTTCATAAGGCAAAGCGCCATAAAATGCCCCACGTGAAGACTGTCGGCTGTGGGGTCGAAGCCGATATAAAAGGTGGCTTTCCCCTCGTTTATCATTTTGCTTATTTCATTTTCGTCCGTTACCTGCGCGATAAGTCCGCGCCTTTGGAGCTCGCTGTAAAGTTCCATTTTTTATTCCGCCTTTCTTTTTTTTCGATTTATGCTATTACTTGATGTTCTTCGCCATTATTATCGATCTCGGGACCAGCCCCATTTTTTCGTAAAATCCCACCGCGCTTTCGTTTTCGGCGTCAACGCCGAGCTGGATAGCGTCGCAGCCCTTTTGCAGAGCGTATTCCCTTATCCCCTTGAACAGCGCGGAGCCCACTCCCTTTCGCCGAGACTTTTCCGCCACCGCGAAGCAGTCGATAAAGCACACCCGACGCGGCTGCTTTTCCTCCGACGTTACGTTTATTATTTTAAATACTCCGTAGCCGTTTATCCCGTCCTCGTCGCTCACCATGACCGTCTGAGCTTCGTCTGCGGCTATCGAAGCGATACGCTGCGCAAAAAAATCCTCCTTGGGCATACGGTGTTTTTCGGGAGCAATTTCGCAGTGGTGACGGTGAAGCTGTGAAAAAAGCTCCGCCAGCTTCGGTATATCATTTGCTTCCGCTTTTCTTATCATTGTATAAATACTCCTTTTCGTTTTATTGTTCGGCAAAGGAATATTCGGCATAGAACGCGGAATTTTTTATTTCAAAAAATCCCACTGATAACACCCTCTTTCATATATAACCATTCCTGTTTTTTCTTATGTTGAAATGGTTATTACTATAAAACGCCCTCTGTCAGCTGTTGACAGAGGGCGTTATTAAACGCGGTACCACCTCGATTTACGGCACAAGCCGCCTCATTGGCGGCAAAAACCGCCGCCGTAAGCTGTAACGGGCTGACCCGTACCCCGCTACGTCCGACATTTACGTTTTCTCACAGGGTCGCTCGGGAACGTATTTCCTCTCCTGCCGCTCTCCCTCTTTCACCGACCGAGGGCTCTCTGACAGCGGCGGGGGGAGAGTACTTTTTTCCCTCGGCGCGTTGTGTTATTTACATTAGTATAACACAGATACTGCGGTTTGTCAATGATTTTCTTTTTTTAAGCCCAAATAAAACACGCAGCCGACCGCATTAAGCTTTTGCGATCGGCTGCGAATTATTCCGAATTTTTCCGAACGTCGGAGAAAAACTATCTCGATTCCCAGGCTTCGATCCTGTTTATCGCTCTTTTCAGCTTGTACTCCGCAATAAGGTATTCCTTATCCTCGCTCTTAGCCTGCTTCATTCTTCCCTCCGCAAGCTCCTTTGCCGCCTTTGCGCGCTCAACGTCGATTTCGTCCGCCCACTCGCAGCTTTGAACAAGAATAACGGTTTTGTCACGTCCTACCTTTACCACGCCCTCGGAAACGGCGGCGGTGCGGAATTTTCCGTCCTGCTTGACCTTCAGCTTTCCTATGGGAAGCGCGGCGACGTATTCCTCGTGCCTCGCAAGGATACCCTTATCGCCAACGGTGGTCCTTACGATAAGGTTTTCGGTTTCGCCGTTGAAAAATTCCTTGTCGGGAGTAAGTATTTGCAGCTTAAATGGAGTCAATGTCCGATCCTCCTTTTGCTCTTCGACAAGATTTGCGCCGATGTCCGCGCGCAAATCTTGTAAAGACAGGTTATTACTTCATCGTCTTAGCCTTCTCCACCACCTCGTCGATGGTTCCCGCAAACAGGAACGCCGACTCGGGCAGATCGTCATGCTTACCCTCGATGATCTCCTTAAATCCGCGGATAGTTTCCTTAAGCGGCACGTACTTGCCCTCCATACCCGTAAACGCTTCCGCTACCGAGAACGGCTGCGACAGGAAACGCTGGATCTTTCTCGCTCTCGCTACGGTCAGCTTGTCGTTGTCGTCCAGCTCGTCCATACCGAGGATCGCGATAATATCCTGCAATTCGTTGTATCTCTGCAAAATACCCTGTACCGCTCTCGCCACCTGATAATGCTCCTCTCCCACTATTTCGGGAGTAAGGATACGGGAGGTGCTTTCAAGCGGGTCCACGGCGGGATAAATACCCATGGAAGCAATAGAACGGGAAAGAACCGTCGTAGCGTCCAAGTGGGCAAAGGTGGTCGCGGGGGCGGGGTCGGTAAGGTCGTCCGCGGGAACGTAGACCGCCTGTACCGAGGTAATGGAGCCCTTGCTGGTGGAGGTGATCCTCTCCTGCAAGGCGCCCATTTCGGTAGCCAAGGTAGGCTGATAGCCTACGGCGGAGGGCATACGTCCCAGCAGAGCCGACACCTCGGAGCCGGCCTGTGTAAATCTGAATATGTTATCGATAAAGAGAAGCACGTCCTGTCCCTCTCTGTCGCGGAAGTATTCCGCCATTGTAAGACCCGACAGCGCAACTCTCATTCTCGCTCCGGGAGGCTCGTTCATCTGACCGTATACAAGCGCGGTCTTGTTGATTACCCCCGACTCGTTCATCTCGCGGTAAAGGTCGTTACCCTCACGGGTACGCTCGCCTACGCCCGTAAATACGGACAGACCGCCGTGCTGCTTAGCTACGTTGTTGATAAGCTCCATGATAAGCACCGTTTTGCCAACGCCCGCGCCGCCGAACAGACCGATTTTTCCGCCCTTAAGATAAGGGGCGATAAGGTCTACGACCTTTATGCCCGTTTCCAGTACCTCGTTGGACGCCGCCAGCTCCTCGTACTGGGGAGGCTTGCGGTGTATCTCCCAGCGCTCCTTGGTCTGAGGGGTGGGCTTGTTGTCTACCGCCTCGCCCAGCAGGTTGAAAATACGTCCCAGGGTCTCCTCGCCTACGGGTACGGTTATGGATTTCCCCGTGTCTGTTGCCTTCGTTCCGCGCACCAAGCCGTCCGTGCTGCCCATTGCGATACAGCGGACAAGATCGTCGCCGATATGCTGCGCTACCTCGACGACAAGCTTCTGACCGTTGTTGTCGATCTCGATAGCGTTAAGCAAGGCAGGCAGGCTGTTCTGCGGAAACCTTATGTCCAGCACTGCGCCGATGATCTGCACCACAGTGCCGATATTTTGTTTGTTTTCTGACATATCCGTAATGCCTTTCTTCTAAGTTTATTGTAACGCATTTGCGCCGGAAACGATCTCGTTGATCTCGTTGGTGATCTTTTCCTGTCTGGCACGATTGTATTTTAAGCTCAATTCCTCGGTCATCTTCTCGGCGTTGTCCGTCGCGCTCTCCATAGCGTTTCGTCTGGCGGACTGCTCCGAGGCGTACGCGTCGCTTAAAGCGCAGTAAATCAAGCTCATGGTAAATTTTGGTACAATACGGTTGAAAACCGCTTCGGGCGAGGGGTCGTATGTAATGACGCCGGGTATCTCCTCGCTGTCCTCGTCCCTGTAAATTGGCAGAATATCCATTGAAACGGGATTCTGCACCAAGGGGGAAACAAAGGTGGTGTAGAATATCTTCACCTCGTCTGCCTCGCCCTTTTTGAACATCTCAATGGCGATAGTGGCAATGTCGGAGCAGTCGGCTGTCTTAGCGGTCTCGGCAAGAAGCGGGTATTTTCCCACTATGTCAAATCCGCGTTTTTCAAAAAACTCTATGGTCTTTTTTCCGATAGCGATCACCTTGGGCTTTCCGCCGCCGTCCTCGCTTTCCGAAAGCGCCATTTTAAGCAGGTTTCCGTTATATCCACCCGCAAGACCTCTGTCGCCCGCGATAACGATAAACAGGCGGTTTTTTACCTCCCGTCTTTCGGTAAAGGGCGAGCTGAAGTCCTTTTTCGATTCGGCTATCTCCGTCATCATCTCGTAAAGCTTTTCAAAGTAAGGTCTGCCCGCTTCGGCTTTTTCCTTGGCTTTTCTCAGCTTACTGGACGAAACCAGCTCCATTGCCTTGGTGATCTGCATAGTTGAGCCTACGCTCTTTATGCGGCGCTTTATCGCCTTCATATTTCCTGATGCCAATTTATCACCTCTTAACAGTTATTATCAGTAGTATTTTTTAATCGGCAGAACGTTTTCCTTGCAGAAAAAGCAAAGCAGGGAAAATGCCAAATTAAGCACTGATAAAGAAAGTGCTACTATACTTATTGCTAATGCGGCTTTTTTCATATTTTCTCCTTTCTGTTCGGAAAAGTTCCTGCGATCACGGTACGGCTGTTCCGCTGCGCTATTTACAGAGCTTGTCAAAGCGGTACACCTTGCCGGGATTTGCTTCCAAATAGTCCGACACTCTTTCGAGGGCGGCTATCGCCTTATCCTCCTCGGAAAAGTACGCACAGGCAACGCCCGTAAGCGTTACCGAGGCTGTGGTCTGCGAAAAGGCGACTATGGCGTATTTTTTATCCTTGCCGCCTCCGACGTTTTTCGTCACGGTAAAGTATTTCGCATCGCAAAGGCTCTTGCCGTCAAATCCCATTATCCACATAACAAAGCTCCTTTAAATTGAATTACAGCGCTTTAACAAAGCTTTCGGTAAAGCTTCTGAGAACCTCCTTAAGCTTCTCCTCGTTTTCGGGAGAAAGCACCTTATCGTTTTTGATGCCGTCGGTGATCTCGCTGTGCTTTTCATTGATATCGGCGAGCAGCTCCTTTTGGTACTGCGCGGTCTTGTCAACGGGCACCTCGGCAAGATAATTGTTGATAACGGCGTAAATGATCACTACTTGATCCTGAACGGTAAGAGGCGAGCTCTGAGGCTGCTTCAATACCTCCACTATGCGCTCGCCCTTCGCAAGACGCGCCTTTGTGTCCGCGTCAAGGTCGGAGCCGAACTGAGAGAACGCCTGTAATTCACGGTACTGAGAGTATTCGAGCTTAAGGGTGCCCGATACCTTTTTCATCGCCTTGATCTGCGCGTTGCCGCCTACACGCGATACGGAGATACCGGGGTTAACGGCGGGTCTGATACCGCTGTTGAAAAGCTCGGTCTCCAGGAATATCTGACCGTCGGTAATAGAGATAACGTTGGTGGGGATATACGCCGAAACGTCGCCCGCCTGGGTCTCGATGATAGGCAGCGCAGTCAAAGAGCCTCCGCCGTACTCCTCCGTAAGGTTGGCGGCTCTTTCGAGCAGTCTGGAATGGAGATAGAAAACGTCGCCGGGATAAGCCTCGCGTCCGGGGGGTCTCTTAAGGAGCAGGGAGAGTGCACGGTAAGCTACGGCGTGCTTCGACAGATCGTCGTATACCACAAGAACGTCCTTGCCCTTTTCCATAAAGTATTCGCCCATAGCGCAGCCCGAGTAGGGAGCTATGTACTGCAAGGGGGCGAGCTCACTCGCCGCGGCGGAGACCACTATGGTGTAATCCATGGCGCCCGCCGACTTAAGCTGCTCAACTACCGTGGCGACGGTGGAAGCCTTTTGCCCGATAGCGACGTAAATACAAAGAACGCCCGAGTTCTTCTGATTGATGATGGTGTCGATGGCGATAGAGGTCTTACCCGTCTGACGGTCGCCGATGATAAGCTCGCGCTGACCTCTTCCTATGGGTATCATACTGTCTATCGCCTTGATGCCTGTTTGAAGCGGCACGCTTACGGGCTCTCTTGTGATGATGCCCGAGGCGATCTTTTCGATAGGTCTCCGCTCCTCGGTAAGCACCGCTCCCGCGCCGTCTATAGGCTCGCCCAGCGGATTGACTACTCTTCCGAGAAGAGCCTCGCCTACGGGCACGGAAATGATCTTGCCCGTGCGCTTAACGGTGGCGCCCTCCTTGATATCATCGTCGGGACCGAGCATTACGGCGCCCACGCTGCTCTGCTCTAAGTTGAGAGCCATACATTGTACGCCGTTTTCAAACTGGAGCAGCTCGTTGATCATACAATTCTCGAGTCCGTGGATATTTACAATACCGTCGCCTACGGTAACGACCGTGCCGGTGTCGGTAAGAGAAATTTTGCTGTCAAATTCCTTGATTCTGTTTTTAAGTATTCCCGTTATTTCTTCGGGGCGTAATTCCATTTGTGACCTTCCTCCTTTCGGTGGTCTCGGACGGTTAGCCTATAAGCTGCGAAAAGCTGTCTCTCAGCCCCTCCAGCCTTGTCCTGACGCTTCCGTCCATTCGGGTGTCGCCGTAGTCCACTACGATCCCGCCCATTATAGCCTTGTCCAGCTTCTCGGACATCAAAACCTTTTTTCCGATCATCTGCGACATTTTTCTCTGTATCTGCTCCCGCTGGACGGAGGTGAGAGGAAACGCCGTCGTTACGGTGATCTCCGCTATGCCCAAACGCTCGTTGCAGAGCGCCGAAAAGGCGGCGGCGATCTTTTCAAATCTGTCCCAGCGTCTGCCCTCGGTGACTACGCAAAGAAAATTGTAAACGCATCTTGAAAGCTTTCCCTCGAAAGCCTCCTTAATGACCGATATTTTTTCCTCATTGGATACGGTGGGGGTGTTCATCAGCTTCACAAAGCCGTCCGCAGCGTTAACGACATCCCTTACGGAGTTCAGCTCGGCGCGGGCGGACGCCAAGTCCTCCCCCTCCTCGTTTATTGCGTCAAAAAGAGCCAAAGAATAGTTTTTTTCAACCGTTCCCGTCATATTAACCCTCTTTTCCTACGCCGGCAAGAAAACCCTCGATAAGCACCGCGTTGTCTTTTTCGGAGATTTCCTTTTCGCATACCTTGGAAGCCGCCAAAACGACTACCTCGGATATCTGATCCTTTACCTCGTTGAGAGCGCGGCGTTTTTCCTGCTCGATGCTCTCCTGCGCCTGCTGCTTCATATGAGCGGCGCTGGCGTTGGCTTCGGCGATTATCTCGGCTTCCCTGTCGGAAGCTCTTTTTACTGCCGCCGCAACGATCTGTTCAGCCTCCTCCTTGGACTGCTGAAGCTTTTCGGTATATTCCGCCTTGGTTTGCTCCGCTTCCTTTTTGGCTGTGTCGGCAGCCTCAAAGTCGGCGTTTATCGCCTGCTGCCTTTGGTCGAGTATCGCCATTACCTTGTTGTGCAGCAAAAAGCGGTACAGCAGAAAAATAATAAGCGTGTTGATCAGCGTGAAGACAATGGTAGAGGGATTGATGTCCACGAAGGAAAGATAGGTTTTACCTTGCTCTGCGACTTCTCCCGCCGTTTCGGCAAGTAATTCCATATACAACATGATCAGTCCTTTCAATAGAATAAAAAACTTACACCTCTTGTGCGCGCCGTCAGCGTCGTATTGACAAAACTGCTTTGCAGTTGCGTTTGCTTTATTTAAGCTTTAAAATATGTAAAAGTCGATCTTAAAGCCGACGAAAGGTCATAAAGCAGCTAAAGCACCCTTGCGCGGGCTGTACGGCTGCGCCCCTTAGTCTTAGCCGAGCTGACCGATAAAGGGATTTGCAAACATCAGCAAAATTGCGATGATCAAAGAGTACAGACCGGTTGTTTCAGCCAAAGCGTCGCCGATGATCATAGTTCTTGTTATGATGCCGGAAGCCTCGGGCTGTCTGCCGATTGCCTCAACTGCCTTGCCGCCGCAGAAGCCCTCACCGATTCCGGGTCCCAAACCTGCGATCATGGCCAGACCTGCGCCGATTGCGGAAGCGCCAAGTACGATTGCTTGTTCCATAAGAAAGTTCCTCCTGAAAATTATAATTTCTTTAAGCGCCGTTTATGTTTTTAACGTCCGCTTTTTTATAATGTTAAACCCTTTTGGGGAAAAACCTTGTTTAACGGTCATTGAATCTCGAACTCGCGTCCAACGAGCGGTTTTGTGAAGCAAAATTTCGGACGGAGTCCGAAAAGCTTGTTGGACATACATTTGAGCGTCAGCTCAAATGTATTAGTCGCATTCCGCCATAGAAACATAGCTCATGGTCAGAGTTACGAATATGTACGCCTGCAAGAACGACGAGAAGAGGTCGAAGTACAGCGAGAGAACGGCGGGAATACCTATCGCGAAGTAGCCCAAGGCAAAGTAGACCAAGCCCCCGATAACCATACCCGAAACAATGTTGCCGAAGTGACGGAGCGCCTGGGAAAGGGGGTTGGCAATTTCGCCGATTATATTAAAGGGGAGCATAAAGGGGATAGGGTCCACAAAGCTCTTGAAATAGCCCTTTACGCCGCCCGTTTTACCCTTGTTCCTCTGAACCAGCACAAAGGTGATAAGCGCCCAGGACCCCACCACGGATATATCCGCCGTAGGTGCGCGGAGCCCCAAGAGACCCATAAGGCTCGAAATAATGGAGAAGCAGAACAGTGCGCCTATGTAAGGCGTATATTTCTTATACCTTACGCCCATGGTGTCCTTGACCATTCCGCTGAACAGTCCCACAAGGTATTCCGCCGCCATTTGCCGCCTTGATTCGGGCTTCACCTTAAGATTGCGCCCCAAAACAAAGAAAGCTATACCCAAAAGAACCATTACTATCCATTCCACCACCACCGACTCGGACAGGTGGAAGGTCGTTCCGAACAGCTCGAAGGAGGTAACCTCCATTGGTCCGTTAACGGTAAAGCTTTTTTCCGCTAAAATTTTCATTCCCATAAAAATCACAGCCTTTCGTATATGTTTTTTTATGATAATTATTTTTTAGACAATTAAAATTCGTCGAAGCTCTTTCCTTGAAGAGCATATTTAAAAGTATAGTGCAGCTTTGGTATAAAGAGAGGCGCAAAGGCGGGCAGGATATCTATAAGGTCGAGCATTATCCCCGCCGCCAAAAGCAGGAAAAGCCCGATATAACGTCCGCCGTAGGACATATTGGCAAAAAACTGCCCTTTTTTGGCGGTAGCCTTGGTGAGAGTGCTTGCGGCGGAGGCGCCCAGCAGGATAAAATTTCCCGCCGCCAGCAGGTCGCCGTACAAAAGCCCGGTCACCGCTCTCCAAGTGATCCCCTCAAATATTCCGTAAACGGCGATACACACCAAAGCAAGCCCGTTTACTATCAGCGCCGCGGGTATCATATCGCGCAGCTCCTCAAAGGCGGGGTTTTTCGGTTTACGCTTCATAATCGTTTCCCTTAATGCAGATAATATATTGCTGTATTGCTTTTAATCGTCGTAATAATCGTGATCCCTTACGTCGTGGTGCAGCTCGGACGTTTTCGGAGCGTCGCTTTTGCCGTATTTTTTCATGAGCTTGCCCAAATAGGCGCCTACGGAGGACAGCATCGTTATAATGCCGAGGGCGACAAACACCGCCATTGCCCATTGGGGAAGCGCAAAGCGTTCCACCAGCCGCGAGCCGCCCCATATGAACACGAGCAGGGGTAGTATCACCATAAAGCCGATCTGGCTCACCACCGCGTAAACAGAAAAGGGGTTGTCCTTTTTTCCGCTCATCAGCCTATCATCTCCGACAGCTTCCATCCGCCGTTTTCGAGCACCATTTTGATATTCCTGTCAACGTCATTTCCGTCCTTGTCCTGCAAGGTCACCTTAACGTCGCACTCGGTGTCGGAAACGGGAGTGCACAGAAAGCTTACGTTAGCCCATGAAAGCCCCGAATCGGGGTCGGGGACAAACTCGGAGGAAAGACCCAGCGCGCCCGTATCGTCAACGCCGTAAACGGCGCCGCCGCCGAAGGGATCGGTCAGCAGCTTTTCCGCCGTCTCCTCCACGTATACGGAGCGGACATAGGCGCTGAAATCGTCAAAGCTGTTGAAATCGTCGCTGACGCAGGTATAGAAGCCGTCCTCGGGAAGATTGCCGTAAGGCTCCTCCTCATGGGTCATACCGCGGGTAAGATACTGATACACCTTGTAATTTTCGGGGAGCAGATCGTAAGCCGCCTGCTGCGTTTGATCCACCAGCTCCTGCGTAGCCTGGAACACCGGCGCGGTGTAGACGGTGACCTCGGGTTCCTCCGCGGGATTCTCGTCGGAGCTCATGGTCATTATCAAAAAAACGACCGCTCCTATCGCCAAAACGGCGGCTATTACAGTAATGATAAGCGATGGCAGGTTTATGCTGTTTTTCTTCTTTTTCTTTTTACTTGCCATGTCGTTCCCTTTCCTTGGCTTTTTCTCATTTTTATATTTATCGTGTTATTTTTCGGTAAAAACAATACGGTCAACAAAATCCGTGCGCTTGTAAGTAGTATTATACAACTTTTATCTAAAAAATGCAATAGTTAGGCAAAAAATTTCACATTTTTTTGCAGAAGCGAACAAATTTTTTAGCGGAAAGCGTGTAATACTATTGAAACAGTTTATAATCACTTTCCCCAAAGAAAGGACAAAATAAAATGTCAGACAACATTCTTGTAAACGGCAAAGCATTGCTGAAGACCTTAAAGCAGACCGAAAGACAGCTTCGCGGCGATAAGCTCCTAAACGAGAATCACCTTTTTGAAAGAGAGCTCAAGGGCTTGATAAAATCCGCTCCCTATCAGCACCTTACGGTATCGGAGGGGGCGCCGCTTTTGGGCAGGGAGATATTCGCGCTGGAGGAAATAAACGACAAAACCGTTTCCGAGCTGATATATACCCTGTCTCAGACCCGCTATATAAAAGAAGAGGACCTGATAAGTCTTATATGGCAGTGTAAGCTTTATATCGTTCTTCGGGCGGCGGGGGACAGGGAAAATCCGCAGCTTTATCTCGATAAAATGTATAAGATAAAGGAGCTGGACGAGGAGGCTCTGGAGGAGCTCAGCCCTCTTCACCGCGCCTTTTCCTTCGACGAGGTGTATAAAAGCTCCTCTCGGGAAACAAGAGGTATCTGCCGCGGAAAGGCGGCTTTGATATCTCGGCTTACGGAAATAGACGAAAGGCAGTACACGGGCGAGCTGATCAAAAGAGCGGTGCTGGACGACCTGCACGTGGGCGAGGTGATCGAGGAGGATTACCGCAACATATATCCTTATGTAAGCTCAAGCCTTTATATTTCCGTGCAGCTGTGCGCCGCCCTTGCGCTTTCCCTTGCGGCGGGAATTTTCACGCGGCTGTGGACGGTCCCGCTTACCTTTTTCCCGATCCTCGGCGCGGTAAAGTGCGTCGTCGATCTTATCGCCTCGGGATTTTCCCGCGCGCAGCCGCTTCCGCGGATAGAAATAGGGGAGGAGCTGCCGCAGAACGGGCGGACGCTTTGCGTCATGTCCGCTCTCGTTTCCGGCTCCGACGGCTTGAGGGACGCTTTGGAAAGGCTCAAGACCGCAAAGCTGAAAAATCCTCAAAAGGGGATATTTTTCTGCCTGCTGTGCGACCTGTCCCCCTCCGATACCGAAACAAGACGGGAGGACGAAAAGCTGTTTGCGGAGGGGGAAGCCTTAAGGCAGAGCATATTCCCCGATTGCAGCGTTATATTCCGAAAAAGAGCTTACAGCAGGACCATGAGAAAATACCAGGGCTTCGACCGCAAGAGAGGGGCGATCGAGGAGCTCGTCAAATATATGTGCGGTATGGGAGAAGGCTTTTACCGCGTTTTGGGGGATATATCCGAGCTTCCCGAATGCGAGCTTATCGCCGCTCTCGATCTGGACACCGTGCCCTTGATGGACAGCATAAGAGAGCTTGCCGCCATTGCCCTGCACCCCCTAAACAAGGATTACGGGATAATCGCTCCCCGCTGCACCTCCTCCCTCGGCTCCACTCTCAAAACGCCCTTTTCCCGCGCTATGGCGGGCAACGGAGGAGTAAGCGGCATTTCGGCTTACGACAGCTTCGGCGGAGAATTTTACTTCGATATGTTCGGCGAGGGGATATTCTGCGGGAAAGGGCTTATCAGAAAGCGGGCTTTTCTTAAGCGCTGCTGCGACAGGTTCCGCCCCGAAAGAGTGCTGTCTCACGATATTTTGGAGGGGGGACTTGCGGGGGTCGCCTATGCGGGGGACGCGGAGTTTTCCGACAGCTTTCCGTCCTCGTCAAGGTCTTATTTCAAAAGGGCTCACCGCTGGATAAGAGGGGACCTTCAAAATTTCCGCTTTTTGTTTTTCAAGGAATTTTCCCCTCTTACCAAGTACAAGCTTTTTGATAATATAAGACGGGGCTTGGACCCTGTTTTTGAGCTTGCGCTGTTTTTTCTGTCCTGCTTTGTAAGAAACGGCTTTATTTTGGGCATCGCCGCCTACGTCTCCCTGCTTTTGCCCTTTATCCCGCCCTTGGTCTCATCGGCGGCGAGGGGGCTTGCGTTCGGGATAAAAAGACGGTTTTATTCGCCTATAGTAAGCGAAGTCAAGCAGCTTGCCTCAAAGGCGCTGCTGGAAATAATGACGCTTCCCAAGGCGGCGGCGGTTTCCTTTGACGCGCTTGTAAAAACTCTTTGGCGCGGTCTGGTGACTAAGAGGAACCTTTTGCAGTGGACCACCAGCGGGTTCCTCGAAAAGACCGCCTTTAAGGGAGGCTTTTGGCATCTGCTTTTTCCCTTTGCGCTGTCGGCGCTGCTTACAGCCTCCTGCATATACGGATCGGGAATGTCCGTTCTGCCCGCCGCCCTGCTGATGTGCGCGGCTCTGCCTTTTTTCGTCTACGCCGACAAGCCGCGAAGCAGCTTTTCGCCCGAGCTTAACGAGGCCGCCAAAAAGGAGCTTTTGTCTCAAGTACAAAAAATGTGGAGCTTCTACGCCGATCACGTAAACGAAAAGACCTCGTGGCTCCCTCCCGACAACGTTCAGCTCAAGCCCGTTTACAGGGTCTGCAAGAGGACCTCCCCAACCAACATCGGAATGTATATGCTGTCCGCCGCCGCGGTTTTCGAGCTGGGGCTGATCTCCGCGGAGGAGCTTGCCGACCTTGCGGAAAAAACCGTCTCGACGGTGGAAAAGCTGCCCAAATGGCGGGGCAATCTCTATAACTGGTATGAGACGGACACGCTGAAAACCGTTTCGGGCTTTGTGTCCTCGGTGGACAGCGGAAACTTTTTCTGCTGTATTATCGCGGTCAAGGAGTGCTTAAGGCTCAATAAGCTTTCGCCCGAGCTTTGCCGACGGCTGGAGACTATTATAAACAATACGCGGCTGTCGGAATTTTATCAAAAGAAGCATAAGCTTTTCAGCATAGGCTTTGATACCGAAAAAAACGAAATGTCGCCCCACAAATACGATATGCTGATGTCGGAGGCGCGGCTTCTGAGCTACGCCGCCATAGCCACGGGACAAGCCCCCAAGGCGCATTGGCGCGCCCTGTCCCGAACCATGTCCCGCAGCGGAGCTTACGCGGGGGCGGTTGCGTGGACGGGCACTATGTTTGAATTTTTTATGCCCGAGCTTTTGCTCGCTTCAAAGGAGGGCAGTATGTGCTACGAAGCTTTAAAATACGCTTTTCACTGTCAAAAGCGGCGTCATACCCCCTTCGGGATATCCGAAAGCGGCTATTACGCCTTTGACGGAGAGCTCAACTATCAGTATAAGGCTCACGGCGTTCAGAAGACCGCCCTTAAGGGAGGCATGGACAAGGAGTGCGTGGTAAGCCCTTATTCAAGCTATCTTACCCTGGCTATGGAGCCGCTTGAAAGCTACAACAATCTTTGCCGCCTTGAAAAGGAGGGGGCGTTCGATCCTCAATACGGCTTTTACGAGGCTGTGGATTACACAAGGCGAAGAGTGGGGCGCACGGGCGGCGCGGTGGTAAAAAGCCATATGGCGCACCATGTGGGAATGAGCATAGCGGGAGCGGCAAACGTATTAAAGGACAATATCTGCTCGAAATTATTCCTGAGCGACGAAAGGATAAAAAGAGCGGAGGAATTATCGGAGGAAAAGATAATGGCAGGAGAAAAGGTGTTAAACGCGGATTACCGCTGCGGCGAGGAAAAAATGCCCGCGGAAAGAGAGGAGATAAAGGAACAGACGGTAAGCTGCTCCCCCGTGAATCCGCTGTGCGGCGGAAGCCTTACCCTGTTCACCTCCGCCAACGGCTTGTTCAGCGGAAGCTACAAGGGCGCGCAGACGGTGCACAAGACCCGCGATTATCTGAACCGTCCCCATGGTGCGTTTTACGGCTTTTGCGACGAAAACGGAGTATATCCCCTCTTTTATCACCCGAAATTCAAAACCAAGCTGCGCGCCGTTTTTTCGGAAAACGAAACACTGTATGCAAGCGAGGAAAAAAGCTTCGGTCTTGAAATGACGGTCAGAGCCGTTCATAACGCGGAGATACGCTCATTTTCGGTAAAAAACAGGACCCGTTCAAAAAAACAGCTCACCCTGTGCCTGTACAGCGAGCCGACGCTTGCTCCCGAAGCGGATCATGCCGCCCACCCCATGTTTTTGGACCTGTTTTTAAAGATAGAGTACGACAGCGATGCGAGGCTCTTTGTTTTTTACCGAAAGGACAGAGACGGCGGGCGCACCGTCGCCTGCGCGGCGGGCTTTATCGAGGAGGGAGCCGATTTCACCTACTGCTTCTCCAAGGAAGCCTGTCTTAATTACGCGCCCTTTTCCTTTTTTGAAAAGGCGTTGATAAGAGAGTGCGCCGACCGATGCGTTCCCTCCCCCTGCCTTTTCGTGAAAAACGATATCACCCTGGACAGCGGTGAAACGAAAAGGCTGACCTTCTTTTACTGCTACGCCGACAGCGCGGAGGAAGCTAAAAAAGCGGCTGCCGAGCTGAGACTGAAGGGAATGGAGGATATCGGGCAGCTTCGGGAGCAAAACGCGCCGTCTCCCCTCTCCCTTTCCACCGTTCACGGACGTATGGCGTCCGCCGCTCTGCCCGCCCTGCTTTACGGCGAGATCGGAGCCGAGGAGGGAAGAATATCGGACGCCCGAAGAAAAAACTCGCTGAATCGGCGCGAGCTGTGGAAATACGGAATATCGGGAGACTTGCCGCTTCTTGTGACGGAGGAGCCTCAGGTCAGGTCTGCGGCGCTTTTGAAAAGAGGGCTTGACCGCTGCAATGTGGGAAGCGACCTTATAGTATTATGCGAAAACGGGCTTGAAAAATCGGCGGCGGAAGCCGAGCTGGCGGGCTGCGGCTATGCTTTTATAAAATCGGAGCTGCCGGAGGATATACTGACCCTTATGTACGCCCTGGCGGCGAAAACCGACTTGCAGGCTTTGCCGCTTCAGCCCTCGGCAGGAGAAAAGCAGCCGCTTCCCGTGCTTCCCTGCACCCATACGAAAGAGGAGAGCGGCTTCACCGACGAGGGATACGTGATAAGCGGAGAGGAGAACACATGGTGCAATATCCTGTCAAATTCCCAATTCGGCACGCTTTTGTCTCAAAACAGCCTCGGCTTCACATGGGCGCTGAACAGCCGCGAAAACAAGCTTACCCCATGGGAAAACGATCCTATCGCCGACAACGGGAACGAGCTTTTGCTGCTTAAGCTCGGAAGCTCCTACTGCGATATGATAAGAGGGAGCAGGGCGGAGTTCACGCCGCAGTATTGCAGCTATACGGGCAGGACGGCGGCGGTGGAGTTCAAGACCGACGTAAGAGTCTACGAAAGGGGCTTGGGAAAGGAGCTTTCCGTTACCCTTTCAAACAGCTCCGACAAGGAGCAAAGGCTTCATCTTGTGTACAAGCTTTCGCCTCTGCTCGGGGACCGCAGGGAAATGTCGATGCCCACGGCGAGAACGGACAAGGGCGTTTTGCTTATAACAAATCCCCAAAATCCCGAATATCACGGAGCCATGGTTTTGCATTGCAGCAAAAAAGCCTTATATTCCTTTTCGGAGCTCGATACGCTGGCAGGGGATTTTTCCGCCTGTCTCGAGGAGGTCCGAAACGTCAATGCCGAATCCGCCGCGGTAATAGTGCCCTTAATCCTGCCCCCGAGGGAAAAGCTCCGTGTGCGCTATATTTTGGGCTACAGCGAGAGCGTTAACGAAGCGGCAAGCGATATAAAAGCCTTAGACGGCTCTCCCTGCGGCTTTCGGCTCGAAAACAGCATAGAAATATCCACCCCCGACGGCAGGCTGAACAGGCTGTTCAACACCTGGCTGCCTCATCAGGCGCTGTCCTGCCGCCTTTGGGGACGCACGGGATTTTTCCAGAACGGCGGCGGCTTCGGCTTCCGCGATCAGCTCCAGGATTGTCTGTGTATAATGTACCTTTCGCCCGAGACCGCCTCGGAGCATATTTTCCGCTGCTGTCAAAGTCAATTCCCCGAGGGAGACGTGCTGCACTGGTGGCATGACTTGAACGGAAAAAAGGTCGGGGTAAGAACAAGGTGCAGCGACGACCTGCTTTGGCTCCCCTATGTCGCGAGCGAATACGCCGAAAGCTTCGGGGACAAGGATTTTTGGAGCACCGAGGCGGAGTACTGCGCAGGTAGGGCATTGCCCGACGGCAAAAACGAGCTGTATATGGAGGCGGAAAGCAGCGGCTTAAAGGAAAGCCTTTTCCTGCACTGCAAAAGAGCTATGGAAAAAGCCTTCAATAAAGGAAAAAACGGTCTTCTCACCATTGGGAGCGGCGACTGGAACGACGGATATAACAAGGTGGGCGCCGAGGGAAAGGGCGAAAGCGTGTGGCTGTCCATGTTTTACGTTTTGTGCGGCAGAAAATTCGCGCCCGTGGCAAGAGAACAAGGCGAAGGCGCTTACGCGGAGGAGCTGGAAAAGAACGTCGCCGATCTGTGCGTCGCAATCGAAGAAAACGCCTGGGACAACGACCGATATTTAAGAGCGTTTTACGACGACGGCAAAAAAATGGGCTCCGACAGCAGCGAGGCGTGCAGGATCGACCTGCTCCCGCAAGCCTTCGCTGCGCTTTGCGGGCTTCCCGACACCGCAAGGACGGTCATTGCCTCAAACACGGCATGGGAACGGCTCGTGGACGAAAAAAACGGGATAATAAAGCTGTTCAGCCCGCCCTTTGACGGTGAAAGCTCCTCGGAGGACCCGGGCTACGTTAAGTCCTATCCGATAGGCGTAAGGGAAAACGGCGGACAGTATACCCACGGAGCCGTATGGTACTGCCTGTCCTGCTTTGAGCTCGGTCAGAACAAGAGGGCGTTCGAGCTTCTTAATATGCTCAACCCAGCCTATAAGGACAAGCGCTTCGGCAGGGAGCCGTATTTTATGACGGCGGATATTTACACGAACCCTCACTGCTACGGCAGAGGAGGCTGGTCGATGTACACGGGCGCCGCCGCCTGGTACTGGAAATGTATTTTTGAGGGGCTGTTCGGCGTTAAGATAAGCGGAGACAAGGTTATCTTCGCCCCTCGGCTGCCCGCAGAATTTGACGGAACCAAAATGAAGCTCGTCATCGGCGAAGCGGAGATAAACGCCGTGTTCAAGTATAAGGGAAACGGAGGAAACGAGGTCAAGGTAAAATTGGACGGGGTCAAGGAGGTCGAGGTGGAATTTTAAATTTTGAGTAAGCTTTACAAAAGCAAAAAAATATGTTATACTTGATACACTAAGTCCACGAGAAAGGCAGACCGCAATATGAAGCTGATATACGCAATTGTAAACAATGACGACTCCCACGCCGTTTCCACCGCGCTCACAAAGGAGGGCTTCTCCGCCACCAAGCTCGCTTCCACGGGCGGCTTCCTTATGGCGGGCAACACCACCTTTTTGGTTTGCTCGGAGGACGATAAGGTGGACGAAATAATCGAGATCATCCGCCTGCACAGCCGCAGGAGAAAACAGTTCGTGCCCTCGAGCGCGTCCTACGGGGTAGGCAGCTACACCAGCTTTCCCGTCGAGGTGAGCGTGGGCGGAGCCACCGTGTTCGTTACCGACATAGAGCGCTTTGAAAAGGTCTGATAATGAGAATTTACGGCAATAAGGGCGCGCTGGAGCGGCTTTCGAAATACCGTCGGTCGGGGCGTATGCCCCATTCGCTGCTGTTTTTCGGGGAGCCGGGCACGGGAAAAAGGACCCTCGCGGATTATACCGCCATGCTTTACTTTTGCGCGGAGGGCGGAACTGAGCCCTGCATGAGCTGCCTTAACTGCAAAAGAGCGGAAAAGCATATACACCCCGACGTGATATACGTGGACTGTGAAAATACCGCGGTCCTTAAGCTGCGGGAAATACTGAGGGATTCGGCGGGCGCCTCGGTGGAGGGCGGGATAAGGGTCTATATCCTTTCCGAGCTCCAATTTTTCAACCGAGAGTGTCAAAACGCCCTGCTGACATATTTGGAGGAGCCCTCCGACAAAACGCGGTTCATTCTTACCGCCTCCAACAAAAACGGGATACTGCCCACAATACTTTCGCGCGCTGCGCTGATACAAACCGAGCCGACGACCGTGTCGGAATGCGAGGCTGCGCTTAAGGACAGGGGAGTCTCCGAGGAGGAAGCGTCAAAACTGGCAAGCATTTACAAGGGCAATCTCGGCAGGTCGCTCAAGGCGATGAACGACGAAAACGCGGCGGCATATTTCGAGCTTGCGAGGGAATATGTCGAAGCGATATGCAAGGGAGAGGAATACGCGGCGTTAGCGGCGGTACAAAAGCTTCCGCAGCCCAAGGAGGACAAGAGAGAGCCGACCCGCGCGCTCGTGGCGGAAACGGCTAAGCTTTTTCACGACGCCCTTTCCATGGCGTGCGGAGGAAAGGCGCGCTGCGGCTGCGACGAAGCGCTGGCGGAGAGCTTGTCGAAAAAATATCCCATGTCGGTTTTAAACGAGCTTTGCCAAGCCTCTCAGCGTTTCGGAGGGATCGTTTCGAGCGTGTATTTTAATTCAAGGATCACCTTAAACGCCTTTACCTCAAATCTTTTTGAGATAACGGAAAAGGGCTGAGGCGGGAGCACAGACATAAACAGGAAAGGATCGGTATAAAATGACCGAAGTAATAGGAGTAAGATTCAAGGAAGTCGGCAAGATATATTATTTTTCGCCCAAGGGCTTAAAGGTGCAGGCGGGGGAAAAGGTCATTGTCGAAACCGCAAGGGGCGTCGAATGCGGGGACGTGGTAATAGGCTGCTTTATGGCGCAGGACGATGAAATAGTTCACCCCCTTAAAGAAATTTTTCGCATCGCCACCGCCGAGGACCTTGAAGCGGTAAAGAAAAATATTGCCAGAAAAGCGGAGATCATGAAGGTGTTCGGCGACAAGATAGCGGAGCATAAGCTGAATATGAAGCCGATAGACGTTGAGTGCACCTTCGACAACGGAAAGATAATGTTTTATTTCACCGCCGAAAGCAGAGTGGATTTCCGCGACCTTGTAAAGGACCTGGCGTCAATTTACCGCACGCGTATCGAGCTGAGACAGATCGGCGTGCGCGACGAAGCGAAAATGCTGGGGGGACTCGGCATCTGCGGCAGACAGCTTTGCTGCTCCTCGTTCCTGGGAGAGTTCCAGCCAGTGTCGATAAAAATGGCTAAGGAACAGTCCTTGTCCCTTAACCCCACAAAGATATCGGGCACCTGCGGCAGATTGATGTGCTGTCTCAAATACGAGCAGGACAGCTACGAGGAGCTTCTGAAAATTACCCCCAAGATAGGCGCCTTAGTCGAGACCTCGGAGGGGAGGGGGATAGTTACCGACGCCAATCTGCTGACGGGAGAGCTTAAGGTGCAGCTCGACAAGAACAAGGAGGCTCCGCCCGTTTCCTTTAACCGAAGCGACGTTAAGCTCCTTAAGGATTCGAGGATCAAGGTCAACCGCGACGAGATCGCGGCTTTGAAATCGCTCGAGGATTAAAAATCGAGAAATAAAAAGCCGAAAAACGCTAAAGTTTTTACACTCCCTGCCGATATAATACAGGGTATTACACCGAATAATACTTTGCAAAAGGAGTGGTATAGTGAAGATCACCGGCAGCATTAACGCTCAAAGCACGATTTTTTCAAGAAAGCCCTTAGGCTCGCCCGCGGAGAAAGGTAAATCTCCCTTTGCTTCCCGCACCTACGATCTCGGGAAGTATGATACCTTTACAATGGTCGGCGGAGAAGTGAAAACCGAAAAGCAGTCCTTTGCCGAACGCTTCAAGGCGAATAATGCCGAGCTTATAAGAAAGCTCGAGGGCATGTCTGAAGAGGAAAAAGCCGAGACCGCCGCAGCCTCCTATCTTGATATGCAAAAAACGGTTCTGCACAAAATACAGTCACACGAGAACAAAATAGACTATTTTAACGAGCTTAAGGACGAAGAGGCTTATTATAACGGGCTCTTGAACGGCGACGGCAAGGTGCGGGAGCTGTATAAGCGGGGAGACACCGTCGGGGGCTACGCTCATCTTGATCTTAAGATAGGCGAGACCGCCAATAAGGACGAGCTTCTCGGCGCGGTCGCCCGTATCCGAGAAAGGCTCGACGCTCTTGTCAATCCCAAGGAAAGCGGCTTCACCGATCTGAGCGCAAAAGCGTACACGGCGTCAGGCGTTATTTTCGGTATCGTAACGGGAATAAGCGACGACGTATTGTCCGCCGACGGCGATACCGACCTATTGGACCGCATCGAGGGGATAAACGAGGATAACTTTGTCGAGAAGCAAAGGGAAACGATAAACAAACTGGAAAACCGTTCTCAAAAGCTAAAGGACGTAATGACCGACTACATTAAGCACAACGATTCCGCCAAGGAGCTGATGAAGGACCCCGCAAGGATCTTCAAGAACAACGACAAGGAGGAATCCCTTAACGCCATGAGGCGGCTTAAGGAGCTTGAACAGCTTAAGGAGCTCGCGTTTGCCCGCAAAGACCCCGAGAAGGACGAGCGGGAAGAGGAAAGCGAGGAGGAAGAAGCGGCTCATATATAAAGTCACGCCGCTGCGGTACGGTTTTTTCTCCAAAATATTTTATAAAATTTCGGCGTTTGCTTGACTTTTCTTTAAAATAATGTTAGAATAACAATAACAATATCAATTCCGAGCGTTCACGCTCGGGGGCGTTTGTTACATTGACTAAAATTTTAGGAGGAACTTGAAAATGGCATATCAGATCAGTGATGAGTGCATCTCTTGCGGCGCTTGCGCGGACGGCTGCCCCGTAAACGCTATCTCCGAGGGCGACGGCAAATATGTTATCGACGCCGACGCTTGCATCGACTGCGGCGCCTGCGCCGACACCTGCCCCGTAGGAGCACCCCAGCAGGCATAAGCTTTAACGACGATACTTATGAACATTTTCCCGATCGGAACGCCTATGGCGTTCCGATTTTTTGCTCCTCGTCTAATTGCACAAAAACCGATAAGAAATTTTTATCATTTGAACCTGTCCTTATAATTGACAAAACGGCTCGAAATATAGTATAATTACTGTAGTATAAATTCAGGAAGGTAAAATAAAATGTCGGTTTATAACGTAATGGAGCAATTGGTCAGCAGCAAGCTTGAAGAGCGATTGGCAAAAACCGATTGCTGTAAATGCGAAAAGTGTATTGACGATATGATGGCTATCGCATTGAACAGACTTCCCGCCAAATATGTAAGCACGCCGATAGGAGAGCTTTTTTCAAGAGTGGGTTCATCGTTGGAAAAGCAGAGTACTCTTGACATTGAGTTTGCGGTAGTGAGCGCGATCGAATTTGTTTCAACGCACCCTCATCATGATGATTGATACCGTTGACCGAATAAAGCTTGAATCGGCATCGGCGTACGATCCCGTTTTATATTCGCTGCCGTTTGGACTTGTGCCGAAACGGCAGCGATTTTTTGGAAAAACGGCAGCCGACGCTGAATTTTATCGGTATGCGAAGCGTATCTCACGGAGAAAAGCAGATGAACAATAAGACTAACCGAACGGTGATCACGCCGCTGGGCGAAATATGCTACGAGCTTGAGCGAAAAAGAATAAAGAGGCTCAATCTTCATGTCAGACGGGACAAAACCGTTTATCTTTCCGTTCCGTTCCGCACCTCCTGTGCCTATGCCGACAAATTTGTATCGGACAACGCCGCGTTTGTAATTGAAGCAAGGTCAAGGATCGCCGAAAGGACCGCTTTGGACACAAGCTGTACTTATTTTTTGGGTCAGCGCCTTAAGGTTGAAATAAAGCCCTCCCAAAAGCTCGGAGGAGAGCTGTCGGCGGACGGAGAAGACCTGCTGACGCTGTTTTTGCCGCCCGATACCGAAAACGAAGAGGAAGGAGAGCTTTTGTTCAAGAGAGCCTTGGCGCTTTGGCAGAAGGAAAAAGCTTGGGAGCTTCTGCCGCAGGCTTTGGAGCTTGCGAAGAAAAGATTTGACTCAGCGGGCTTAAGGGTGCCTTACCCCTCGCTTTCCATACGCTCCATGACCTCCCGCTGGGGAAGCTGCGCGGCGTTTAAGAATAAGGTCACCTTGAACGCCCTGCTGGTGGAAAAGCCGTTCATTTGTATGGAGCAGGTAGCCTGTCACGAATTGGCGCATTTTATAGTGCCGAATCACTCGGCGAATTTTTACAGAGTAATGGACGCCGTAATGCCCGAGCATAGGTCGGTGAACGCCATGCTTAAGGCTGATCCGAAAAAACGCTAAAGGGTTGATTTTTTGTTGAAAATGGTGTATTATATATAAAGAGCCTTTGAAGTTTCACTGTGGGCAAAAACAGACAGAAAAACGGATCGGCGGCGTTTACACTTTATATAGAGGAGCGGTGTGTATCATGATCTTATCGATCGGCATGATAGTCAAAAACGAAGAGAAATACCTGGAGCGGTGTCTTACCGCCTTAAAGCCGCTGCTCGACGAAGTGGACAGCGAGCTTATTATCGCCGATACGGGTTCGACGGACGGCACGGCGGAGATAGCGAAAAGGTTCACCGACAACGTTTATTCGTTTGAATGGGTAAACGATTTCTCCGCGGCAAGAAATTCCACTCTCGAAAGAGCCAAGGGAGAATGGTATATGTTTATCGACGCCGACGAGATACTCCAAAGCTGCGGCGATATTATAAGGTTTTTTAAATCGGGAGAATATAAGCGGTATAATTCGGCTACATATGTTCAACGGTCCTATCAGAGCATGGTGAACGGGGAGATAGATTATGGGAGCTTTTCCGATTTTAGGGTCCTGCGTCTTACGAAAAGGCTTGACGGCATTGTCTTTAAAAATCCTATCCATGAAGCTCTTACGCCTTTTTATGATCCGATAAAGCATCTTGACGCGGTCGCAGATCACTTCGGATATGTTTTTTACAGCGACGGAGCCGTTACGGAGGAGGCTATAGCCAAAAGCAAGCGGAATCTGGTCCCTATGCTTAAGATAGCGGACGGACTTAAACCGGGCGAAAAGCCGGATATGTCCCTTTATAAAGAAATTGCCGATTGCTATTTGCTTTCCGAGGATTACGACGCCGCAATAAAATACCTTGATCTCGGTTTAAAAACATTAAGCAGAAGCAATGCTGCCATCGTCGCTTATTTCGTAAAAAAAGCCGCGCTGCTGCTGCATTTAAATCGGTTTGACGAAACGGTCAAGATATGCGAGGAGTATTTTGACCCCAAGAATCCCGCTCGAAGCGCAAAGCTTGCTTCGGACGCCGCCATGCACTGCTATTGCGGAGAAGCGTATTATCGATTAAGCCGATTTGACGGCGCGATCGCCGAGTGGAGCTTGTTTTTTGAAGCTTACAAGGAATATAAGGACAACAAGATCAATACAAGAGATCTGCTTTATGTTACGGTCTCTTTTTCCGATATACAGCTAAAAACCGCGCTGCTGTGTTTTTACGAAAGCTGCGTAAAAACGGGACGATACGACGCTGCGGTCAAATATGCGGATCCGCTCCCCGAATTTAAGTGGAACGGCGATCCGGAAAACGTTCTGCTGTACATTAAATTAAAAGCGGAAATTATGAAAAACACCGATTATAATAATGCTCCGACTTTATACGATCGGCTTGACGAATTCGGAAAAAAGCAGCTTATTTGCCTGCTTCGGTGGAGACTTTTTGAAGCCGACGCGAACGAACGCAAAAGTATAACGGAAAAATTGGATATAATTTCAAGGGACGACGCAAAAGCGTCGGAAGCGGAAGATATTTGCCGTGAATATTTTTTGAACGGCAATATAGACGCAGTTAAGACGGAAAAATATCTGAGGAAATATCAAACGTCATTTAACGCGGATATTCTTTGTATGATGCTGGACAAAAACGTTGATATTACGGAATTTGTAAATGCGGCGGATTTTTT
Source organism: Bacteroides sp. (assembly GCA_023663265.1). GTDB lineage: Bacteria > Bacillota > Clostridia > Oscillospirales > Ruminococcaceae > Ruminiclostridium_E. The sequence goes on from JAMPHV010000005.1 coordinate 31,307, forward strand.
GGCGGACGAATGTGCATACGTTGTTTTTTCAAGCTGCAAAAACGTTCGGTCAATGCTCGAAAACTATGATACGAATGTTATCTCTCCCTTTGGTCTGGAAAAAGCCGCCGAATTATACAAGTTTTCGATGGCTCAGACCGTAAGAACGAAAACAGAGATTTTCGGGCTCTTTAACAAATATGGAAGCATAGGTCTGAAATGGCAAAGCGAATTTAAAGAAAAAAGCGCTCCGAGAGAAATCCAAGCCGCGCTTATGGCGGCGTCCGTCTCCTCCGCTTTTGAAAAAAGGGATCATAAGCTTTGCGCGGACGAAGCGCAAAGATTTTTAACTGCATTTTCGGAATTTTCACCTATTATAAATGCGTATCGGCAAGCTGTCAAAGACAAAAACGAATCCGAAGCCGATAAAAATCAAAACGCCCTTTCCGAATTTGAAAAAATGGCGATAACGGTAAAGCGGAACATCCGCGGAATGATACAAGCGGGAAGCCTTGCGGAAGCGGAAAGTCTGCTGGCAGAATACGAGCTGCTGTGCCCGAACGATGTCGAGGTAAGGATACTTAGGGAGCAGATAGGAAGATAAAACGCAAACAATTCGTATGAAACTTACGACTTGATTTTTTTCGACAAATGGTGTATTATATAAGATGATCGAAAAACAATCGTAATAAGAAAAGCTTTTGAGGTTTGATTTGAGACGGTCGCATTTATTTGCGGTTTCGGATCGGTAATATTGTTGTATAAGGAGCGTCAGAAGTTATGATCTTATCGATCGGCATGATAGTCAAAAACGAAGAGAAATACCTGGAGCGGTGTCTTACCGCCTTAAAGCCGCTGCTCGACGAAGTGGACAGCGAGCTTATTATCGCCGATACGGGTTCGACGGACGGCACGGCGGAGATAGCGAAAAGGTTCACCGACAACGTTTATTCGTTTGAATGGGTAAACGATTTCTCCGCGGCAAGAAATTCCACTCTCGAAAGAGCCAAGGGAGAATGGTATATGTTTATCGACGCCGACGAGATACTCCAAAGCTGCGGCGATATTATAAGGTTTTTTAAATCGGGAGAATATAAGCGGTATAATTCGGCTACATATGTTCAACGGTCCTATCAGAGCATGGTGAACGGGGAGATAGATTATAAGAGCTATAACGATTTCAGACCGCTAAGACTTACCAAAAGGTTTGAAGAGATCGCTTTTATCGGGATTATTCACGAGAACCTGACGCCATTTTACAAGCCTGTCAAGCACCTTGACGCAATAGCCGATCATTTCGGATATATTTTTTACGAGGACAGAAAAACCGCCCCGTTTGCAGCGGAAAAAAGCAGACGAAATCTGATTCCCTTGCTTAAGACTTTAGACGAGCTTAAACCCGATGAAAAGCCCGATAATTCCATATATAAAAAAATTGCCGACTGCTACACTATCTCGGAGGACTATGAAAAAGCTCTGGAGTATTTGGACAAGGGGCTTAACACGGTAGACAAAAGCAATATAGGCATTATACCCTATTATTCCGATAAAATATATATGCTGTTTTACCTTAAAAGGTATGATGAAATGCTTTCGCTGAGCGATGAATATTTCAGCGGAGCCAACGCTGCAAGAAAGACTCCGCTTGCTTCCGATATTTTAGTGCATTTTTTCAGAGGCGGAGCATACTATCGCGTATATCGCTTTAAAGAGGCAATAGCGGAGTTTGGTGCGTTTTTTGATCTGTATGATAAATACAAAAGCGGAAAGCTTAACACAGAGGACATGCTTTACAGCACGCTATCTCTTTCCGATTTAAGATTAAGAAGCGTCTTGCTGTGCTTTTATGATAGCTGTATAAAAATCAAAGACTACTACTCCGCCGTAAAGTATAAGGCGCCGTTTTCGGTTTCGGGTCTGTTTGACGATCCCAACGATGCAATCGAGTATACCCGAATGAAATTGGATATCATGAGGAATACCGATTACAGCGAGCTTACTGCACTGTACTCTCAATTGGACAGCGACTGTCAAAGGCAGATCTTATTTAATTTGCGCTGGGAACTGTTCGGCGCGGATTCAGAAAAACAAAGAGAAATGATTGACGGTCTTGTTGCAGCCACATCGGGCTGTCCCAAAGAAGCCGAAGCAATTGATATATTCGGAAACGCTCTCTTGAACGGCAACGTTGATTTTAATAAAATCGAAAAGTATCTGCAAAAATACGGTACTGCATTCAATGCTGATATTTTATATATGATGATAGATAAAAACGTTGATATAACGCCCTTTGTCAATGCGAAGGATTTTTTGGCAAACGAATGCGTGCACGCCGTTTTTGCAATGCGGGACGATTTCTTTGATCTGCTTGAAAAATATGATGTTGACGTTATATCGGAAAAGGGCTTGGAAAAATCCGCGGAGCTGTATAAGTACGCGATAGCCAAGGCTGCAAGTCTTAAAATGAGAATAACGGGGCTTTTGGCAAAATACGGAAAAATCGGCTTGAACCGACAGGATTCGGTCGGCGAAAACGAAATGCCAAAGGAAACAGAAGCTGCGGTCATGGCGAGCCGTATCGCGTCTGCCGCCGAGAAAAACGACTACAAGCTTTGTATAAATGAAATGAACAGGCTTTTAGCAGCGTTCCCCGAGTTTTCTCCGATCATAAAGGCGTATTTGACCGAAGTTGAAGCAAGAATACTTAAAAACAGATCAACGGTTTAAGTAGTTTGATATGTTTGGTGAAGCTCATTGACTTTTTATTTTAAAAAAGAAAAGGAAAAAGCAAAAATGAAGGTTGTGATTCTTGCGGGCGGTTACGGGACGCGTCTTTCCGAGGAGACGCATTCCCTGCCCAAGCCAATGGTAACAATAGGCGGAATGCCGATTCTGTGGCATATTATGAAATACTATTCCGCCTTCGGCTTTAACGAATTTGTTATTTGTCTCGGCTACAAGGGCTTTGTTATCAAGGAATATTTCTGCAATTACTGGCTCAGGCAATCCGATGTTACCGTAAAAAATTCCGAGACGGGAGCCGACATAAAGATACATAAGAGCAGCACCGAGAATTGGGAGGTTACTCTTGCCGATACGGGAATCGATGTTCAGACGGGCTTGAGAATAAAAAAGATCCAGTCCTACATAGGAGACGAGCCGTTTTTGCTGACCTACGGCGATGGGGTGAGCAATGTGGACCTTAACGCGCTTATCGCTCAGCACAAGGCGTCGGACAAGATCGTTACGATATCTGCGATACAGCCTCAGGACAGATTCGGCGCGGTGGATTTTAAGGGAGATACCGTAACCTCCTTTAACGAAAAGGGAAAGAGCAGGTATATAAACGCAGGCTTTATGGTCGCCGAGCCTCGGCTTTTCGATTATCTCGGTAAGAACGAGCCGTTGGAGTTCGCGCCCTTTGAGCAGCTTGTTCGGGATAAAAAATTAGGCGTATACAAGCATAACGGCTTTTGGAAATGCATGGACACCTTAAGCGACTTGAAGGCTCTCGAAAGCATATGGAAGCGCGGCGACGTGCCGTGGAAGATATGGAACGACTGAAAATATGTCTGCGCAGGATAGGCGCACATGTTCCGACCGATAAATATCAAAAGCGGAGGGAGGTCGAGCCATGATCTCTGTGCTGATGCTTACTTACAACCGCGAAGGGTTAGTGAGCCGCGCAATTGAAAGCATACTTAAACAGACCTGCGGGGATTTTGAGTTTATTATAGTGGACAACGGCTCCTCCGACCGAAGCGGGATTATCGCCGAGGAATATGCGGCAAGGGACGGCAGGATAAGGGTGATCCACCGAGAAAAGGGAACGATAGCGGCGGGAAGAAACACCGCTCTTGACGCGGCAAAGGGCGAATACATAGCCTTTATCGACGACGATGATTGGGCGGAGAGCGATTTTCTGGAATTTCTGTTAAGACTTATAACGGAAAACGCTTCGGATATAGCGATATGCGGAGCGGCGGATAAGGCGTTTGACGAAAAAAAGGTCATGAATACCGAGGAAGCTCTTATTGAGCTGATGTGGAGAAAAAAATACAACGTCGCCTTTCCCGCGAAGCTTATAAAAGCCCGCCTGTTTGAGGGGCTGCGTTTTCCCGAGGAGGCTTGCTTCGACGATATAGCGCTTATGTATAAGCTTATGGCAAGAGCCGAAAGGGTCGCTTATCACGGACTGCCGAAATATACGTTTTACCGCCACGATACAAACAACTCGGCGTGGACGACCAACCACAGCCTGCTGAACGGAAAAATTCTCGACGAATATCTTCGCAACTACCGAGCGCGCACCGAAACGCTGTCCGAACAATTTCCGAACAGCGCGAACGCTTTCCGCTATTTTGAATGGTCCTTTATGATATCCATGGTGGAGAAAATAAACAGGCTAAAGCTTACCGACTGCCAAGGACAGCTTGAATATATGACGGACGCGCTTAAGAAAAACCGCGAAAAATTTTTGGCTTCTCCCGAAATCCTTGATTTTGAAAAGGAATGGGTGGAGAAATATATAGTATAAATTAGAACCTGTCTTCACAAGATTTGTGCGTGGATTTTCGAGCAAATTTTGTCGAGGACAAGGCGGAAAGCCGCAGGAATACTTGATGTATTTCAAGGATTTCCAACGCAGTCATCGGCAAAATTTGCCGAAAAGACGCGTGCAATATCTTGTGAAGACAGGTTCTTACTGCGGAGAACGGGAGGGAAAAAGGTGAAGCACTATTTGCTGTACGCTCACGGAGGCGCATACAACCACGGGTCGGAGGCGTCGGTCAAATGCGATATAGCGCTTTTGCGGAAAATCTCCCCCGACTGCAAAATAACCCTGTCCTCTCATTTTCCCGAGCAGGACAGGCAATTTAACATAGACGCCGACGAGATAATCGGAAGAGACCTAAACGGAAAAACCAACGAGGAGATATACGCGGAAACCATAAGCCGCATTACTCCCGAAACGGTTTGTTTGAGCGTCGGCGGCGACTGCTACTGTTATCCCAACTGGCAAAGATATGCCTGCATACATAAAAAAGCAATTGAAAAAGGCGCGAAAAGCATTTTGTGGAGCTGTTCCGTCGAACCGTCGATGATAGACGGGGAAATGCTCGAGGTCCTGCGCTCCCACACGCTGATTACGGCAAGGGAAAGCGTTACCTTCAACGCCCTAAAGGAGCTTGGTCTTACAAACGTTGTTCTGACGTCGGACATAGCTTTCACGCTGGAGCCGATAAAAACCGATATTCCGCCCGAGCGGTACGTCGTACTGAATTTAAGTCCTTTGGTCGTACGCAGGAATCCCAAGGTCTTAACGGCTTACCAAAGGCTTGTCGATGAAATATTAAGCAAAACGGACCTTAATATCGCCCTTTTGCCCCATGTGGAGGTGTCGGTGGACAACGATTTTGAAGCGCTGTCGCAGCTCCACAGCGTCAACGGTTCGGAGGACAGGATATACCGAATACCCGTGGGGCTTTCCGCGGCGGAGTATAAATATATCATTTCCAAATCTGAGGTCTGCGTCGCCGCAAGGACTCATGCCTGCATTGCGGCATGGTCAAGCGGAGTGCCCGTCCTTGCGGTAGGTTACAGCGCCAAGGCTAAGGGGATCGCGAGGGATTTGGGGCAGGAGGAGTATGTGGCGGATTTGAGTTGTGTTGACGAAGAGCGGATTTGCAAACTTTACTCAGACATAACTAACAGTAGCGAACATATTCGTGCATTGCTTTCCAAAAAAGCCGCGAGCTGCAGAAAAGGAGTTATTTCCGATCCAGTGATAAATATGTTAAAAACGGAGCGCTGAGAATGAAGCACAATGAGTACCGTCCACTCTACACATGGCTTGTAAATCGCAGCAGCCGCATACATTCTGACGGCGGAAAAAAAATTATTTGCTGCGGAAACGCCATAATAGACATATGTAAAAATGCGGTCGTCTGTCTTAAAAACGATTTGATTATCGGAGATAATCTTCGTAAGGGCAGTAAAGCCGAAAGCTACCTAAAAATAAAGAATAACGGGAAATTAAATGTAGAGGGATATTTTAAAGTTTTTTTCGGCGGCAGCTTAGAGGTTTTTGACGGCGGAGAGCTCACTCTCGGAAGCGGTTATATAAATACGGGCGGCGCTATTGCCTGTGCGAAATCCATTACAATAGGCAACGGCGTTTTTATCGGACGAAACACTTATATTACCGACAGCGATCACCATAGCTTGATGAATGAAAAGGGCGAGATCGTCAACAAACCCAGGGCTGTTAAAATAGGAGACCATGTTTTAATAGGCTTCGGTGCCGTTGTCCTTAAAGGAGTAACGATCGGAAGCGGCGCAATCATCGCGGCGGGAGCGGTCGTAACAAGCGACGTTCCTCCCGGCTGTGTTGCCGCGGGCGTGCCTGCAAGAATCGTAAAGGAGGGCGTGATTTGGAAATAAAAACCGTTGAAAATACACCTCATGATTTATGCACAGGCTGTTTTGCCTGTATGAATATTTGCCCGGTCAACGCAATAAAAGCGGAAGCCGATCCCGAGGGTTTTCTTTGCCCTTTGATCGATAAAAGCAAATGTATAAGCTGCGGGAAATGCGCAAGGATATGCCCTATACTAAGAAAAAAGAAAATTGGCGGCTGTGCCGAGCCAAAATGCTATGCGGCTTGGTCCAAGGACGAAAATATAAGATTTCAGAGCACGTCGGGCGGCGTCTTTACCCATTTGGCGGAAAGCATCATCGACGAAGGCGGCGCTGTTGCGGGAGCAAGATACAGAAGCGATAACTTGGTCGAGCATGCCTTGATACGAAAAAAAGAGGACATTGAACAGCTTAGACAGTCTAAGTATGTGCAAAGCGATATCGGTCTTCTTTTTCGCGAGGTAAAGGACGAATTAAAAAACGGCAGACCCTTATTGTTTTCGGGAACGCCGTGTCAATGCGCGGGGCTTCGGTCATATTTGGAAAAGGAGTACGATAACCTTTACTTATGCGATTTTATCTGCCGAGGCGTGAACTCGCCTTTGGTATATTTAAAATACTTAAATGAATTGGAAGAAAAATACGGATCGAAGGTGAAGCGCGTTTGGTTCAAAAATAAAACCTTCGGGTGGAATAATTTTGCCACCAAGATAATTTTTGAAGACGGTCAAGAATATATTGCCGACCGCGAAACGGACCCGTTTATGTTGGGATATATCAAGTCAAAAACCACGCTGTATATGAGAGCAAGCTGTTATCAGTGCCATTTTAAAGGCGTTTCGAGAAATGTTGATATAACCCTGGGGGACTTTTGGGGAGTAAATAAAGTTGATCCCAAAATAGACTCGTATAACGGTGTTTCGGTTGTTATGCTGCATTCATTTAAAGGAGATGAATTATTTCAACTTATATTAAAAAATCTTTCATTTGAAAATAGCAGTTTAATAGAAATAATACATAGTAATCCTTGCATTGAAAAAAGCGTTACGCGGCAAGATGTTTATAACCGATTTTGGAATAATATTAATTATACTTCTTTTTCTAAAAATATTAAATCTTGTATAAATAATATTAAAGTATTTGATAATTAAAATATATTATATATTCTACACTAAATTATAAATTCATATTTCAACATATTTTTATGTGAAATAAATTTAATTCAGAAACAATTAAATTAAACAGGAGGATATTATAATGAAAGCAACTGTTACAGATATTTACCCTAAAGACCGAGTATTATTATACGAGCAAGTTCCTCTTGACACACCGTTTGCATTTAAAATTGAACCATCTTCGTATTGCAACTTAAAATGTAAATATTGTGCCCACGCATTATCAAAAGAAGAAATGAAAAAACACAAACATATTTTTGCCAACATGAGTGATCAAACTTTTGATTTGGTTGTTGAGCAATTAAAGGAATTCCCTCGACCTGTAAAAGCGTTAACGTTTGGCGGACTTGGCGAACCTATGCTGCACAATAAGTTACCGGATATGATTTATAAAATACACGAAAATCACGTTGCTGAAAGAATACACTTGATAACGAACGGCACATTATTGACACATGAACTGACTCATAAACTGATTGATGCTAAACTAAATACTATGAAAATTTCCCTCCAAGGCTTGTCTGACGAATCATATTACAAAAATTGCGGTGTAAAAATAAACTTTAAAGAATTGCACCAAGAAATTAAGTATCTATTTCAAAATAAGGGGGATTTAAAAATAGGTATTAAAATTCCCAACACATGTTTAAATGATGGTGAAGAACCGTTATTTTACGATTTGTTTGGTGATTGTTGTGATGAAATAGGAATTGAAAAAATCATTCCTATTTTTCCCGGGGTTGATTATTCTAAAATTATTTCCGGTGAAACTCCTTTAAGCAGATTTAATTTGGAACAAACAACTAAAAGAAAGGTTTGCTCGGTTACGTTTTATAGATTATCTGTATGTGCTACAGGAAAAGTTATGGCATGCTGCGTTGATGTTGGTTTAACAAGTGACAATATGGATATATATAAACAGAGCCTTGTTCAAATTTGGAATGGTTCAGAACATCGGGAGATGATGAAAAACAATCTTTTGGGAATTAGATCCGGCATAACCGAGCCTTGCCAAACATGTGTAATTCGAGATGATACTGCATATAAAGAAGATATGCTTGATGAACACGCTGAAGAAATATATGAAAGGCTATGTAAGTTGGATTAAAAACTATTATCTAAAAGTAACTATATAACATAAATTTTATATCCTTTTTTAACAAATAATAAAAAATATTTTATAATATAAAATGGGTATAGAAAGGAGATTATAAATGCACACTGATGAGAAGCTGTTTGAATTGGAACGCTCTGCTATTGCAACAAGCTTACGCTGTAATTTTAAATGTAAATTGTGTGGCGCTTATTCCCCGTATTATAATAACGCACCCATTTTTAGCTATGAAAATTTAACGCGCTCCATAGAAAAAATTTTTTCTATGGTTGATAGGATCAATAAGTTTACGATTACGGGTGGAGAACCCTTTTTGCATCCACAATTATCAGAAATAATCAGCTATATTTTATTATATAAAAAACAAATTGGCACACTGGAAATTATAACAAACGGAAGCATAGCAGCAAATACTAATTTAATAAATGTGTGTAATGCTTCAAATCAAATTGAAATTTTAGTTGACGATTATGGACCTGATTTATCAAAAAATGTACTGTCTTTGAAGGAATCTTTTGAAAAAAATTCCATTTCATTTCGTATTCGTAAATATTATGGTGAAGATGCATATTGTGGAGGATGGATAGATTACGGCAGTCTTACTCAGAAGCTGTTTACAGATGAAGAGATCACTGAGAATTTTAATAAATGTTTTCAGCACAGTAAATTACATTTTTGTTGGACCATTGTTGACGGAAAAATGTATCCTTGTTCTGTGACACGAAGGTGTTTAGAATTAGGTATTACTAATTATGACAATAGTGAATATATAGATTTATTTGACGAGCGTAGTTCAACAGAAAAAAAACAAAATCAAATTAAAAATATTGTTTCTAAAAAATACTTATCGGCTTGTGCATTTTGCAATGGATTTAATGAAAATTCTCCTCGTTTTCCTCCTGCGGAGCAGCTTACTTATGAAGAAATTTTAAAATTAAATAGTTAAAGCAATTTAAAAAAGGTTGTGTCTGATAGCCCATTTTGTATGCACATAATGAATTTCTACATTCTCCTAATTTACTTAAAGAAAGGTATTGCTTTTAATGAAAATCACGGTTGTTACTCAGGTGTATAATTCTAAACAGTATATTGATAAATGCATAAAAAGTGTCTTAAATCAGAGCTACCGAAATTTTGAATACATAATTATAGATAATGGCTGCAATGACGGTACGGAAAAAATTATACAAGAATACTCACAGCAGGACAGCAGAATCAAAGTAATACATATCGAAAAAAACACTATTTCCGCCATTTGGTACGAGGCTTTAATTAAGTATGCTACAGGCGAATATATGACAGTCCTTGACGGTGATGATTGGTTTGAATGTGATTACCTTAAACGCATGACAAAAATTATTGAGGAGACTGATTCCGATATAGTAACTACAGGAAGTTTTATGCATATTGGCACAACAAACAAAGTTTCTAAAAGAATGTGTGAAAACAGTCTCTTCTTGAACAAGAAAGAATTCGCACAAGGCTTTATATACTATCATGTTTTTTTTCGTGCCACGTGGGCTAAAATTATTCGTATGGATATAATAAAAAATACGCCCATCCTGTCTCCGAATGAAATTGGAGTTGCCTATGGAATAGATACTTTATTTTGCTTTTCATGGCTAAGGAAAGCCAATAAAATATATATAGACAACTCCGTCCTCCACCACTACCGCATTCATGCGAAATCAAGCTCCCACCAATACGACCCCCGTCAATCCTACTCCGACCTCTACCTCTTCAACGACGCCCTTGACTTTCTTGCCCCCTACGGTCCCATAAGCGAAAACAACCTTTTCTTTCTACACCTTGTTTACTCCAACGCCATAAACGACACCTTGCAGAATATTGTAGGCTCAACGCTGTCTCCCTCCGAAAAGCTGGAGGAGTATTACAAAATCTTGGAGCGGCAGGTAACCAAAGAGTGCTATGGGAGAAGGGACGAGAATATAACGAATAATAAGCTCAGGCTGTTTTACGAGGTGTTCAGAACGTTTTCCGAGCTTGAAGAGATACCTCAAAAGTGGAACGGTATTTTTTCCGCCTATCTTCCGAAATGCTGCGGGGCGGTCTCGATACAGTCTATGAGGTTAGCCGCTGCGGAGCCGAGCTTTTTTACGGCGCTTATGAACGACTCCCCGGAAACGGTTATCGGAAAGCTCCTCGCCCTGCTCTCCCAAAACAAATACACCAAGCAATTCGATCTCCCTTTGATCCTTCTTTCCCTTTCCCATGATCACCCTCTTTTGTCCGCCGTTGACGACCCCAAATTCCTTAAAAAATACGGGGATATATACCTTATGCTGTACAGGAACAAATACGGGGAGGCGCTGGACGCTATGACCGATATTTTGCTTAAAGACAAGGTGAATAACGAGACCTTCTTGCTGCTGTACGTCAATATCGCCGCGCTGCTGGAAAAGATAGACGAGTTTATTTTCGGCAAGATCAAGACCGCAAGCTTCCTCCTTTCGGCAAAGCGCTTTGACGAGTGCAGAGAGATTCTCGCCGATCTTGAGGAAATGGGAGTTCAAGATAACGACGAAATAAGCGATATTAAGGCAAGGCTTAATGAACAGTAAAAAATAACCGTTTTAAAAGCGTTACCCGCTTTTAAAACGGTTATTTACTTTTTTATCAGCCTACGGACGCGTTTATCTCGTTTACGCGGTCCATTATCCTGCCCTCGTTGGCGGCTCTTAAGGTGGTAAAGGTCGCGGGATTGTTGTCAACGTCCAAGCAATTCAAGTAGGGTATTTCCGTGAGACAGGTGACGGGGTTGTAAACCGTGTTTCCGTCAACTACGTCCTGTCCGATACCCGCCTTAAAGTCAAATACGGGAGTTAAAACGCCCTCGAACTGTATCTCGTGGAAAAGATCGCAAAGCTCGTCGGAATAGCCTACGTAGTCGTGCTGAAGCTTCTCGCGTCCCAGCTGCTGGGTCTCAGGGTCGTTTTGAGTAGCTAACAGGCACTGGGTCCAGGCGCTAAAGCCCGCGGTGTTCTGCGAGCCGTCGCACAGCATAAAGGAGTCGATCTTCATGGTATTGTAATACTTGTCGCTCTGAGGGTCCTTGGGATAGGGAACGCAGAATATCTCGTCCTCCTCCCACTTGTAGCGGGTGATATAGGACTGGAAGCTGTCCTTAAGCGCGGTGGTAAGATCGCACATAAACAGCGTATCGCCGGTCACCCAACTATTGAGACTTATCGACCAGCCGTTGAGCTCGTGGCGGGGATAGCGGTAATTTTGCTTGTACAGTACGTCGATAACGTTATTCATGGCTCTTTCGATATCGGCGTTGTAAAGATTGGATTTAAGCTTTCCGTCCTCTATGCCGATAAAGGGAACGCCCGTCGTGCTGACTAACTTTTCGGCGACGGACCAGCCGTCAACGCAGTACTTGTTGTTGTCGGGATCGCTGAACTTGTCGCACATTTCGAGGAAGGTGTCCCAGGTCCAATTGCCCGCCTTGTAGAGCTCGTAGGGATTGGTGAGACCCGCTTCCTCAATAACGCTCTTTCTGTACCACATTACCTGGTCGTTGTTGACGACGGTCACGGCGCAATAGTTTTCGCCGCCCCACTCGAACATTTTCATAACGTCCCTTGTGGCGTCCCATACGGGGTCGCTGAGATCGATATAGGGGTCGATTGGCTGGAGCAGATTTTTCCACGCGGTGTAGGGATAGTTGGAAATTTCAAATTGGAAAATATCGGGAGACTGTCCGCTTACCACTAACTTTCCGAGCTGGTCGTATCTTGCGGCGTAATCCACCTTTATGTAGTCGAAAATATTGTTGGCGTCATTGCCGTAGGACTCGTCGCCATACTCGGGTATGCCGTACACCTCCTTGAACAGCTCCGAGGGAGCCTCCGTTTCGTCAATGGGCCAGTGAGAGAGCCAGCGTATTTTTTTCTCCACCTTGATGGAGCCGTCTACCTTGTCTGCAAGCCCCTTTACGTGCTCCGACAAAGGCTCGTATTCCGCATTGGTGGTCACGGGAGTGTCGTCCTCAACGGAAGTGCTTGTTTGGCTGCACGCCGAGACGGACAGCAGCATTGCCGCGCTTAAGACCGCCGACAAAGCAATTTTTGCATTTTTCTTCATCTTACACTTTCTTCCTTTCACATTTTATAAATAACTGCAACCCGCCTTTTAGAGCGGGTTGCAGAATATTACGAAAAAATCTTATGACCCGATAGAAGCGTTTATTTCGTTTACGCGGTCCATTATCCTGCCCTCGTTGGCGGCTCTTAAGGTGGCGAAGGTGGCGGGGTTGTTATCAACGTCGAGACAGTTGAGGTAAGGTATCTGCGTAAGACAGTCAACGGGGTTGTAAACGGTGTTGCTGTCTACGATATCTTGACCGATTCCGCCCTTGAAATCAAAGACGGGAGAAAATACTCCGCCGTACTGTATCTCGTCAAGAAAGTCGCATATCTCGTCGCTGAAGCCCACATAGTTGGTTTGCTGCTGTTCGCGGCTTATCCTTGCGGTCTCTTCGTCATATTGGGTAGCCAAAATACACTGGGTCCATGCATTGAAGCCCGCGGTGTTCTGAGAACCGTCACAAAGCATATAGGAGTCGATCTTGGCTGTCTGATAGTACTTGTCGCTCTGAGGATCCTTGGGGAAAGGCACAAAGAACACCTCGTTCTCCTCCCATTTATAGCGCTTAATGTACGCCTGGAAGCTGTCTCCGCTAAGAGCGGTGGTAAGATCGCACATAAAGAGCGTATCGCCTGTCACCCATGCGGCAAGGTTAATGCCCCAGCCGTTGAGCTCGTGGCGAGGATAGCGGTAATTCTGCTTGTAAAGGGTGTCGATAATGGTATTCATGGCTCTTTCAATATCGGCGTTAAAGAGGTTGGATTTAAGCTTGCCGTCCTCGATGCTGATAAAGGGAACTCCCGTGGTGCTGACGATCCTGTCGGGCACCTGCCAGCCGTCAACACAGAACTTGTTGTTATCGGGATCGCTGAATTTGTCACACATTTCAAGGAAGGTGTCCCATGTCCAGTTTCCCGCTCTGTAAAGCTCATAGGGATCGGTAAGACCGTTCTCGTTGATGACGCTTCTCTTGTACCACATTACCTGGTCGGGATTTACAACGGTGATGGCGCAGTAGTTTTCGCCGCCCCACTCAAACATTTTCATAACGTCCCTCGTGGCGTCCCAAGCGGGATCGCTGAGGTCGATATAGGGATCGATGGGCTGAAACAGGTTTTTCCATGCTGTATAAGGATAGTTTATGATCTCGAATTGGAAAATATCGGGAGACTGTCCGCTTACCACCAGCTTGCCGAGCTGATCGTATCTTGCGGCATAGTCCACCTTAAGGTAGTCGAAAATATTGTTGGCGTCGTTTCCGTAGGACTCGTCGCCGAGCTCGGGAATACCGTACACCTCCTTGAACAGCTCGCAGGCTGCCTGCGTTTCGTCGATAGGCCAGTGAGAGAGCCAGCGTATTTTCTTTTCTACCTTAATGGAGCCGTCCACCTTGTCGGTAAGGGTCTTGACATGCTCCAGCAAAGGAGTGTACTGGGCGTTGGTGGTAACCGTGACGTCGTTCTCCACCCCGCCGCTTTCGTTTGAGCTGCACGCCGAGACGGACAGCAGCATTGCCGCGCTCAAGACCGCCGACAATGCGATTTTAACGTTTTTCCTCATCTTACTCTTTATTCCTTTCTTATTTTTTAAAATAGGCTTAATAAACGTGACCCGCCTTAAAAGCGGGTCACGGAATATTGCGAAAAGATATTTATGACCCGATAGAAGCGTTTATTTCATTTATACGGTCATTTATTATTCCTTCGTTAGCCGATCTGAGCATGGTGAAGGTAGCGGGCTCGTTGTTAAGGTCGAGGCAGTTCAGATAAGGAATCTGAGTAAGGCAGTCAACGGGGTTGTAAACGCTGTTGCTGTCTACGATGTCCTGACCGATGCCGCCCTTGAAGTCGAATACGGGGGAAAGCACTCCGCCGTACTGTATCTCGTCAAGGAAGTCGCAAAGCTCGTCGGTGTAGCCCTTATAGTTGGTCTGGAGCTGTTCGCGGCTTATCCTTGCGGTCTCCTCGTCGTTCTGAGTAGCCAACAGGCACTGAGTCCAAGCGTTGAAGCCCGCGGTGTTCTGAGAACCGTCGCAAAGCATATAGGAGTCGATCTTTGCGGTCTGATAGTACTTGTCGCTCTGAGGGTCCTTGGGGAAGGGAACAAAGAATATCTCGTCGTCCTCCCACTTATAGCGGGTGATGTAGGACTGGAAGCTGTCCTTAAGCGCGGTGGTAAGGTCGCACATAAACAGCGTGTCGCCCGTTACCCAGTTAACAAGGCTTATACCCCAGCCGTTGAGTTCATGACGGGGATAACGGTAATTCTGCTTGTAAAGAGTATCGATAATGGTGTTCATGGCTCTTTCGATATCGGCGTTGTAGAGGTTGGATTTAAGCTTGCCGTCCTCAATGCTGATGAAAGGAACGCCCGTTGTGCTGACGATCCTGTCGGGTACCTGCCAGCCGTCAACGCAGTACTTATTGTTGTCGGGATCGCTGAATTTGTCGCACATTTCAAGGAAGGTGTCCCAAGTCCAGTTGCCCGCCTTGTAAAGCTCGTAGGGATCGGTAAGGCCGTTCTCTGCAATAACGCTTTTCTTGTACCACATAACCTGGTCGGAGTTTACAACGGTGATGGCGCAGTAGTTTTCGCCGCCCCACTCAAACTGCTTCATAGCGTCTCTTGTGGCATCCCATACGGGGTCGCTGAGGTCGATGTAGGGATCGATAGGCTGGAACAGATTCTTCCAAGCGGTGTAGGGATAGTTGATTATCTCAAACTGGAAAATATCGGGGGACTGTCCGCTTACTACCAGCTTGCCGAGCTGCTCGTATCTTGCGGCGTAATCGACCTTAAGGTAGTCGAAAATGTTGTTTGCGTCGCTGCCGTAGGAGGTGTCGCCCTCCTCGGGGATACCGTACACCGACTTGAACAGCTCGCAGGAAGCCTGCGTTTCGTCGATAGCCCAGTGAGAAAGCCAACGAATCTTCTTTTCCACTTTAATGGAGCTGTCCACCTTGTCGGTAAGGGTCTTGACATGCTCCAGCAAGGGTGTATACTGCGCGTTGGTCGTAACGGTCACGTCGTTCTCTACGCCGCCGCTCTCGTTCTGGCTGCATGCCGAAACGGAAAGCACCATAGAGAGACAAAGCGCAGCCGATACCGCCGTTTTGAAAAGTTTTTTCTTCATATGTCCTCCTGTTGATTAAGATAAAAACAAACTCGCTTACCCTTTATCGGGTGCGTCCGTTTGCCTGTTTTTACCGAGCATAACGCAATAAGTACAGTTACTTATATTATCATTATAGCCGCAATATCCGAAAAAGTCAATTTGCTATACAGCTAATTTTAAAAAAGCATTTTAGGGTATTTTACACAAATATAAAAGTAAAATTTAAGTTTATTTCCTTAATAAACCATAAAAGCCAAAAAAATAATAACGAAAAATCTTGATTTTAGGGCGGTTATCTGCTATAATACTTGTTGTAATTTTAATGCGGTCCGCTTATGGGAGCAAGCCGCGAAAATTCGGACAGGCAACAGGTAATATTAAAAAATTAAATATAAAGAAAGGAACGATCCAATGTATAAGATTTTAAAAAAACGTCAGCTTAACGAAAACGTTGTGTTGATGGATATTGACGCGCCGTTTGTCGCCAAAAAGGCATTGGCGGGTCAGTTCATTATCCTCAGAGTTGACGAGTACGGCGAAAGGATACCCTTGACCGTCGCGGATTACGACAGGGAAAAGGGCACGGTCACCATTATTTTCCAGATAGTGGGCGCTACCACTCAGCTGTTGTCCACGCTTAAGGAGGGCGACTTTCTTAAGGATTTCGCGGGACCTCTCGGCAAGGCTACCGAGCTTGAGGGCTACAAAAAGGTATGCGTTATCGGCGGCGGCGTAGGCTGCGCTATCGCTTACCCCTCGGCTAAGGCGCTTTTTAAAAGCGGCGCGGAGGTGGACGTCATTGCGGGCTTCAGAAGCAAGGACATAGTTATCCTCGAGGAGGAGTTCAAGGCGGTAAGCACCAACTTTTACCTTACCACCGACGACGGAAGCTATGGCGAAAAGGGGCTTGTCACCGAAAAGCTCCAAGCGCTTATCGACGCGGGGAACAAGTACGACCTGGTGCTCGCCATAGGACCTATCCCCATGATGAAGTTTGTCTGCAAGACCACCGAGCCCTATAACATAAAGACGCTGGTTTCCTTGAACCCCATTATGATAGACGGCTCGGGAATGTGCGGCGGCTGCCGCGTAAACGTGGGCGGAGAGATCAAGTTCGCCTGTGTGGACGGTCCCGACTTTGACGGACATGCGGTAAACTTTGACGAGCTGATGAAGCGCAATTCCACCTACAGAGAGGCGGAGGCTCACGACAGAGCCAACTGCCGCCTGTACAAGGGCGTATAGCTCTATCGAAAGAAAGGAATATTAAAATGGCAAATATGAGTTTGAAAAAGGTACCTATGCCCGAACAGGCTCCCGATATAAGAAACAAAAACTTTTTGGAGGTAGCCGAGGGCTATACGGAGGAAATGGCGAAGGAGGAGGCGGCGCGCTGCCTCAACTGCAAGAACAAGCCCTGCGTCGGCGGCTGTCCCGTCAACGTGCGTATCCCCGAGTTTATCGCCAAGGTCGCCGAGGGAGAATTTGAAGAGGCGTATAAGATCATCACCTCCACCAACGGACTGCCCGCCGTATGCGGGCGCGTCTGCCCCCAGGAAAGCCAGTGCGAGGGAAAATGTGTAAGAGGCATAAAGGGCGAGCCCGTAGCTATCGGCAGGCTGGAGCGCTTCTGCGCGGATCGGCATATGAAAAACAGCGCCGCCAAGGCGGAAAAGCCGAAAACCAACGGAAAAAAGGTTGCGGTCATCGGCGCGGGTCCCTCGGGGCTCACCTGCGCGGGCGATCTGGCGAAGTTAGGCTACGAGGTAACGGTCTTTGAAGCGTTTCACACCGCGGGCGGCGTATTGGTCTACGGTATCCCCGAGTTCAGACTGCCCAAGGAAATAGTTCGCAAGGAGGTCAAAAGCCTTGAGGACCTGGGCGTTGAGATACAGACCAATATGATAATCGGAAAGACCCTTTCGGTGGACGAGCTGTTTGAAATGGGCTACAAGGCGGTATTTATCGGCTCGGGCGCGGGGCTTCCCTCCTTTATGGGCATCGAGGGCGAGGACCTGATAGGCGTTTATTCCGCAAACGAGTATTTGACCCGCACCAATCTTATGAAGGCGTACCTTGACGAATACGATACTCCCATCATCAAGAGCAAATCGGTGGCGGTGGTAGGCGGCGGCAACGTCGCCATGGACGCAGCCAGATGCGCCAAAAGATTGGGCGCGGACAAGGTCTATATAGTGTACAGGCGCGGTCTTGAGGAAATGCCCGCCCGCAGGGAGGAGATACACCACGCCATGGAGGAGGGCGTGATCTTCCGCAACCTCAACAACCCCGTCAAGATAAAGGGCGACGAAAACGGCAGAGTTTGCTCCATGGAATGCGTTGAAATGGAGCTTGGCGAGCCCGACGAAAGCGGAAGACGCAGACCCGTGGTCAAGGAGGGCAGCAGCTTCGAGCTGGAGGTCGATACCGTTATCATGGCGATAGGCACCTCTCCCAATCCCCTTATCAGAAGCACCACCGAGGGCTTGGAGACCAACCGCAGAGGCTGTCTCGTGGTCAACGAGGAAACGATGCAGACCACAAGAGAGGGCGTTTACGCGGGCGGCGACGCGGTCACCGGCGCGGCAACGGTCATCTTGGCTATGGGCGCGGGAAAACAGGCGGCTAAGTCCATTGATGAGTACTTAAGTAAGTAAAAAACAAAAGCTGTAAAAAACGACCTGTCGAAAGCGGGTCGTTTTTTTGTAATAATAATTGACAATTGATAATTGATAATTGATAATTGATAATTATGGTGTCGGCTTCGCCGACAAATTTTGATTTTTGTGGTTCCGATTTATAAGCTTTGATGTTCATACGACATTATCATAATAACTTCAGTTAAATAATGCGTAAACGTAAATTTAAATAATGCGGCGAAGCCGCTCCACAATTATCAATTGTCAATTGTCAATTATCAATTTTTTGCAGCCCCTTCGATAACTCTTAATTTCTTCGTATCCTTTCCAAATATTCTCCGTAATCCCTAAGATTATCCTCGGGAGACCTCCAGCCCTCCGCCACGCTTTCCACGGTCAGCCTTATCCTTTGTATATTGAGCGGCGGCTCCCAAAAATCAAATACTCCCGTAGAAATAAAATCCTCCGCTTCGCGTTCGTCAAAGCCGTCTCCGATGATAACAAAAGGAGAGACCCCGTCCGACAGTCTTTTTCTGAGGCTGCGGGCGGTTTTTAAGCCGTTGAAAAAGCTTAGGTCCTTATCTATGATTATAAGATCGAAGCGCTTTAATTCGATAGCCTCGATAGCCGTATATCCCGAATCCACTATAGCCAAATGATAGCGGCTCCTGTCCGACAGCGCCGCATAAATGACCGAGGACGTTCGGCGGTCGTTTTCTACTGCGAGTATGTTTATCATAAAAAATCAACCTCTTATGTGAAAAATTTAATTTTCCGTTTCATTGCCCTCGAATCAGAAGCTGCTGTCCAGCGATCCGCCCAGCTTCCCCGAGGGGTTGACGCTTGAATAATAATCGATCTTTTTCTTGTCGTTTTTGAGCTGTACAAGCTGCTCCTTTGCCTCGTTGGCTCTCGAAGCAAATTGGACCTGCAAAGCCTTATCGTTTTCCGCTGCCTGGAGCTGAGCCGAGCGGAGACTTACTATCACGTTCTGCAAGGGAGCCAGCTCGCCGCCTATGCGCTGATTGGTGTTGGTGCCCGTGAGCATTCCGCGGATAAGGGCGCTCTCCTCGGGCTCAAAGCTGTCGATAAGCTGAGTGCACAGGCTTTTCACCTTCTCCATTTCCTCGATGATATCGTCCCTCTGCTGTACCTTTTCGGTCAGCTCCTCCGTTTTTTCGCTTTCTATCTGCATTATCGACGCGCCTATCTCGTTGTATTTCAAAAGATACTGCTCTAATTTTCCAAAGCTTTCCGACAGCAATTTCACGTTTTCGTTTTTCATAGGTCAATTCCTTTCATTGAAAAATCAATAATATCGGTTTAAAAAGCGAATTGCTTTTTAAACCGATATTAGCTTTTGATGCTTGCTTCCAAATCAAAGCGATAATTTGAAAGCTGCGCTTTGAGAGTGCTTTTTTTGCGGTCACTTCGCCGAGCGCGCGCTTTGCGCCGCGATCTCGTCCTTGGACATAGTGGATATTTGCGTAAAGGCGTCCTTGAGCTCCCCGATCATGGGCAGCAGTGTTTTTATCAGCTCCACGTCCTTTTTAACGTTGGCGTTTATTATCTGCCTCTCCAAAAAGGTATAGATCGAGTCGAGATTTTTTCCTATGGGCAGATTAACGTCAAGCACCGATCTTAAAGCCGCTATCAAGTCCACCGATTTGTTGAGGGATTTGTTGGCGCTTTCATAGTTTTTGTTTTCAATGAAGACCGCCGCCCTGTTCAGCTCTCTTTCGGTCTCGCTGTAAAGCTTTATAACGATCTCTATCGGGGTCATGGTGCTGACCGACTGTTTTTTATACGCTGCGTAGGGATTCATATGGTCAATATCCTTTCGTATAGCAAAAAGCCGTGTTTACGCGGCTTTTTGCTGGTGACATACATTTGTTGGAATTTTTCCGAAGCAGCTCCGATCACATTCCCATAAGCTGGTTGATGTAAGAGGACTGTCCGTTGATGTTGCCTAAAAGGGTCTCCATATTGGAGTATATCTTCCAATAACGATCCTGCTGCTGGTCGTAACGCTTCTGAAGCTTGGTAATGGTGGATTTTAAGCTTTCGATCTGCTTATAGATCGAGTTGTTGGTAGCGGAAGCGGTGCCCGAAACGCCCGCCTTTTCTACCAATGTACCTCTCTCGCCGGGACCTCCCGAGGTCTTGACCGCGGAGTTGATAATGCTCTCAAACTGAGCGGAAATACCGTTTTCGGAATCGGTAAACAGCTTGCAGAATTCGTCCGCGTACTGAGCGAAAATGCTTTCAAATTCCTCGTCGCTTATATCGCCGTCAAACTGAAGCTTGCCGTGATTGGTCCAGTTGCTGGAGGTGGTGATGCCTAAGGTATAAAGACCTACCTTTGTGCCGTCCGCCGCGTCAACGGTGTTGTAAATAACGCTTCTGAGCTTGGACATAATGCTGGTCAAGGTCGAATCTCTGTAAAGAATACCTTTCTTGGCGAGGTTTTCCCACTTGGTCTGCTGGCTCTCGGAAAGGTCCATTTCCTCGATATCGTCGTCGGTGAGGAAATAGTAATCGGTGTTGGGCTCGTCGTCCACATATCCGAATACCTCGTCGATAAGCTTGTTGTAATCCTCAACGAAGCTCTTTATAGCTTCGATGGGCTTTGAATAGTCGCGGGTCACCTCGTTGGTGAACTCGGTGCCTTCCGCCGACTGGGAGAAGGTGAAGGTGGTGCCGTCTACGGTGTAGGCGTTGGAGGTGGTCTCTACCTCAACATCGTTTACTTCAAGGATAGTGTTCTTGCCCTGTGTGAAGTTTTCGCCCGGAGTGAAGCCCAATGCGGAAAGCAAGCCCTCGCTGCCGTCCTCTATCTCGATGGTGGTGTCTCTGCCGTACTCGTTGGCGGTAATGGTGAACTGATTGGTCAGCGTGGTGTGGGT
Organism: Bacteroides sp.; assembly: GCA_023663265.1. GTDB lineage: Bacteria > Bacillota > Clostridia > Oscillospirales > Ruminococcaceae > Ruminiclostridium_E. The sequence goes on from JAMPHV010000005.1 coordinate 52,768, forward strand.
CATCTTAACGCCCGCGTCGGAGGCGTTGATCTGCTTCATCATATCGGAAACGGTGGTCTCTCCGCTGAAAGAGAAGTCGTGACCGTTAATGGAGAAGTTGTAGTTTCCGTTGCCGTCCGCGGTAAGACCAAGCTCGTAAAGCTTCGAGGTGGTGTCCACCTGGCTGGTGATGCCCGCGGTGTTGGTCGTATCCAAGCCGAAATCGCTTACGCTGATAGCGGACTGGGTGATGGCGAAATCCTTGGGGCTGCCCGTATACGCGCCCTTGCCCTGCAAGGTTATGCTTCCGTCGGCGGCTACCGTCGCCTCTAAGTTTACAAGCTCGTTTCCGAAGGACAAAGCGCCTAAGTTGTTTTCGATATTGGCCTTGTTAAAGTCGAATACCGCCTGCTCCTTGGTATATGCGGCTATGTAGTCGTCCTCGTCCGCAACGGTGTGGAGCCCTGCCTCATCGTAAAGCGCCATTTTCTCGGATTCGCTGAGGCTGTCGTAATCCAGGGACATGATCCCGTCGTAGCTGTCCGCGATATCCTGAGCCTCCTGCTCGTATGCGGTATACTGCGCCGTGGTCTTAAATTCATCCTCGGTATATTCAAAATCCTCAAGAGCAACGTAATTTTCATCGCCCTCGTCGGAGGAAATTTCGCCGCTCGCCACCTTTGCGTCGTACGCCGCCTGCTTTGCGGAAGCGAACTGAGCGTCGTACGCAGCCTTCTGCTCCTTTTCAATGACCTTGTCGGTATTTGCCTGGGCGCCGTCCTTGATCGCCTGGACCTCCGTCTGATAATTCTCGTACAGTTTCTGACCGTATTCATCGTTAGCGATATAGGAGTCGATATCCGCCTGGGTGGTTGCCGACTTAACGATATCGGTATATTTTTCCTCAAAATAGTCCTTAAAGGAAACAAAGCCCTCTTCGGCGGAGTCCGCGGGGATCTCGCCGCTTACCGTTTTATCGTTGTATTCGGTACAGATCGCGTTGAAAATATCCTTCTGCTCCTGGGACATGGCGTTAAGGTCCGCTTCCCATTCCTGGTGCGAGCCCTCCACGGGCTTAAAGGTGATATGCTCCTCGATATCCTTGAGCATATCGTTGGCAATGCTGTTCTTTGCCTTTTCCATGAGGGAATCCGTTGCCTTGTTCATGGAGGCGTTGAATCTCGCAAGCGCCATATTTTCGGAGAAAGCCTTCTTATCGCTGTCGCTGAGGTTATTATCCCATTCCTTGAACTGGTCGTATATATCTCCCTCGCGCTGATTCAAAGCGATCTCCTTGAACAGCTCCACCTTGTCGGCGTTGGCGTCCGCCTTGATGCTGCCGTCGGCTTCGAATATATCGTCAAAATAATCCGCGGAAATGGTGGTAAAGGAAACCGTCTTGGAGGTATCGCCCACGGTGACCGTAAAGCTGTTGTTGCCCGTTTTCATATCGGCGATATTGCCCAAGCTGCGGGTGTCCTTATAAAGAGTGGGGTTGCCCGTAACCACCGCAGATTTGTCGGAGGAGGTGAACTTGTTGTCGGAGCCGATGGAAACGATGTTGCTGCCGTCGGTCCTGGTGCCGAATACGGAAAGCTGAGCGTTTATGTTGGCTCTCACCTCGTCCTCGGTGCCGCCCTGGAAGGTGATGTTCTTGCTCTTTCCGTTTACGGATACGGACATGGTATAGGTCTCGCTGCTGTCGCTGCACTTGGACAGATCGGAAGCCTTGCCGTTGGTGCCCGAGGATTTAAGGGTAGCCTGGGTAGCCACCTGGTGCACCTTTACCTTATATGTGCCGGGGTTGGCGTTTACGTTGCTGGACACCTTAACGCCGTTTACGTTGGTGCCCATGGAATTTGTGAGAGTGCTCTTGAAGGAGTTGAAGAGACCCGTGGATTTCAAGCTGGTGGTGCCGTTCAGTATGTCGAAATACTTATCCTTGAAATTGGTGAAGCTGGTGATCAAGGAACGGTAAGCCTCCTGCTGCGCCTGAAGCTTGAGCACCTTTCTTTCGTTGGTGTTGATCTTGCTCTTGGTGGTGGACGTTAAGGCGTTAACTATCGCCTCGGTATCCAATCCCGAGTTCATACCGCTCATTCTGAGAGCGCTTGTTGCATTAGCCATAGCGGTTAATCCTCCTTTTTGAATTTGAACAGTCCCTCAAGCGTTTCCTTTGAAATCTCTCTTGAGGAATCCTCGTTTATATTTTGCGTATCGAGAAGCTCGTTTCGGATAATTTTAACATCCTTCGGAGCAGAAATACCTATCTTGACGCGGTCCTTTGAAACCTCTAAGATGGTGACCTCTATGTGGTCGGCAATGATAACGCTTTCTTCGGTTTTTCTTGTCACAACTAACATTATCAGCCCTCCTTTTCGGTCTCGCTGTTTTTAAATATGGGCTGACGGTAGGGATAGTTGCTCGGAAGAATAACCTGCATAGCCTTCTTCGTGTCCATATTTATTACTATCGGGGATTTCAAATTAACGGTGGTTTCCTTGTAATCCTCGGGGACTCTCGCAATACAAAGCACCTGCAAATTGGTCTTTTCGTTCACCTCGAGCATTGCTTTTTCGCCGCTGTTCAAGGTTATCTCATAGTCCTTGCAGATGAGCCACGGGTCGAACACGATAAAGCAGGGCTTTATCGAATCGATACACTGGAGCCATACGGGAAACTGACCCTTTTCGATCTCAATAAGCGCGAATCTTTTTGCGTCCTCGAAGGCGTATATTCCGTTGGGAAATTCCAATATCTGCTCCTCGCCGATCTCCATTGTCCCGAAATCTCTTGTTTCTATTTTCATTATACACCTTCCTTAACGTTGGTTATGCCCAAGACTGAAATTCCGGATCGGGGAAAAACATAGGGTCTCCCAAATAGGTTATGTCCACGTAAGCCTTCTGCACTATATCAAAATTAACTGTGCCTCTCTGAAGCTGATACGGTACGATCTGCGTGTTTTCCCAGTCTATGTTTACCTGCGTCGGACGCTGGGAAATATCCGTTGTTCCGGGATTGACCGTTATTTCGGGCGGCACCGAGGGGTAAAAGGCTATATTGGCGTCCACGGGCTCGTTTTTTCGCATAAACTCGGATTTTGCTATCTGCGCGGGGGGAGTGCGGTTTTCCTCCACCATGTTCCCCTGCTGAACGATGCTTCTTGTCGCCTCGTCGGCCACTTGATAGCCCTTGTCCGCGTAGTACCTTACCAGCGACGCGTCGCTTAGCTGACCCACGCCCATGCTTTCCCTGCAAGGCTTTGTGTCCACCTCTATCAGCGCCCTTGTGGTATGCACCTCCAAGCCGCCCAAATCGGTGGTCTGTCTGAGAAACTGCTGATTTGTCCCGGGATTCACCATTCGGGGGTGATTTATGGTGGTGTTCATCACGGTGTCTTGTATGTTGTAGCTTAAAAGATTAAAGCCTACCATATGATCGCCTCCTTTAATGATCTATATAACTTGACAGGAGCTTAGCTTATAAAATCGAAGATCGACTGAGGAATTACCGAGCCGCTCATTTGAAGAGTAGCGGAGTAAATGCTGCCCAGCATTTTCCAGGTGGTGGTCTCGGAGGGGAAGTCGGTGGATTCCAGGTCGTTCTGACGGCTTGTGAGCGTCTCTAAGTTGTTTGTGATACGCTCCTGGTTGAACTCGATAAACTTTGTGGTATTGCCTATCTCGGCAAGGGTAAGAGATACCTTGGTCTGCAGGGAGTAGATATGATCCGCGTAGCGGGCGATCTCCTTGCCGTCGCCTCTTCTTATTACCTCGGCGGCGTCGAGAATGCTCTGCAAAATATTGTTGGAATAAGCGCTGCCCTGGTTTTCTGTCTTGAGCTCCGCGCCGTTTTCGCTGGTGTCCTTTATCTTGACCTGCTTTCCGTTAAGGTTGTTGACGATGGTGCCGTGCTCGTAAACGGTGATCTTGTCGCTTCCCACCGCGTCCTTTATCGCCGCGTTTATCGCGTCTCTGCTGGCGTTGGCGTCCGCGCCGCCCGTGAAAGTGACGTTGTATTTGTCGAGCTGATCGCCCTGGTTGCCTATCGTCAGCTCAAAGGAGTACTGCACGCCGTCCTGTATCTCGTCCAAATCGATAAAGGAGGTGGTGGGCTGCTTGCCGCAGCCTGTGCACTCAACGCCGTTCAAGGTGAGCTTTAACGCCGACTGCTCGTCAATTCTGCCGTCCGCGCCCAAGGTCATGCCCAAGCCGATATCGCAGTAGGAGGATACCGCGTCGGGGAACATTGCGGGATCGCTGTACTGGTCAACGGGCACTCCGTTATATGTAACGGTTCTGCCGTTTACTATATTGAAAGCCTTTTCGTCGTTATTAACGCCGCCGAATATCCTTCTGTCCGCAACGGTAAGGTTCATAAGGCGGGAAATTTCGTCCGCATACGCCTCAACGCCCGTGGCGAGTATCTCCATATCCGAGGGGGAGTGGGTGTGCACCTCGGAGCTGGTGCCGTTGGCAGCCTCTATGCATTTTTCGTAGGTGGTCTGAATGATCTCGGAGATCGCCATTATCGAGGATTCCGCGTTGGCGTAGATATTGTCCGCGGTGGTAAGATTATCCTGGTAGTTGTTCAGATTGGCGATGGCTTTTCTTACTCTCATAGCGGAAGCCGCCTGGGCGGGCATTTCGCTTGCCTGCTGGAATTGGCGGTAGCTGGATATCTTCTGCTCCGATTTATACTTAAGGGAGTAGTTCTTTTCGAGGTTGCTTACATAATTTCGTGTTATTGTGGCGTTGGCTATTCTCATTTTACGATCGTCCTTTCATTATTCGGCTTTACCTAAAGCTTATCTGCCCGCTAAGCCCGTGTTGTTGATAAGTCTGTCTACGCATTCGTCCATGGTGGTGAGCATACGCGAGTTTGCGTTGAACCATTTTTGGAAGTTCATCATATTTACGCCCTCCTCCGTCTCGGAAACGCCCGAAATGCTCTGTCTTACGTCGAGTATGGAGTTTGCGTTGTCGGAGTTTAAGTCGTACTGCTCTTCATAGTAGCTTATGCTTTCGGCTATGCGGTCGTCCACGAACAGACAGTAATCGTAAATGGAGCCCGTAAATTCGCCCGCTCTGCCTACCTTTATGGGATTATCCAAGCCCAAATACAATGTGTTCACCATATTGCCGTCCAAGGAAAGGTCCCATGTCAATTCGTCCTTGTCAACGTCGTAGGTGGGGTTCCTGCCTATCATGGTCGCCTCCGCCATCCACTCGTCGGAAATTCTGATGTTGGAGGCGGTGATAGCTACGTCCTTTATCTCGTTGCTGTCCTTGTCGTACTGCTTGTCGGCGGCGAACATTGTCCTTGAAAGGTCCGTTTCCGTCACCTTGTTCCCGTCCTTATCGGTGTAGGAATACTGACCGCAGAGATCGTTCATCAGCTTGGCGAAGGAGCTTGCAAAAGCGTCCAGCGTGGAGCGGTAATAGGGTATGCCGTATTCGCTGTTCTGATAAAACGCCGCGTAGGTGCCGTTGCCGTTGAGCATATCCATTCTTGCCTTAAGATCGCCCGTCAGAACGTTGCTGCTGACAAATTCGCCGTTGGTGAACTGGAGCACCGCCGCGCCGTATTCCTCGTAATCCTTCATAATTACGTGCTCGTACTTGGTGCCGTTCACAATGGTGGTGCCGCCCATCTCTATCTTGACCGAGCCGTCGTTGTTGTCGGAAACGCTGATGTTTCCGTAATAGGAAAGCTCGTCGATAAGCTGATTGCGCTGGTCGAGAAGCTCGTTGGGTCCGTAGGAGCCTATAACCGTTTCGCCGTAGTATATCTTGTCGGCGGCGGTAATGTTGTACTCGCCCGTGATAACGCCGTTGTAGGTCACGATTTTGTCGATAAGCTCGTTGACCTCGGAAACGGATTCCTGCAAGTCGATTATATTTTCGTTTTTGAGATTGTCAAGCTTGGTGGCGTAGTCTCTTAAGGTCTGCGTAACGGAGTAGCACTCGTTCCTTACGATGCTGGCAAGCTCCAAATTATAGGGGGAATCCGCCGCGTACTTTGAAAACGCGGTCTTTACGTCGTTAAGGTTCTTTATAAGACCTGTTTCGTCAATATCGCTCAGTATCTTTTCGGCTTCGCTCAAAACGCTTTTCTTAACGTCAAATTCCGCTACGTAAGCGGTAAATTCTCTGTACCGCTTGTCTACGTATTTGTCTCTTATCTGATTGACTCCGAAAGCGTTTACGCCCTGACCCGTAAGGGAAAGGCGCGCAAGCTTGGAGCCGTATTTGCCCGAAAGGGGAATGAACGTGGAATTAAGATCCACGCGCTGTCTGCTGTAACCCTCGGTGTTTATGTTGGACAGGTTATTGTTGGTTATATCCAACGATTTCTGCGAAATCTGAATGGTGCGTTTTGAAACCTCGTAGCCTACAAAAGTTGAGCGCATATAAAAATCCTCCTAAAAATTTGAGTTTACCGTTTTCGTATTGCGTTACACGTTTCCTATGATATCGCCGCCCGAGCCGCTTCCGCCCTTTACGAAGCGCGCGTCGCCCGAGTATGCGCCGATACCCGTCAGATCGTTTACGCCGAGAAGCTTTGACTGTACCTTTATTTTTCTCTCCACCAGATCGTTGGATATCTCATTGATTCTTTTTATTTTGGCAATGGAATTGTTGAGCCGCTGGCTTTGAAGCTTAAACGCGGGGATATAATCCTCGGGAAAGCGATCGGTCAGATCCGCCAGCTTAACGCCCTTTATCCCGACCTGCTCGAAAAGGGCAAGCCTTTTGTCCTCTAACGAATTGCCCTTCATGATATAGCCCTGCTCGTCTACGAGCGCGCTTTCAAGCCATGCAAGATCGTCCTTGAGAATATGGTTCTGCTTCTCCAAGAGAAAATCGGCAAGTCTTTCAAAATGAGAGTTATACTGATCGAGAAATCTTATGATAATTTCGGCGGTCTGAACAGTCATAGCGCCGCCCCCTTATTGCCCGAGAATAGCCTTGGCAATGATCTCGGAGCTGACGGGGCAGCTGTCGCCGCTGTAGGCGGCCTGAAGCTGTTCGATCTTGGCGGCGTTGGCTTCCGCCTCGACGCTGCTCGCCGTGTTGGCTTTGGCTGCGGCTAACGCGCCCGCAAAGTCGAAATCCACCTTGTCGGTATTGGCGGGAGCCCTGCCCTTTTCCTTTTTGCCCGCGGAAACGTTCGCGAATTTTTCGTATGAGCGTATCGCGCTTGCGTTAGGTATTAAATTCTTTATCTCCATAATATCAACCCTTTCTGTGCGGTTTTGGGTAGGTCTGTTATTGCGAGAGAGGTTCCCGCGCCGCCGCACCTCCCTGTGCGGAAAACGCCTTTCGGAGCCCCTGTCCGATTTTTTTCATAAAATCGTTTTTTCAAATATAATATCGGCAAAGACGGGAAAATCTTTAGCTTTTATATGAACAAAATTTGAAAATTTTGTGAAATTTCTGTGAAACATCATTTGACCGATCCCTTAAGAAGCTCCGCCGCGATATGTCCCAAAAGATTATACCGCTCCTCGGGGATACGGAGCGGGGAGCTGCCGTTCATTGCGGAAAAGGTATCCGCCAAATCGGAAAGTATCTTTTTCTGCCCGTCGGAAAGCCCCGCAGCCGAAACGGTGAACCGCTTTTCCATTCCGTAAAGCTCGTCGGCGGAGGTCCCCAGTATCGCCGCTATGGCGCGCACCGTTTCAAAGGGAGGGTATACCTGGTTGCTTTCGTATCTGCTGACGGTGCCCTCCGAAACCTCCAGCAGGGAAGCCAGCTTTTTCTGCGTCAGTCCCTTTTTCCTGCGAAGATTTTTTAACGTCAAACCGAAATCGTACATTTTAAATCGCCTCCGTAACTTTCATTATACGAAAATTATGCCAAAAAATACTTGCATTTTATGTAAGTTTATGATATAATTCTTGAAAATGGCGTAAGTTGTTTTAAAAAAAGTTGCGTGTAGCTCAATTATGATTTTGCAAGCTGCAATTATTTACAAAAACGGAGGATTAAGCTATGCACTATAAATTCAGATACGAATATCTTTTCGACGGCGTTCCGAGACCCGACTTTCAAAAGCTGAGCGGAAATTTGGCGCTTTACGGGGCGGGCTTTCAGGGGCTGCTGGCGGCGCATCTGCTGAAAAAGCAGGGGGTGGAGATACTTTGCTTCGGCGACAGGGACGTAAGGAAGCAGGGTACCTTATATTACGGTATTCCCGTTGTTTCGCCCGAGGAGATGAAGGAAAAATATCCCGAAGCCGCGGTCATGGCGACCCCCTACGGGTTAAGCTCGGTATGGGACTATATAAAAAACGAATTGAAATACAAAAACGTTATAACCCCCTTTTCGCTTTTTTTGGAATTTGATTCCGACGAGTTTGATAAGCTGCCCGAGCTGCCTTTTTGGTATCACTCCGAAACCCTTGACCTTAACATTGAAATGTTTCTTATCAGGTGCGCTATGATCGAGACCGACCGCTGTTTCTTTTCCACCGATCTTTCTGTTACCGAAAAATGTAATCTTAAATGCCGAAACTGTACAAGCTTAATGCCGTGCTATGATAATCCGAGGGATTTTTCGTACGAAGAAGTTCTTGAAGACATTTCAACCTTGATCAAAGACAAAATATTTTATCGAATATGGATCGAAGGCGGAGAACCTTTTTTGTGGGAGCCGCTTTACAAGCTGTTAAATGCGCTGAGCGAGCAGGAGGAAATAATGAACATTGCGGTGGTCACCAACGGAACGGTAATGCCGGACTCCCGCCTTTTAAAATCGCTTCAAAATCCAAAGGTACAAGTGCGCGTTTCGGATTACGGCAATCAGTCAAAGTTGAAAAAACTCGTTGATACTTTGACTGACAATGGTATATACGTCAGAGTTCAGCTCCAAAAATGGTACAAGCTCGCCGATTTATCCAAGGAGCCGAAAACAGGCGAGGATTTAAAAGAAATTATCGAAAGCTGCACCAAGCTCCAACCCGAATGTTCATTTTATACCAAAAACGGAAAGCTTTTCAAATGTCCCTTGCAGGGAAATTTGCATGAGCTTGGATTATTTCCGTCAGACCCGAACGAATATGTTGATCTGCGGGATAAAAACGATCTCGATATACACCGTAAGATAACCGATTATTTTACAAAGCCGAACGTCCCCAAAATCTGCGCTCACTGCAACGGCAGGGGCTATACGGGGGTCGAGGTCCCTCCCGCGGAGCAATTACAAAAAGGAGAAAGGCTTACCGTCCGCTTTGAATAAAAGCGGCTCGGGCATAACACAATGAGCAGAATATATTTTCGCACCACCGCCTATAACGCGGAAGAAACTGTTGCGCGCTGTATCGAGAGCGCGCTGAATCAAACGAAATACGGCGGCGATATCCTATATTACATATGCGACAACGGCTCGACCGACAGAACGGGGGAAATAATTCTTGAATACGCTTCAAGGGACTCGCGGATAAAAGCCTTTTCCAATAAGATAAACCGAGTATGGGAGCCCGAGGAAAGGGAATTTGCGGAGCTTTGCCGCAGCTTGGAGGACGACGATCTTTACTGTCTGTTGGACGCGGACGATTCCTACGACCTTGATTTTTTGGAAAAAATTATCCCTTTTATGAAAGAGAACCGCTTGGACATTGCGGCTTGCGGCAACAAATTCATAGACGTCGGGACGAACGCCGTAACGGGGACCCGCGTTCTGCCCGAGCCGCTTATTATCGGCGGCTCGGCGGATTTCTCCCGTTATTTCCCCTATTATCACCAATTTATGAGAACGGTATGGGGCAAGCTGTACACGGGAAAAGCGGCGCGGCGTATCTATACCAACGAGACGGTGCCGCCGAAATACCGCGATATGGCGTACGGCTCGGACACTCTGTATGTTTTTGCCGCCTTACGCGGCTGCGAACGGGCGGGGATATATCCCGAGCCGCTGTACAACTATTATGTTTCAAGCGGATCGGCTTCATACAAATGGGATAAAAGGCGCGTTGACTCGGATCGGCTGCTTTACGAGGACGCGGCGGAATTCCTGTCGCTGCACGGCGGCTTGTCCTATGATAACCGCATGTTTTTGGATTTGGTGTACGCCAACGCCGTGACCGACACGCTTAACGTGCTTAATAACGCAGACGGAATGACGCCCGCCGAAAGGCTGACCGAGCTTAAGAAGATCGCCGACTGCCCTTACACCTCGGAAGCCTTTTCGGTCGAGCATCAACACTGCCGCGAAAGCAAGACCCGCTTTCTTTCGTCGGTCCTGCGCGCCGCGTCGGAGCTTGGAGCGGAGAGCGAAAGGGAGCTTCGGTCGGTTACGGAAAAATATACCCCGAGCTGCGCTCCCGCCGTTGACCCGCGCACGGCGGAGCTGTTCGCAAGGGAAAAGGAATTTTTGAAAATTCTGACCGAGGACAACAGACCCTTGCTGATCGAGCTGCTGATAAAATACATCGGCGAAAACAAATTCGTAAAGCAGTACGATCTTGCGGGAGCGGTTTTCGCTTTGACAAAGGAAAATCCGCTTCTCTGCGGGATAAAAAACGCAAAATTTCTGAAAAGATACGGCGGTATCTATCTTTCGGTGCTTGCGGGCAGATACGGCGAGGCGCTGGAGCAAACGGCGGATATCCTTGTAAAAAAATATCCCCGCGACGAGGAGCTTATATTGCTTTGCTGCAATCTTGCGGCTCTTCTCGAGCAGGCGGACGAATTTATTTTCGCCAAGACCAGACTCGCGGCGTTCTATTTTTACAACGACCGTATTGAGGAATGCATGACCGTGCTCGAGCACCTTGAATATATGCGGGTAGAGGACACGGAGGAGATCGGGAGGATAAAGGAGAGAATAGGCTTTTATGAGGGAAAGGAATGAATAAGAGACTGAAAAACTATTCCAAAATTTCAAAAAATGATAATTGTCAATTATTATAACCATTTAAGTTTTCTCAAAATTTCTAAATCAGAGAGACTGTTTTTTATGATTGCGTTTAAGATAATGCTTAATTTTTATAAAAGTATCGATTTACTAATTCTTAATATTGCATATTATGTGATGTTAATTTTTGCTCGGAAGCGAAAGCAACACGCCTCCCGCGGGGCTTAAGGCGACACCAAAGGAGGGGCGGGAGGGGGACAAACAAACCCGTCAAAGCGAGGATTTTCCCCATACATGGTAACTTAAGGAAATAAATA
>JAMPHV010000060.1 GCA_023663265.1 Bacteroides sp.
ATCTTGGGGAAACTTAAATTTCATTATAATAATTGACAATTTTTTGAAGCTTTGGCATAGTTTTTTTACAGTCCCCCTAATCTAATTACCGCCACAATAGTATAAGACTTCAAAGCATATCATTTTGAATTATCTCCCGCAGCGTCGCAGTAAAAAAGAATATCCTTTTTGCCCTCCTGCGGCGTGCCCGTATAAACATGGGTGTCAAGCCCGCCGATAACAAATCCGTTATTCAGATAGAACCAGACATGCGCCTAAGTTGTTGTCCTGTCCCTGCGTGTATATTCCGCGATAGCCCTGTTCAAGCGCCGTTTCCTTTGCTTTTTCCATCAGCATCGCTCCGACCCTTTTGCCTCGGTGCTCCGCATTGACCTTTAAATCGTACAGATACATATATTTAAACATCGAGTGCTGTAAAACCGCAACGCCGATACATTTATCGCCGTCGTAGGCGCCTATGGCTATGCTGTTTCGCGAAAGCTCGTCAAAATCGTAATTTTCATCGGGAAAGCACATCTCCGTGACGTTCTCCGAACAAAAACGCACGACCTCGTATTCCCATTTGCCTTTATTATAGGACGGCAGTATAAGCCCGAACAGCTTGAACGGCTGATTTGGGATATTAACGTCCGCTTCATGCGCCTTATCGATAATTTTTACCGTTACCATAAATTCACCTTTAAAAAAGCGGTATTCTACCTTACCTCGCTGCCGTTGGGCACATCGGGGTCCACGGTGATTATTTTCACGCTGTCTCCGCAGTCGCAGGACAGGATCATGCCTTGGCTCTCCTCTCCGCAGAGCTTGGCGGGGGCAAGGTTCGCCACAAACACGATCTTCTTTCCTATCAGCTCCTCGGGCTTGTACCACTGCGCGATGCCCGACACTATCTGTCTGCCGCCCCTGCCGTCGTCCAGCTTGAATTTGAGCAGCTTTTTGGACTTGGCTACCTTTTCGCAGGATAGGACCTCGGCGGTTCTTAATTTGACCTCGGCGAATTTGCCAATATTTATGATGTTCGCCTTATCAAGGTCCTCGTCCTCTTTATATTCGGATTTTTTGGGAGCGATCACCGAGTTTAAATATTCCGTCTCGGCGTCAATGTCAAGACGGGGGAACAGCACCTCTCCTTTTTTTACGGTAACGTTTGCGGGAAGCGCTCCGAAGCTGCTCAGCTTTTCGTATACGATGTCCTCGGCTTTTGCGCCGATCTGCTCCAGCGCCTTGGGCACAACGGAGGGCATAAAGGGAAGCAGGAGCGCGGCGCATATCCTAACGGTATCGAGGAGGTTGTAAAGCACGGAGGCGAGCCTCGGCGTTTTTTCGGGGTCCTTTGCCAGGACCCACGGAGTGGTCTCGTCAATATACTTGTTGGCTCTCGAAACCACCGTCATTATCTCGGTGAGCGCCAAGGAAAGCTTCGTTTCGTCAACGTACCGTGCAACGGAGGAACAAAGCCCCTCCGCCATTGCTATAAGATCGCCGTCGAACTCGCCCTCCTCGCGCTCGGAGGGGAGCGTGCCGTCAAAATATTTTACGACCATTGCCACGGTCCTTGAGATCAGATTGCCGAAATCGTTGGCAAGATCGGAGTTTATGCGGTTTATCATGATCTCGTTGGAATAATCGCTGTCGGAGCCGAAAGGCATTTCGCGGAGAATGTGGTAGCGTATGGCGTCAACGCCGTATCTTTCGCCCAAAACAAAGGGGTCCACCACGTTGCCTATGGATTTGCTCATCTTAACGCCGTTGAAATTGATATAGCCGTGCACCGAAAGCTTCTTCGGCAGCGGCAGCTCCAGCGCCATAAGCATTGCGGGCCATATAAGAGCGTGGAATCTCATTATATCCTTCGCCACCATATGGACGTCGGCGGGCCAAAAGTCCTTCATATCGTCAAATTTGCCGTTTTCGTAGCCCAAGGCGGTTATATAGTTGGAAAGCGCGTCTATCCATACGTACGCGATATGCTTTTCGTCAAAGGGAAGCTTAACGCCCCAGCTAAAGCTGGTTCTCGATACGCATACGTCCTCCAGCCCGGGCTTTATAAAATTGTTCACAAGCTCCTTGGCTCTCCAGTCGGGCTGAACATAGTCCGTTTCGGTCAGAAGCTTTTCCAGCCTGTCGCTGAAAGCGGAAAGCTTGAAGAAATAAGCCTCCTCGGTGGCTTCCTTTACCTCGCGGTGACACTCGGGACATTTTCCGTTTTCGTCAAGCTGAGACTCCGTCCAAAAGCTTTCGCAGGGGGTGCAGTATTTTCCCTTATACTCGCTTTTATACAGATAGCCCTTATCCAAAAGGGTCCGATAGATGTTTTGCACCGACCTTTCGTGATAATCGTCGGTAGTCCTTATAAATCGGTCGTAGTCTACGTTGACGTATTTCCAAAGCTTTTGGAATTTCTCGGCGATCTCGTCCACGTACTGCTTGGGCGTTACGCCCGCTTCCTTTGCCTTCTGTTCGATCTTTTGACCGTGCTCGTCGGTGCCCGTCAAAAACATAACGTTATATCCCTGCATTTTCTTGAAGCGGGCGATCGCGTCGCAGGCGACTGTGGTATACAAATGCCCGATGTGAGGCGCGGCGCTGGGATAGTAGATCGGGGTGGTTATATAAAAATTCTTACTCATTTTATTTGTCCTTTCGTTGGGGTCCTATGGCTGCCGTGTGAGAAATTGTCGGTTTATCCGTTTAATTAACGACACATTCGTTCACGCAGCGTAAAGCATATGCTAAAAAGCTTTTTTCCGTTCACGGGAGCAGCTCCTTTCGATACGGCAGTTTTTTTACCTTATTACTTCAACATTATAACACCTTTTTCGTTTTTTGGCAATATTACAGAAAAAATTATGGATAAATTTACATTTTTCATAAAAAGGGCTTGATTTTTTTGCCGTTTTCTTGTAAAATAGATATAAATATTAGTTTGCGCCGAATATTCTCCAACGGAGCTATGTTCGCGCAAAGCAACCGAGCTTTCTTTCCGAGGACGCCTGCGGGTATGCGCTTGCGGGAGAGTCAAAGAGAAAGAAGCCCGAATCGGCGCGTCTGCCGACGCAGCGGGTACATAATGCGCAGGCGGAGCCGAAATGCGAAGAAAGAGGATTTTTTATGTCAAACAGATTGTTTCAAGGTGTTGTACATCAGATGAAGGACGCTATCGACCGCGTTATAGGAGTTATCGACGAAAACGCGACCATTGTCGCCTGCTCCGACCTGACCAGGATAGGAACGGGAGAAGAGCTGTTCACGGTAGAGCTTAACGAGACCCATGATACCTATACCAAGGACGGGTATACCTACAAGGCGTTCGGTATCCACGTGAGACCGGACTATGTGGTTTTTGTGGAGGGGACCGACGAGGTAGCGGCGAAGTACGCCTCGATCATAGCCATCTCCCTTTCGAGCATCAAGCAGTATTACGACGAAAAATACGACAGAAACAACTTTATCAAAAATATTATTCTTGACAACGTTCTGCCCGGCGATATAGGCATAAAGTCAAGAGAGCTCCATTTCAACGCGGATATCAACAGGGTGGTGTTCCTTGTAAATATAATCACCTCGAACGAGGTCTCCGCTTACGACGTTATCCAAAATCTTTTCCCCGACAAGAACAAGGATTTCGTTTTCAACATATCCGAGAACGACATAGTGCTGGTCAAGGAGATCAAGAACAATATCGACGTGAAGGACCTGGAAAAGCTTGCCCGCTCCATCTCCGACACCCTTTCGGGAGAGTTCTTCACAAGAGTGAACGTAGGAATAGGCACTCCCGTCACGGGAGTTAAGGACCTTGCCCGCTCGTTTAAGGAAGCGCAGATGGCTCTTGAGGTCGGAAAGGTGTTCGATACCGAAAAGAACATAGTGAGCTACGACAATTTGGGTATCGCGAGACTTATCTATCATCTGCCCACCACGCTTTGCGAGACCTTCCTCAAGGAAGTGTTCAAAAAGGGCTCGATCGAGTCTCTTGACCATGAAACCTTGTTCACTATCCAGCGTTTCTTTGAAAACAACCTCAATGTTTCCGAAACCAGCCGAAAGCTGTTTGTACACAGAAATACCCTTGTTTACAGACTGGACAAGATAAAGAAGCTTACCGGTCTCGATCTGAGAGAGTTTGACCACGCTATTATATTCAAAATAGCTTTAATGGTCAAGAAATATCTTTCGGCCGATCCCGTAAAATTCTGAGCTCGGAATACTTTCTAAGAGTAATAACCATTTCCCTCACTTACGAGTGGGGGTTATGTGTTCTTTTGACCTGCGGAAAATTTTGACAGGCGAACTATTATATCTTAATAAAGGGAACGAAAAATGGTAGAATTAAAAAATGTTGATGTGCATTATAAGGACGGCGGCAAACACGGAGTTGACGCCCTGCATGACGTAAATATCCGTATAAACGACGGCGAATTTGTATTTATAGTGGGCAACAGCGGCGCGGGAAAAAGCACGATGCTCAAGCTTTTGACCCGCGAAATTTTGCCGACAAGCGGGCGGGTCTTTGTGAACGGCTACAACCTGTCCAAGATGAGGAATAAAAAGGTACCCTATTTTCGCCGTTCCCTGGGTATGATATTCCAGGATTTCAGACTTATACCCGATATGACGGTTTACGACAATGTGGCGTTCGTACTGAGGGTCACCGATAAATCCAACAAGTACATAAGACAAAGAGTGCCTTACGTGCTGAATCTCGTGAAGCTGACGGACAAGGCAAAGTTCAAGCCAACTCAGCTCTCGGGCGGCGAGCAGCAGCGGGTGGCTATCGCCAGGGCCTTCGCCTGCGACCCGAAGCTTATTATTGCCGACGAGCCCACGGGAAATATCGACCCTGCCCTGTCCTATGAGATAGTGGAGCTGCTCAAGGATATAAACAGGTGCGGCACCACCGTGCTTATGGTGACCCATGAGCATGATCTGGTGCAGTACTTCGGCGGAAGGATCATCAACCTCAGCAACGGTTCCGTTGCCTTCGACAACTACATCGGCGGAGACGAGGAGTACATGGAGGGCGAGCATGAGGGGGAGTAATTTTTCATACCTTGTAAAGCAAGGAATAGTGTCGGTATGGCACAACAGAATGATGTCCTTTGCCAGCTTCTGCATAATTATGGTCAGCCTCCTGCTGATAAGCCTTGCAACGCTTATTGCGGCGGACCTTAACGTGGTCATAGGCAACGCCGAGGATAAGAACGAGGTGCTGGTTTACGTGGACGACGCGGACGAGGCTTCTCTTTTACATATCGAGGAGACCATTAAAAATAACGTTTATACCGAAAGAGTCGTTTTTTATTCAAAGGAGGAAGCCTTTGAAGCCCAAAAGGAAAAAATGGAGGAATACGCGGAGGTCCTTAACGCCTTAAGGGAAAATCCCATGCCCGATACCTTCCGCGTTACCGTTAACGATCTGTCTAAGATGAACGAGATAAAGCGCGCCTTTGAAAGCATAGACGGCGTGGACGAGGTAAGCGCGCCCTACGACTTTGCCTCGGTTTTGGTGAGCTTAAGGACTACCTTGACCATTATAGCGGGCGCAATGCTTATCGCCTTGGTGATAGTAAGCGTGGTTATCGTTTACAACGCGGCGAGGACCAGCGTTTTTGCCCGACGCAAGGAAATAGGCATAATGAAAAGCGTGGGCGCCACCAACGCCTTTATAAAATTTCCCTTTTTTATCGAGGGTATGTTTATAGGCGTCGTTGCGGGCGCAGTCTCCTGGATACTTACCAAGATAGCCTACGAGGCGCTTGTGTCCTTCTTTGCGGGAGACTTGACCATATGGCAGGTGCTGGGGCTGTCAAATGTTTTGCAGTTTGACGAGGTAAGGTGGTATCTGCTTGCTTTCAACTGCCTTATCGGCGCACTGCTCAGCGCGATAGGCACGGTTTTCAGCATGGGCAAGCATTTAAAGGTGTAAAATACCTGTTCGGCAGCCGCAGCAGCGCCGAACAGATTTGGAATATGCGGAAAGGAGAATTTTATGGGTATCGGTCACGGCGGAAGGATCAGGGGGATCGTTTCCTTTTTGGTCGCCTTGGCGCTTGTTTGCGGCATTACGGTCATTATGCCGCCATGCGGGGAGCAAAGCGTAAGCGCGGCGACGTCCACCTCGATCACCGACAAGCAGGATAAAATAAAGGAGCTTCAGGCGCGCAACGAGGCTATAGACAGCGAAATGGCTTCCATAGACGGCAATATAACCGATAACGAGCACTTGCAGGATCTGGCATACGAGAAGCTGACCAACGCCAAGGATCAGCTTGACAGCTACAATAACCTGCTGTATTACAAGGAACAGGATATAGAGGCTAAACAGGCGGATATCAACGCTCTCGATATACAAATAGAGGCAAAAAAAGAGGAGATAAAGCAGCAGGAGGAGGATATAAAGGCGCTTGAGGCGGAAAACGAAAGAAATCTCGAAAAATTCGGGGATATGCTCCATGCGCTGTACATAACCGAAAATACCGATATTTTCTCGGTGCTGTCCGA
The DNA here is from genome assembly GCA_023663265.1 of Bacteroides sp. Lineage (GTDB taxonomy): Bacteria > Bacillota > Clostridia > Oscillospirales > Ruminococcaceae > Ruminiclostridium_E. The sequence goes on from JAMPHV010000060.1 coordinate 6,502, forward strand.
TTCCTCCGATATTTACGACCTGTTGGTGAGGACCAAGCTGGTGATGAACGTCACCGAACAGAACAATCAGCTTATGGAGGAGCTCAAGCAGTCTCTCGCAGAGGCGGAGGAAATGCTGGAGCGGCTCCGTCAGGCGGCTGCCGACTTAGAGACCTTCCACCAAAAGCTTGACTCGGATATGCGGGAGCTTGAAGCGGCAAAGGAGGATTTAGAGGAGAAGCGGCAGGACGCTCAGGCGCTGAGCGACGAGTTCAACAGCGAATACAACTATTATTCCAACGTTATAGATAATTTCGAGTACAGGCAAAGTCAGCTTAAAGACGAAAAGAAGGCGAACAGAGAAGAGATAGAGGAATACGAAAGACAGATACAGCGCGAGATCATGCTGGCGCAGCAGGGCAGCACGCAGACGTATCAGCAGGGCGACTGGCTTTGGCCCGTGGAAACGCGCTTCCACTATATTACCACCTACTTTGGCTGGGATTCCTGGAGAAGCGGGAACCACTACGCCATAGACATAGGCGACGGCGGAATAAACGGAACCAACATATACGCCTCAAAGGGCGGCGTGGTGATCACCGCCAAGGATACATACATTCCCGGCTACAGCTACGGAAAATACGTGGTAATAGATCACGGCGAGGGATATTCCACCATATACGCCCACTGCAGCGCGATATACGTATATGAGGGACAGGCTGTGAATCAAGGCGACGTTATCGCGGCAGTAGGCTCCACGGGCTGGTCCACAGGTCCGCACCTGCATTTCGGCGTATATATCAACGGCGTCGCTCAAGACCCGTTCAACTACGTGAATTATCCCGGCTAACAGTGAAAATTGTCATAATGTCCGAGAAAAAACGGTAAAAAAGTACGGCTTTGACATTGATTTTCTCCCTGTTGTGTGGTACAATAATATAATTAAACTAAAGAAAGAAAAGGACAGCTAAGACGGCATATGAAGAAAAAAGTTTCGGTGGGAATGCTGATAAGCCTTGTGGCTATCGCCTGCGCCATAACCTATGTTGTTACGATAACGGTATCGACAAATATGTTCAATCGGCTTATCGGCGGCGTTAACGAGCGTGACGAGATATACTCGAAGATACAGGAGATCGACTCATATGTGAGAAACGCGTCTTATTACGATATTGACGAGGAAACGCTTTTGGACGGCATTGTCAACGGCTATGTGGGCGGTCTTAAGGACGGCGGCGCACAGTATCTGACCTCCGCTCAGGCGTTCAAGAAAATGCAGGTGGAAAGCGGCACGCTTATTTCCGCAGGCTTTGAGGCGGAAAAGGAGGAGAGCGGTTATATCGTGGTCTCGCATATCTATCCCGATTCGCCCGCTTCCGATCTTAATATACAGGTAGGCGACGTTATTACCGCCGTGGACGGCAGCAACGTGCTTGAAATGGGGGCGGAAAACGCAATAAACGCTTTGGACGGCGACGAAAGCACCAATATCCGCCTGTCGCTCCAAAGAAACGGCAAGACCGTTTCCGTTACCGCCACAAGGCGGTCCTTTACCATACGCTCGGTGAGCTCGAAAATGGTCGGCGCCTACGGATATATAAGAATAAACGCCTTCAACAGAGAAACGAACGATCAGTTTATCTCCGAGCTGCAAAATTTGCAGGCGGGCGGAGTTTTGGGCTATGTAATAGACGTAAGGAGCTGCACGGGCATATTCGACCCGCTTCCCGATATGCTCGGAAAATTTATTTCGGGGCAGCTTATCGCCAACGCAAGATATAAGGACGGTACCGTTGCGAAATTTGCCGAGACCTTGGGCGAGGCTGAGGTCAAGGTACCTGTAACGGTGATAGTAAACGAGAACACCGCGGGAGCGGCGGAGCTTTTCGCGGTAAGCCTCAGAGATTTTGCCGCGGCAAAGGTGGTAGGCAAGCAGACGGCGGGAAAGGGCACCGTTACCGAAACAAAAAACCTTTCGGACGGCACCGCTATCGTTATTACCACGGCGGAGCTTATCCCCGCGGCGTCAAACACTCTTTCGGGGGGAATAAAGGTGGATTTTTCGGTAGACATTTACAACGAGCCCGATTACAGCCCCGAGGACGTTTCCTCAACGGACCCTCAGATCAGCAAGGCGTTCGAGGTATTGGAGGGAATGAAGGCATAAATTTTGCCGAAGATCATATTTTAATAAAAAATAACATAAATCGGAGGAAGTAATTATGGCAGACAAGCAGCATGTGTTGACCACGGAGGGACTTAAAAAGCTCCAGGACGAGCTGGAGGAGCTGAAAAGCGTAAAAAGGCGCGAGATAGCCGACAAGATCAAGGTGGCTCTCTCTTTCGGCGACCTTTCCGAAAACAGCGAATACGACGAGGCTAAAAACGAGCAGGGTATTGTCGAGGCGCGCATAGCGGAGATCGAGGCAACGCTCCAAAACGTCAAGGTGCTGGATTCCAGCGACCTTACCACCGAGCATATCAGCATAGGCAACAGGATAGTTCTGAAAAACCTCGGCACCAACGAGGAAATGGAGTTTCATATCGTAGGCTCCAAGGAGGTCGATATGAAAAAGAGAAAGATATCCGACGAGTCCCCCGTCGGAAAGGCGTGCATCGGCAGAGCTAAGGGCGACGTTTTCGAGGTCGAGGCTCCCGCAGGAACTCTTAAATTCGAGGTAATGGACATTTCCAAGTAAAGTAAAGAATTGAAAGGTAAAGACATCAATGGCAAAGGAACAAAACGAAGCACAGGAAAACGCCGAGCTTTCCGAGGAGCAGTATCTCGAGCAGCTCAGCGAACAGCACAGGATAAGGATAGAAAAGCTGAATCAGCTTAAGGCTGATGGAAAAAACCCTTATGAGACAACAAAATTCCCCGTTTCTATCTTGAACGGGGAGATAAGAGCGGATTTCGAAAGGCTGGAAAACGAAACCGTATCTATCGCGGGCAGGATCACAAGCTGGCGCGATATGGGAAAGGCTAACTTTATAGATATCCGCGACTCCTCCGACCGTATGCAGGTCTATGTAAGAATAGACGATGTGGGGGAGGAGAGCTTTAAGGAATTTAAAAAGTGGGATCTGGGAGATATCGTAGGCGTAACGGGCTTTGTGTTCCGCACCAAAAGGGGAGAGATCTCCGTTCATGCCAAGGAGATAACGCTGCTTTCAAAGTCGCTGCTCCCTCTGCCCGAAAAATGGCACGGCTTGAAGGATAAGGAGGAACGTTACAGAAAGCGCTATCTTGATCTTATCGCAAATCCCGAGGTAAAAAACACCTTTGTTACCCGTTCAAGGATACTTAGTGAAATAAGAAGCTATCTTGACGGCTTGGGATATATCGAGGTGGACACTCCCGTCCTGCATACTCTTGAAATAGGCGCGGCGGCGCGCCCCTTTGTTACGCACCACAATGCCTTGGATATAGATATGTATCTCAGAATAGAGACCGAGCTGTACCTGAAAAGGCTTATCGTGGGCGGCTTCAACAAGGTATACGAGGTAGGGCGCATTTTCCGCAACGAGGGAATGGACGCCACTCACAACCCCGAATTTACCTCTATCGAAATGTATCAGGCGTATACGGATTATTTCGGTATGATGGACCTTATTGAGAATATGTACCGCACCATTGCCGTCAAGATATGCGGCACGGACACCGTATCCTACCGCGGCACCGATATCGAGATAGGCAAGCCGTGGACAAGAATGAAGATGACGGAGGCGGTCAAAAAATACGCCGACGCGGATTATTACAGTTGGACAAGCGACGAGGACGCAAGAACGGCAGCCAAGTCCAAAAGCCTCCAGGTGGAAGCCTCCGCTACCAAGGGCGACGTGCTTATCGCGTTCTTTGAGGAATATGTTGAGGATAAGCTGATACAGCCCACCATAATTTACGATTATCCCGTTGAAAACTCTCCTCTCGCGAAGAGGAAAGCGGACGAGCCCGCCTTTACCGAAAGGTTCGAGTATTTTATCCACGCTTCCGAGTTCGGAAACGCTTTTTCGGAGCTGAACGACCCTATCGATCAGAGAGAGCGCTTTGTAAAGCAGGTAGAACAGAGAAGAAAAGCGGGCGGAACCAACGCGCAGGTGGACGAGGACTTTATTACCGCGCTGGAATACGGCTTGCCCCCGACCGGCGGCTTGGGCATGGGACTGGACAGACTCGTTATGCTGCTGACGGACAGCGCGTCTATAAGAGACGTGCTGCTGTTCCCCACAATGAAGCCTTAATCAAATTGGTATTATAATTATATTTTAGATTATTTCCTCATATATTTTGATTATATTGACAGAATATATATGAGGTGATATCAAATGGAAAGGTTACAAGGTTATCTTATGTCTGTTAAATTTTCAGTAGCTGAAATGATGGAAATGGAAGATATGATTGACCATTTCATTAAAACGGAAAAATTAAAAATATCAATTCCCGTTGATATTTTTGAGGTTGCCACTAATCTTGGGTTTGATATTAGAGGGGCGGAATTTTCAGAACCGTTGGAAGGAATTTTAATTGTAGACGAATTTGAGAAAGAAATAGGCGGATTTAATTCCAATAAAGTTATTATATATAATTGCGAAAAGGATATTTATACAAAAAAATTTGTTGTAGCGCACGAACTCGCACATTATATATACGAAAAAGTAAAATCCAAACAAAATAAAATAGTGGTAGCAGCACGAGACCACGAAAGCGAAAGTTATTCCGACGATAAAAAAGAGCAAATGATGGATTATATTGCTGCAGGCTTGTTGGTTCCGAGAAATGAATTGATCAAATACTGCGAATTAAAAAAAGCAAACGCAAAAGATATCGCTCTAAAATATAACGTTTCGCTCGAGTTGGCTGAGCGCCGCATTGAGGAAGTTTCTTATGACTAAAGACGAGTTTACCCAGCAGTATAATAAGATTTTGTCCGATATGATCAAATCGAAAATCGATCAGAGGTCAACTCAAAATGAAAGATATGCTAAGCAGCTTATAAGCGTTCATACCGAATTTGCAAATCGTAATACAAAGTTAACAGACTTGTTGGAAGATTATATAGTACAGCGGCGAAAAAGGGTAACGACAAATAATAAATTAAAAAAAATTATTTTTTGGGTTTTTATTGCTTTATTGGTAATTTTGACGCTGACAGTTGCAATATTTATAATATGCAACCGAAGTATTGAAACTGTCCCTGCAATGGTTTCACTGATCTCCGTATCACTGACTTATCTTGGCAGCCTCATTGCGGTTTTTGAAATTATGTCAAGATATCTTTTTCCCATTGACGAGGAAAAAGATGCAATAAATATGATTCAAACGGTAATCAATAATGACGTCAAGGTCGAAGAAATAATGTTGGAAGCGATTAATAAGACACATACGGAAATTATTGAAAGACTTAATTCTATTAACAATCTACATAAAGAAGGAGTTTTAACTGACGAGGAATTTATGGAATTGAAAAAAATAATATTAGCAGAGCTTAAAAATAAGTGATTTTTAAGCTATCAAATATCTGCGTATTTTCTCCCTCGTCCTTCAACAGCCGTTCTATGCATAAACTCATTCAAAATTAAATTGTGCAACAAAAGTTGACCCGTCATATCCTTGCTTCATTTGGATTTGGCGGGTCAATTTTAAAAAGCGCTGTCAATCCTTTATTTCGACCTCATAGCTCCTCAGCCAGTACTCAAGCTGTATCATATAAGCCAACATCTGCGGGGTCGTCATAAGCTGACCGTACCAGTTCTTGCTGAACGCGGCGCCCTCCGTTCTTTCTATTTCCAGAAGCTTTTCTTTGTCCATTATCTCAAACAGGCGGCAGTCGGGCTTTTTCATCAAAATCCCGAATTTTTCAAGCATAAGCCTTGTGTAATCGGGATTGTGGGTTTTAGGATAGGGCGATTTTTTGCGCCATGCCACGTCCTTTGGCAGCAGCCCCTCGGAGGCGAGGCGCACTATTCCCTTTTCCCGCCCGTTATAAAACTTTATATCGGGCGGTATATTATAAGCGTACTGAGCTATGCGGTGGTCGCAGAAGGGCACTCTTACCTCTAAGCCGTGAGCCATGGAGCAGCGGTCCTTACGGGTGAGCAGCGTCTGCATAAACCAATAGAAGTTTAGCATAAACATTTCCCGCATTTTGCGCTGCTCGGGCGTGTCGGTGTCCAAGCAGGACGCTTTTGCGGCGGTCTCTCTTGCAAGACCGTCCGTATACTCGGCTGGGGGAACGTTTCTGCAAAGCTCGGGGCGAAGCAGAGCGTATCTTTCCTCGGTGGCGCTTGCCCACGGAAAGCCGGATCGGTTTAACATTTCCTTGTTGGAATACCAGGGGTAGCCGCCGAATATTTCGTCAGCGCACTCCCCGCTGACCGCTACCTTGAATCTTTTTCTCACCTCGCCGCAAAACAGGTATAGGGAGCTGTCAACGTCCGCCATACCTGCCGCGTCCCGCGCAATAGTACTCGGATAAAGCGCCTCCGCAAGCTGCGGCGTGTCTATCACCACGTTGGTGTGCAGACTCCCGATATATTCGCTCATCTTCACTATCCAGGGCGCGTCCTCGTCGGGCTGGAAAAGCGAGGCGCGGAAGTTTTCGCGGTTGCCCTTATAGTCCACCGAGTAGGTGTTCAGCAGCTCTCCGCGATCACGGTACCGAGCCGCCGCGATCGCGCTTATTATGCTGCTGTCAAGTCCTCCCGACAAAAAAGTGCATAAGGGCATATCGCTGACGAGCTGACGCTTTACGCTGTCCTCTATAAGAAAAGCCAAATGCTCCGCCGTCTCCGAAGCGTTTTCCGTATGAGGCTCCGCTGTGGGCTGCCAATAGCTTTTCATGGTGAAGCTTCCCTTTTCGTATACCGCGAAGCATCCGGGGGGAAGCTGCTTGATGTCTCTGAATATACCGCTGTCGGGCTTTACTGCGGGACCCAGCAGCATTATCTGCGCGATCCCCTCCCCGTCTATTACAGGCTTGATCTCGGGGTGCGCCAGCAGCGCCTTAGGCTCGGAGGCGAACGCTATTCCTTTATTGAGCAGGCTGTAATAAAGCGGCTTTACCCCCGCCCTGTCCCTGGCGATAAAGAGCTTTTTCCGTGTGCCGTCCCATATTGCAAAGGCATATATACCGTTAAGATATTCCAGGCATTTTTCGCCCCACTGTAAATATGAGGTAAGAATCACCTCGGTGTCCGAGTGCCCGCCGAAGGAGTAGCCCATTTTTTCAAGGGAGCTTTGTATCTCGGAAGTGTTATAAAGCTCCCCGTTATAACAGATAGTATAATTTTCGCGGGTCATCGGCTGTTTTCCGTTTTCGGGATCGATTATGGTAAGACGCACATGAGCAAAATCACAGCGATCGCTGTAAAAAAAGCCCCTTTCATCGGGGCCTCTCGGTGAAAGCCGCCTGCTCATCTCCTCCATTATCGCCTTTTTATCCTTAACAGCTTCGCCGAAGTTGACGCAACCGGCAATTCCGCACATAAACACCATTCCTTTCCTTGACAGAGTTTATTACACTCCTTGTATATTACTTTTTATTATATTCAAAACGGCGAAAGTTGTTAACATTTTAAGTTTACCCAAAATTTTCAATCGGAGATATTATTTTTAACGATTGCGCTTAAGATAACTATTAGCCTTTATAAAAGTGCGATTTACCAATTCTCAAAATTACATATTATGTGATGTTTTCTTTTGCTCGGAAGCGAGAGCAGCGCGCCTCCCGCGGGGCTTAAGGTGACACCAAAGGAGG
>JAMPHV010000061.1 GCA_023663265.1 Bacteroides sp.
GCTTCCGAGCAAAAGAGAACATCACATAATATGTAATTTTAAGAATTAGTAAATCAGTTCTTTTATGAAAATTAAAGCATTATCTTAAGCGCAGTCATAAAAAATAGTATATCTGGTTTAGAAATTTTGGTGAAACTTAAATTTCGTTATAATAATTGACATTTTTTGAAGTTTTGGTACAGTTTTTTACAGCCCCATACAGTATTATTTCAAAATCTCAAAATCCGAATAGCTGACGGACGTAGAGCCCTCATTATAATCCGAATTTTCGTTTATGATATAATAATTCAGCTTGGTCAGATTTACCCTTGCTCTGACAGCCCTTGTGCCGTTGATCAGCTCGCCGTAGCCCTCTCTTTCCGCAAAGGCTGCGCAGGTGCTGCCGAGGGAAAAGGCGGGACTGTCCGCCGTAAACGCCGCTTCGTCCAATATGACCGTCTGAAGCCGCTGATCGCCGTCGGGGTCCCAAAATACGGGTAAGGGAGCTTCCTTCACCGGGTCCGGATAAAAGACGAGGTCATAAGCCAAGTCGTATTCGCCGTTGACCGTTTCGGAATTTTGACGGCACAGCAAAATTCCCTCAAGGGAAACGTCGCCGCCTAAAACAACGATGCTTTCCAAAAAACGCTGTTCACCGCCGTCCCAGGTGACCTTAAAATTGGCGCTTTCCACCGTCATTCCGTTTTCAAGAACGTCTCCCGCCTTTACCCGAAAATAATCGGGATTCTCTATGACCGTATCGGTCGGTTCCTTAAACTCCCCCGTATCGAAGTCAAAGCAGTCGGGGTCGTCAAGGGTGCTTTGCATTATCGGCTCGGCATAACGGAGAAAACCGAAGTTAAATTCAAGCATGGGCTGCTCCTTGCTTCCGTATATTCTGGAAGCGTCGGTTTTGCTTGCCGAGGAGCCGTCGGGCAGGCTCACCGCGTCGGGAACGCCGTCCGCAATGCTTCCGCTGAAATCGGGGGTATCCTGACCGAGAAGAATATATTCCGCCTCTATCGCGGGAACGTAAACATCGCCGTAAAGCTTTGTGCCCTCGGCATAGCCGTCCTCCTCGCCCGCCTCAACTCCAAGCTCGATGTAAAAACGGTAGTAGGGCTGGATGTAATCTCCGTCCCCCAAATAGATAAGCTCGGCGCGTTTAACGTCCTCCTCCCTCAGCGCACCGCCCTCTTTAAAGTAAGAATCGGGGAAGCGCTTAAGATAGCTGCCGCTCAGCATAAGCTCTCTCGCTCTTTCGAGAGAAATAACGGGATAATCGCCCACAAAATCGGAGGTCACCATATCGCTGCCGAGATTGATAAGGAAAAGTCCCTGTTTGTTAACGTAAAATTCGGCGTTCATTGTGTTATAATTGACGATGCTTTGTTCGGCGCTGTCCCCCTCGCTGCGAATATAATAGCAGCAGTTATCCCCGTCGGGGTCCTTTGTCGCGCTGTAATGGCTCAAAGCGGGCTTTTCGTATTGCAGAAGGTTCCCGAAACGCTCGACAAGATATGAATATACCTTTTCCGCCTGCTCGTTGTCTGGGTACTCGGCGGAATATTCCTCGGGAAGCTTCACTCCGTTATCAAAGGTTATTCTTATATCTCCCGTGCCGTAAACGGTGATATCGAACGCTTCGGCTCCGTATTTTTCTCCCTTGCACTCGGCGGACAGCCAGCTCGGAAGCCCGCTTTCATCAAACTCCTCATAATAAAATTCGGAGGAGATGAGTTCGGCGTCCAAAGCCCTGACCGTATTTTCCAGCATTCGGGTAAGCTCCTCCTCGGGAAGATAAGCGGAGGTGCTCACGTAGCCTTGATAAGCAATGTGATTTTCAAACACGGGCAGTGCGGTAAGCTCCGTCTCCTCGCTCCACGGGCTGCCGTTATCCATGCTTTCAATATCCGAGGAGGCGGTAAGATAATGCCGCGCTTCCATTACCATATCCCAGTATATCACTATATTGGTAAGATCGCAGGGTATCTGCGGCAGCTCGTCGATAATTATCTCGCTCTTATAATCATATTCGGGATATATCCGATAATCCGACCACGGAGCTATCGCCGTTTCGGCTCCGCGCAGCAGCATAAAGCCCGCAACCGCCGCAGCCGCCGCGGCGCTCCCCGCTGCCGCCCACCTTACGGGAGACATAAGTCTTTTTTCCTTAACAATGGCGGGGACCTCCTCGTCCAGCTCGCCTATTTCATAAAGCAGTTTATCGTTGTTTTTCATAAAATATCGTCCTTTCGCATGAGCGTATTCTTTAAATCTCAAAGCCCTCATTCTCGAGAAAGCTCCTTAAGGCGGTCCGAGTTCTGTAAAGCGACATCTTGACCGCGCTTTCGCTAAGCTTGAGCCGCTCGGCTATATCCTTAACGCTGAAAATATACCAGTATCTGAGCATAAATATTTTTTTCGCCCGAGGGGGCTGCTCGCTCAGAAACTGCTTAAGCGCGTCCTTGAGCGTTGCTCCGTCGGGAAAGGTCTCCTCGTAGCCCACACATTCCGCAAGCTCGTCCAGGCAAAGCGATATCTCGCCTCCGCCGCGTTTTTCCCGCCGATTTCCTCTGTATCTGTCTATTGCCAGATTACGGGTGATCCTCCCCAAAAATACGGCAAGTCGGTTCGGCATATGGGGCGGAATACTGTTCCACGCCTTAAACCATGTATCGTTGACGCATTCCTCGGCTTCCTCTCTGGAGCGCAGTACGTTATAGGCTATAATATCGCACTGCTTGCCGTATTTGATCTGACTTTCCCTAACGGCGTCCTCCGAGCGTTTGAAATAGAGGTCTATTATTTTGCTGTCCTCCATTGAACCTCTTCCTTTCCGATATGTGACCTGCCCGCGGCGCAGGTTTTGTTTTTTATGAGCGACCCGTTGTTTTTGTCCCTCACACATTAAGACGATAAACTCGGTCAAAGGTAACCGAATTTTTTAAAAAATTTTACGGCTGCCGAAAATTCGGAATCCTCCAAACGGCAGCCATAATATTGTATACTATTCTTTCAATATTGTCAATTTCGGCTTTCAGTCTTAAAGCTCACAAATTCCGCCGTTTCAAACTGATCGAAGACTATCCCCGCCGCCACCATATCCTCCCAATCGCTTACGAGCAGGGTCATATCGCGCAGGGTAAGGCTTCCCTTAACATAATCCGCGCTTTTAAAAATATCCTCCGCGTAGATATCGTTTGAGGGATAGATTTTTTCTGCGCCCGAAACCAAGGCAAAATTATCCAAATCGGTATAATAATTCGGGAGCACGGCTTCGGAAAGCTCGCTTCCCTCGGCAAATATCATAGGTACCGCATTTTTCGAGGGATCGGGATAAAACTCTATCATGCCGTTTCTCCTGCTTAATATACCCTCCAGCGTGATCTCCCCCTTGAGCACGATCCTGCTCGTATACTCGCCCCGTTCATAACCGAGACTCGCGCTTTTTACCGTAAGACCGTTTTCAAGCACGTCTCCCGCTTCGACCTTAAAATAGCCGTAGCCGACGTGTAATGTTTCATCGTCGGGAACAAGGAAGCTGTAGGTATCGAAATCAAATATTTCGGGCTCGTCTATGGTGTTGAAAAATATCGGCTTCGCGTACCTGAGATAGGCGAAATCGTATACAATCTTATCTCCGAAGGTCTCCGAAGCCTCGTCGGGTCCGACGCGGGAGCCGTCGGGCAGGGGCACCTCTTCGACATTGCAGGCGTCGATCACCGCCTGTTCCCTTTGAGCAGCGTAAGGATCGCCCGCTATATATTCGGTTCTTATCGCGGGAACGTAAAACTCGCCGTATTCCTTTAAGCCGCCGTATCTTTCCAAAATAGGCACAGGACCGTTTATCCTTGCGTAAAAGCAATAGCAGGGCACAAGGTATTTGCTTTCGCTGACGCGGTACACCAGCTCGACCTTTTCGATATCCTCCTCTGTCGGTCCGCCGTCCTTTACGTAGTCCTTTGAAAACGGTATCAGATATTTACCGTCCAGCAGAAGCTCCTTCGCCTCCTCGGCGGTCATTACGGGATAATCTCCTATCTTTTCCGAGGCGAAAAGCTTGTCCGTAAGAGTGATCCCTATTATACGGCTGTCGCTGCGGTCAAACTCCGCATAAGCCAAACTGTAATTCAGTATTTTCTCCGCAATATTCTCGGAATCCTCGTATACCCTGTATTTATAGCTGTCTAAGTCCTTTTCCTGATCGTATATCAGCGAACGGCTCCCGACGTAGCTGTTGAGAACGGGAGACTCGAACCGCAGCAGGTCGTTGAACTCATAAGCCAAATATTCAAGCCCCGCCCTTGCCGCTGTCGAATGGTCGGTAAGGCTGCCGTCGGAATATTCGGCGGGCAAATCGAAGAAATTCTCCCCTTTGTCGCGGGCAAAATAAACCTCCACGTCCCCCGTGCCGTACACCTCGAGGGTAATATCGGAAATACCGTGATATTCTCCCTCGCAGAACGCCATAAGCACCCTGTAGGGCGCTCCGTCGCTGTTGGGATAGTGATTTTTTACGAAAGACATATCCTTTACCGCAACGCCCATTTTTTCCGCAGTGCTTTCAGCCAGCTCCTTCATCTGCGCTTCGCTGAGACCGAACATTTCATAAACGGGTAGGCTGTCGATTTTCAGCTCCTTGCTCCACGGATTAAGGTCCTCCAAAGCCGATATGTCCTCCGCCGCGCGTATTCCGTTTCCGAAATGCTCCGTAAGAGTATAATCAAAAGGATATTCGGACAGGGTGAAGCGAATGCTCTGAAGCTCCTCCTCGGTATCGCCTTTATCCTCCCCGCCGTCCTCAACGAAATACTCGTCCTCAACGGCATAGACGTAAAAATCGCCGTAGGGCTTCAAGCTGCCGTCATACTCGTTTCCGAACGGCTCGCTTTTAAGCTCGGCCGTGAATTTATAATAGGGCTGCAAATATTCCTGTCTGTAATTCAGGTACACGAGCTCGGTATTTACTATGCTGTCCTCCTCCAAGCTCCCGCTTGCGGTATCGTCGGTGGAAAAAACGCTCAGAAATTCGCCGTCCGTCAGCTTATCCTTTGCCTCCTCCAAGGAAATAACGGGGTAATCCCCCAAATATTTCGCGCAGGAAAGCTCGTTGTACAAATATATGGCGTTCAGCCTGCCGCTTTCATAACAGGAAAAAACCGCTCTTGCCAGCTCGCGGTTTAATATGCTTTCGGAAAGGCTGCCCGAGCGGTCGTAAACGCCGAAGCTAAGGTAATAGCCGCTTCCCGCAGCGTCGCACTGATAACCCGAGTTGTAAACGTCGCTTTCGGGAGAATCGAATTGCAGGAGGGACTTAAATCTTTCCGCCAAGTAATTCACGGTTTTTTCCGCTTCCGCCTTTTCCCCGCCGACAGTCTCAAAGACGTATCCCTCGGGAATAGCTATCCCGAAAACATTCTCGTCGTCAAGGCTCGGGAAGGACAGATCGATCTTTATTTCCCCGCCGCTTTCCACCGATATCTCCGCTCTTTCCAGTCCGAGCGCCTCTCCGCTGCAAACCGCCTTTAACCCGTAAAGCACGTCCTCGTTTTTTCCGTAATACTGCGCCTCGTGCTCGATCACGGATATTCCCAGAGCGTGTGCCGCGTTTTCCGCCATTTTCAGCATCTCCGCCTCGTCAAAATAAGAGGGGATCATATACCCGTTATAAGCAAGATTTTTAAATACGGGAAGAGAAGAAAGCTCCGTCTCCTCGCTCCACAAACCGCTCCTGCCGTATTCGGAAATATCGTGATACAAGCTTACGGGAAGTCCGTTCCCCTCCAAGCTTCCCCGCGCTATCTCGGGAAGCTCGCTCGAGGGGGCGGAAAAGCTTATTTCCTTATATATTCTGTGATCCTCCCAATCGTCCCCCGTCAGATCGACTACGCTGCCCGTATTTTGCAGAGCGAAAAATACCGCCGCGGCGGCTGCCGCCGTTACCGTACCCGCTGCCGCCCATTTTAAGGGAGCCTTGCTTTTTTTCTTTTTGCTTTCCGCGTCGGGGATAAGGTCGTCTCTAACATCGCCCAAAACCCGCAGCAATCTGTAGTTATTTTTCATTTTTTAACGCTCCTTTTCTTCGGCGAAAACAGGTTCTAAATATCAAAGCCTTCGTTTTCAAGAAATATCCTTAAAGCCGTTCTGCTTCTGTGAAGCGACATTTTGACCGCCCCCTCGCTCAGCTCCATGCGCGCCGTAATATATTCCGTATCGTACATATACCAGTATCTGAGCATAAATATTTCTCTTGCCATCGGGGTAAGCTCCCCCAAAAAACGCTCGAGAGCGTCCTTAAGTATAAGGTCGTCGGTAATGGTATCCTCGCAGCCCACGCATTCCGCCAGCTCGTCAAGACACACCGCCGTTTCTCCTCCGCCTCTTTTCTCCGTCATAAGCTTTCTCAGCCTGTCAATAGCTAAATTTCGGGTTATCCTGCCAAAAAAGGCGGAAAGCTTGTTGGGCTTGGCGGGCGGGATAACGTTCCATGCCCTGAACCATGTATCATTGACGCATTCCTCGCTGTCCTCCTTGGAGCGAAGTATATTATAGGCTATAATGCCGCACTGTCTTCCGTATTTGTCGCGGCTTTCCCTGACCGCCGCCTCGGAGCGCCGGAAGTAAAGCTCTATTATTCGGTTGTCCTCCATGGTATCAGTCCTTTCCTGCCGAAAACGCTGTAATATAATTCCAAATACTCCATATTTATTTGCCTATCTTTGTATTTGGAAATAGTATAAATCCCTTCACATATTCAGACGGATTTTTAAACCGAAAAGTAACGTTTTTATTTCCAAATACTCCTATTCATTTGTCTATCTTTGTATTTGGAAATAGTATTAAATATAATTTATAACCGTTTGAATCGCGGATAAAATCCGCGATTTAAACGGTTATAAATATCAAATCTGTAAACGTCCCTCTATCCCGTCGAAATCCACCGTCCTTTCAATTCCGTTTTTCAGTATCAGCGTTACGGGACCGAAGCTCCCGCGGTTTTCACCGTCCGTGTAGATCACGCTTTTTATCGGGAACAGCTCCTCCTCCGTGAAATCCTCAAGGCTTTCCTTGGTTATGACCTGCGATATAAGCATAAATTGCTCGCAGCCGTATTGTATGCGCCGCTCCGTCTCCGCGTATACCACGACCGACCTTTCCGAATCGGGGTTGGTGTCGAAGCTGCGGACGAAGCCGACAGCGTCCCAGCCGTCGTATACGGTCATGGCAAGCTGTTTTTCCCGCTTCATGCCGTCATATCCCTTAAGGATAACGGCTTTTGCGCCGCCCAGGCTTTTTTCCGTTATCTCCGTGCCGTTGTCGGGAAAGCCGTAGGCTCCTAAGGTGAGCTTTACGGGCGTGCGGAACAGTCTTAGCTTGTCCGCGCGTATTATCCCGTATTCAACGGGAAAATCAGCAAGATTCAACGCGTGCAGCCAGTGGGCTTCGCGACTCGGGCTGTAATCGAAAAACTGTCTGCGGTACAGAACGCCGCCGCGCCGCCCGTGCCAAAGGGTAACGTTGCACTTCTGCGGCTCTCCGCCCTCTTCCGTCAGCACATACTGCATGGCTTCTATGTTTTTTGCGGGCGCAGCCTCCCACGGATATTTGCTGTTATAGGCGAGCTTGGAGTAATTCTGCATGCCGTGGTCGTCCCCGACGTTTTTTATTACCTTGCCCGTTCTCAGTATCGTTTCGCCGTTGGCTCCGTGATTTGTGAAGCAAAGGGCGGGACCGTCCAGCGACGTTTCCTTAATTTCCCTTTCACCGAGCCCTTCCCATGAGCCGTTGTTTTCCCTTGCCGTCCAAAAGGGGTGATCCTCGGGCAGAGCGAGGCAAAGAAAAGCCTTGCCTAACCAATAAGCCGACTCGGTGCAGGAATAGCCCTGTATCAGCGGCTTGAACTGCCTGTAAAATCCCATTGAGGGAATGCCGCCGCAGAGAAAATCGTCTCTTGTCAAAAACTGCAAAAGAGAGCCCGAGGCGATACGCCGCGCAAGCCCGGGATCGGCGGCGGAGCTTCTGAGAGTCAGATTTTCCGCGAGAGGGCTTGTCGCCGCGTTTCTGTATACGCAGCTCCTCCCCCACATCATGGTGTACCCGTCTTTGTCGAACATATCGGGATAGGTCTCCATAAGCCTGTTGGAGTTTTCCTCGAGCCTTGCAGCTATATACGGCTCGTTTTCATAGCCGTACCAATTGTTCCATATGGGCGCGTACACGTTGAACGCCCAGCAGGAATAGTAATCGAAGGAGTGTCCGTCGCGGTACCAGCCGTCCCCCGCGTAGTAGCCGAGGATCGCCTGCGCATGCTCCCGCATTACGTTCCTGTCAATATAGTAGCCCTCCTTAAACAAAAACGCCATATCCAGCATATTGAACAGCCGCCAGTTTTGGGGGACCGTGCCCGAGTGGGCGTAGCTCAAAAGAAAATCCGCTATAACGTCCTTTTCCGCCTTGCCGTACCTGTCCCATATCTCCTCTCTGCATACGTCGAGGCAGATGACGAGAGCGCAGGTTTCCACCGTCTGTTGAAAGGCAGCGAACGGGTCTTTGTTCCCGCTCAGCTCTTGCAGGTCCTCGTAATGACCCACAAAATTTTCGTCTCCCCTTGTGCAGGCGCGAAGAATCTGCGCCGAATAATATTCCCGAAGCGAAAAACCGCATATTTCGACGCCGGGCTCCTCATGAATTATCGGCGCGGCTATAAACAGCGTCCGCGCCAAGCCCTCGAACATCTCGGCTCTTTTTTCGAGCTTCAGCCGAGCTCCCTCGGCGTTTTTATGAGGGTAGGTTATTTCCGTCTCCCTGCGTGGAAGCACCACGGGAGAGGAAAAGGAGGGTATATTTTCAAATACGCCCTTAAGCAGATATTTTCCCGCTTCCGTCCAGCTTTTGCGGGTCATTCCCGTATACGGACTGAGCTCGAAGTCGGTTTCCGTCGGCTTGTATGTCATTGTCAATACTCCTTTTTTCTTGTCACCATATAAGGAAGCTCTTTCCCAACAGTCTCAAAACCGCCTCGGTAAAGAAATAATCCCCGTAGATGAGCTTTTGATGATGCCTTTCGTCGTGATAGCTCACGCTTCCTCCGTCAACGATGCCGTCCGTTTCCTCGCCGTAGTCGCACCAATCCGTTTCGATAGCGTCAAGAAGCCTTTCCGCGCTGATGATATAGGAGTTTTTTTCGGGCTCGCTTACCAGCTCGGACATTTCGAGCAGTCCGCAGGCGGCTATCGCTCCCGCCGAGGTGTCGAAATAAACGGGGGTCTCGGGGGCGCGAAAGTCCGCGAGGGGCACGTATCCCGTAAGGGAAGCGTTGGCGATAAAGTACATGGCGGCGCGCTTCGCCGCGTCAAGATAGCGCTCCTCCCCCGTGTGGCGGTAGGACAGGGCGAAGCCGTACAAAGCCCACGCTTGTCCCCTCGACCAGGAGGAGCCGCCCGCATAGCCCTGTCCCCTCGGCTTCCCGATAAGCTCGCCCGTGGCGGTATCAAAGACTATCTGATGATTGGAGGAGCCGTCGGGACGAAGCATATGCCTCAGCATGGTATCGGCATGACGTACGGCGACGCTTCTGAACCGAGGATCGCCCGTTATATCGGAGGCAAGATACAGCAGCGGCAAATTCATCATAGTGTCGATAATAGCGGCGCCCGCCGTATCGAAGCCCTCTATCCACTGACCGTCCCACGCGCGTATGATCTCCAGATCGGGGTTATACCGTCCCGCAAGGGTGGTCGCCGCATGTATCAGACGGCGCTCCGAGCGCTTGCTGCCCGTAAGGCGGTAATTTGCTCCCGCCGTGTGCAGCCATAAAAACCCCGCGTCGTGATCGATATTGTCAAACCCGTCCAGCGCTTGATCCAGCCGCCTTTCCGAAGCCTCGGCGGTTTTTCTGAACAGCTCGTTTTCGGTAGCGTGATAAAGCTGCCACAGCATACCCGCCCAAAAGCCGTTGGTCCACCAGCTTATGCTTTCGGTATCCGCGTAACGCCCCGTTTCATCGGGTATGTAAGGTATCTTATCACCCAGCCGCAGGGCTTCGGCGGTGATCTTTGATATTATTTTGGTCAAGGTGTTGTTTAAGTCCATTTCAATTCTCCTTTCATATGATTTTTTTATTATAAACCAAACGAGGTAAAGTGTCAACTTAATTCAACTTAATTTAAAACTTTATGGTTGCTTTTTCGGTCATACTGTGTTATAATAGCCTAAGACTATTTTTATTATTTAAGGTAGACAGTATGAATGAAAGAATCCCATACCTTCGCGAAAAAGCCAATAAGCTCCCGCTTACCCCGGGAGTTTATCAAATGAAGGACAGCGGAGGGAAAATAATATATATAGGCAAGGCGAAGGCGTTGAAAAATCGCGTGTCAAGCTATTTCCGCGCCATAGAGAGCCATAATCCCAAAACCTACCGCCTTGTGCAGAATATCAACGATTTCGACTTTATCGTGACCCCAACCGAGCTGGACGCGCTTGTTTTGGAGGCGAGCCTTATAAAGCTGCACAGCCCCAAATACAATATCCTTTTAAAGGACGACAAGGGCTACAACTACATTAAAATATCGGGAGAGGATTACCCGAGGATAACCTACGCCCTGCAAACGGACGATAAGAAAGCCGAATATATCGGTCCCTATACGAGCGGCTACACCGTGAAGCAGGCGGTGGAGGAAGCCAATAAGCTTTTTATGCTCCCTACCTGTACGCGGAAATTCCCCCGCGATTTCGGAAAGGAGCGCCCCTGCCTCAATTTTCACATAGGGCGCTGCATGGGAGTATGCAAGGGGAAAATTTCGCCCGAGGAGTACAAAAAAAGCGTAAACCAAGCCGTAAGCTATATCAAGAACGGCAGCAAGCAAAGCATAGAACGGCTTACGCGGGAAATGGAGGAGTACGCGGAGAAGCTTGAGTTTGAAAAAGCCGCAAGGCTTCGCGACAGGATAGCCGCCATTCAAAAAGCCGAGCTCACACAGCATATCTATTCCTCCAAAACCACCGATTACGACGTGATCGCGGCGGCTGTAAATATGGATAAGTGCAGCGTTGCGGTGGTGAAATACCGCGGCGGAAGGCTTATAGACAAGGAAAACTTCTTTATCGGCGAGGAAAACGACAGCAGTCAGACAAGAGAGGACTTCCTTGTGGAATACTATTCAGACAAAACGGAAATGCCGAGGGAAATATATATCGACGCCGAGCTTGAGGACAGAGAGCTGCTGGAGCGCTATTTTACCGACAGGTACAAGCATAAGGTCGTCATAGCCGTCCCCAAAAGAGGCGAGGGACTGACCCAGGTCACCCTCGCCAAAAGCAACGCCGAGGAATACCTGTCCCTAAGAGTGGGCAGGACCGCAAAGGAGATAGCCGCCTTGGAGGACCTGAAAAATATTTTGGGACTTTCCAAAACCCCCGAAATAATCGAAAGCTACGACATCTCCAATATGGGCGAGGAAACGAGAGTGGCGGGAATGGTGGTCTTTAAGAACGGCAGACCCTTTAAGCAGGCGTATAAAAAATTCAATATAAAATACGTTCAGGGAATAGACGACTACGCCTGTATGCAGGAGGTGGTCGAAAGGCGCATACGGCGCTATCTTGACGGAGATCAAAGCTTCGCCCCGCTTCCCGACCTTATACTGCTGGACGGCGGAAAGGGTCACGTGGCGGCGGTAAAGGAGGTCTTGGACAAGCTGAACGTCCGCATAAGCCTTTACGGTCTCGTAAAGGACGATAAACACCGCACCCGCGCCATTGCCAAGGAGGGCGGAGAAATACAGGTAAACGGCAATAAAAACGTTTTTACCCTCATCACCCGAATACAGGACGAGGTGCACCGCTTTTCCATAAATTTCCAAAGAAAGCAGCATAAAAAGAAGCAGTACGAGCTGGAGCTCACCCGCGTCCGCGGTATCGGTGAAGCTAAAGCCACTGCGCTGCTTAAGGAATACAAAACAAAAAAAGCCATGAAGGAAGCCACCGCCGAGCAGCTTGCCAAAACCGCCAAGCTGAGCCGCGAGGCGGCGGAGGAGCTCTATTTGTTTATACAGGAAACGTTTTAAAGGAGATTTTTTAAGTGAGAGTTATAACAGGCTCCGCCAAGGGCAGGCGGCTCAAAACATTGCCCGGCTTGGAGGTCCGCCCCACCATCGAGGGGGTCAAGGAAGCCATTTTCAGTATAGTGCAGTTCGAGGTGGAGGACGCGGTGGTATTGGATATGTTCGCGGGCTCGGGACAGCTCGGGATAGAGGCGCTGAGCCGCGGCGCGAAAAAGGTGTGCTTTGTGGACAACTCGGCGGAATCGGTCAAGATCATCCGCGATAATCTGAAGCACACGGGCTTGGAAGCCAACGCCGCCGTTTCCAATATGGCGAATAACGCCTTTTTGCGAAGCACAAGGGAAAAATTCGATATCGCGATCTTGGACCCGCCCTATAATCATAAGCTGATACAAAAAACCATGCCGCAGCTGGTTGAAAAAATGTCGGACGGCGGTATAATAATATGCGAGCATGAAAGGGAAACGACCCTGCCCGAGCGCTTCGGCGATTTTGCGGTAAGCAAGATATACCGCCACGGCAGAGCCACCCTCACCGCTTACAGGCGCACTGCGGAGCAAGAAAACGAAGAGGAATGACCGATACTGCGGCGGAAAGGAAAACAACAATGAGAACGGCGATCTATCCCGGAAGCTTCGATCCCTTGACCTGCGGGCACCTCGATATAATAAAAAGGGCGGCGAAGCTTTTCGATAACCTTATAGTCTTGGTTTCGGTAAATCCCATGAAATCCTCCTGCTTTACACCCGAGGAAAGAGTGGATTTTATAAAAAGAGTTACGGGCAAAATACCCAACGTGGAGGCGGACAGCTATGACGGGCTGCTGATAGACTATTTCAATCAAAGAAAAGCCGACGTTATCGTAAAAGGCTTAAGGGCAATGTCCGACTTTGAGTATGAATTTCAAATGGCGCTTGTCAACAAGGACCTGTGCAATAAGGCGGAAACGATTTTCCTGTGCGCCGACGCGGTGGGCACCTTTTTATCCTCCAGCATGGTCAAGCAGATAGCCCTTTTCGGCGGCGATATAAGCTCGTATGTGCCCCTTGAGATCGAAAAGGATATAATGAACGGCGTTAAACGTCTCAAAAAAGTACAAGAATAAAAAACAGCTCTGCTGTCGGAAAGGAAGTATAATATGAATATCGACGACGCTTTGGAAGCAATGGACGAAATACTGGACAAATCCATGCAGGTGCCTTTTTCTCAAAAAAAGGGCATGGTGGACGTAAGCGCGCTTAGGGACCTTATCGAAGACGTGCGAATGAATATGCCCACCGAGATAACGCAGGCGAGAAACCTTGTAAACGACCGCAAGGCTATTTTAAGCGACGCCAAGCAGGAGGCGGACCGCATTATCCGCAAGGCAGAGGAAAGGGCGGAAAGATTGGTGTCTCAGCAGGAGATCACGAGACAGGCGAACGAAAAGGCTACGCAGATATTGACCAATGCGCAGACTAAGTATACGGAGCTTTGTAAAACCACAAACGAGTATGTGGATTCCATGCTGTCGAGGGTGGAGGAGCTGCTGACGGCTGATTTGGCTGATGTGAGGAAGGCTAAAACGGCGTTGAAGAGAAAATAAATTTTAAAAAAATTTAAAAATAAAAACTGCATATTATGTGATGTTCTATTTTACTCGGAAGCGAGTGCAGTGTGCGCTCCCGCGCGGGGCTTAAGGTGACACCAAAAGGGGGAGGGCGGGGGACAGGCAAACCCGTCAAAGCGGGTATTTTCCCCATACATGGGAACTTAAGGAATTTAATAAATTTTAAAAAAAGTATAT
>JAMPHV010000062.1 GCA_023663265.1 Bacteroides sp.
ACTATTAACCAATTAAAAATCCATATTTCTAATTTTTAATTGGTTAATAGTATTATATCTACGCTTTTCTTGTTTCTTCCTCTATCTGCTCGCTCAACCGCTCCACAACGCTTCTTCTTAGCTCGTTCACTGCGGCGGCGGGAAGCGTTAATCCTTTTTCAACTGTACAGCTTATGTTGCCCGCTTCAAAAACGGTGCCCCCCAATTTGCTTATCCTGTCGGCAAGCTCCTTTTCCTCCGTGCTTCTGTTTACGGCGGTCTGCGGTATCGCGCCCGACGCTTCCGCGGTAAATCCGCTGCATTTCGCCCTGCACAAAACGGGCTTATCCCGACGCAGCTCTATATTAAAATCGATCTTAAATCTTTTGGCGGGCTGTTTGTACAGCTCCCGTATTTTTTTCAGCGCCTCGGCGGTGTTTTCCGCGTCCTCTTTTTGACGTATTCCGCTCATATCCGAAAGGCTTCCGTCGAAATACCCTTTGGTAAAGCCGCTTCTCGAAAAAACCGAGCGCAAAAGCTCAATGTCGGTTTTTTCCCCTCTTAAGGCAGCCCTGCACTGTCCCACCGCGGCGGCGACGTATTCGGGGCGCTTCATTCTTCCCTCTATTTTGGCTGAGGTAACTCCCGCCGCCTCTAACCGTTTCAGCTCGTCTATCAGCGACAGGTCCTTAAGAGAGAGAACGTTTTCTCTGCCGCCGCAGACGTAATTGAGACGGCAGGGCTGGGCGCACAAGCCTCTGTTCCCGCTTCTGCCTCCCATTACCGCGCTCAAAAGGCACTGACCGCTTAAGCATACGCACAGAGCGCCGTGAACGAAAACCTCGGTCTCTGTCTCCGCCTCGGATACGATACCCCTTATTTCCTCAAAGGACAGCTCTCTCGGCAGCACCACACGCTTGAACCCCTTTTGGGCGGCAAAATTCGCTCCGCTTGCGGAGGTGACCGTCATTTGGGTGGAAGCGTGGATCCGAAGCCGAGGGGCGATCTCTCTTATTACCGCGGCGGCGCCGTGATCCTGGACGATAACGGCGTTGACACCTGCGTCGTCAGCCTGCTGCACGGTTTTTTCAAGCTCTTCCAGCTCGTCGTCAAACACTAACGTGTTTATGGCGGCATATACCTTTACGCCGCAGCGATGAGCCTTTTTTACTCCCGCCTTCAGCTCCTCGGGGCTGAAATTGGCGGCGTTTCTTCTGGCTGAAAAGGAGGATAATCCCAAATATACCGCGTCCGCTCCCGCGTTCAGCGCCGCGTCAAGGCTTTCGGGAGAGCCGCAGGGCGCAAGTATTTCTAACATATCGTCATCTGAACGTCGCCCGACAGCGCAAGCTGCTTTTCAAGGTCGGCGTTTTTGGATTTGACTGCCTCCGTTTCCTCCTGCGCCTGTCTTAGCTCCTTCTCTTTATTTTTTACGTACATATCGAAGGTGGTTTCATAATTTGAAAGAGTGCTCTGCATTGCGGCGTTTGCTTCCTCCTGCTCCTTATTTTTATTTTCAAGCTCCGCGATCCTTCCGTTCAGCTCGGCTGTTACGCTCTCCAGCTTACTGTCGCAGCTCGCCTTGATCTCGGCGAGCTCCTTCGCCTGTTTTTCGGAAAGGACCCTGCACTCCTTTTCGTGCTCGTCGTACACCGCTTCGAGTTCCTTTTCATAGTCCTCCTCGATGCCCGCTATCTGCTTTTCGTATTCCGCAACTCTTAAGCGCAGCCGCTCCGATTCCTCGTTCTTTGCCACCGCCAGCTCTTCAAATTGAAGCCTTGCGGACTCTGAGGACTGCTTCAGCTCTTTGTTTTCAGCCGTCAGCGCTTCCGTTTCCGCTCTTAGCCTTTCGTTTTCCGCGATTCCGTTTTCCGCCCTCGCCGTCTGCTCCGACAGCTTGGAATCAAGCTCTTCGATACGAGCTTTTAAGGAGCTTTCGCTTTGTCTGCTTTGATCCAGCTCCTTAAGCGCGGCTTCCTTTTCCGTCATCAGCCTTTCGTTTTCCTTTTTGGCGCTGTCGTCGGCTATTATGGCGGCTTGCTGCTCGATTTTTTTGTTGGCGTCCTCAAGCTGCGCCTTTAGTCCGCTCTCCGATTGTCTGATCTGCTCCAGCTCCTTTGCCAGGCTCTCCTTATCGGTTTTTAGCTGCTCTTTTTTGATGCTGTCCTCCGTAATGATAGCCGCTTGCTTTTCAAGCTGTTTGCCTGTCTCCTCCAATTGGAGCCTTAAGCTGCTCTCGGACTGCTTGCTTTGCTCCAACGCCTTTGTCAGCTCGTTTTTTTCGCTGCCGAGCTGCCCGAGGCTTTCGGTCAAGCCGTTATTTTCCGCCTTAAGCTTTTCCCGCTCCTTTTTTGAAGCCGCCTCCAGCTCGGCTATCTCTTTTTTCGCGTCGTTAAGAAGCTCCTTGACGCTGTGCAGCCTGCTTTCCGCTTCATCGGCGGGAACGTAGTTTTTTTTGAGAATATTTTCTATGTCGCTTATCAAAAGCATTGCCGCAAGGGTGGTTATTTCCGTTTCGCTCATTCCCCTTGCTTTTCTGGAAACAAAGTGTATTGTATGTTCAAGCTGTTCCGCTAATTTTATTATCTTCTCGGGGTTCTCGTCGGTTTTAAGGCTGTAATCCCGCTGGCAAATCCTAACTGTGACCTTTTCCATATGTACTTTTTTCCTTTCCTGCTCAAAGGAGTTAACCGATTTAATACTCTTTCCAAATACAAAGATAGACAAATAAATATGGAGTATTTGGAAAGAGTGTTTCGGGTGTAATTCCAAATAGAATTATGAACCCTATAAAATTTTGTCCATAATTCTATTTGGAATTAGTATAAAATGCAATTACATATATTATATACTATTTTGAACAATTTTTAAAGGGGTTTTGCAAAAATATTTTTTGTTTTTGTGAATTTTTTGAGGCAAATCCTTTACCGAAACAGATTTGCAAAAGCTTTTTTGACAAAAGTTACTTTTTTGACAATACAGCGCAGCGGTTGTTGTTTTAAGGCAGCCGCTGCGCTGTATTTTGTATTATTTATAAAATCAATACATATCGGAGAACGCGAATCCCATAGGAAGAATGATCAAGAGCATCAGAATAACTATTCCTATCATTATTGCCTGGTATATAAGCATGGCGCGGCAATAATTTTTCTTGGCGGGAGGCGTAGTGTCGCTGAAGCCCCATACGAAGAGCAGGATAATGCTGATAATTCCGAATAGGTTGGTCAAAAGGATCGTACCTACCCATGAGCCGAGGGTCATCTGATCGCCGCCTTGAACGGGCATGCCGTAGCCCTGTTGGTACGGCTGCTGATAGGGCTGACTGTACTGCTGCTGTCCGTATGGCTGCTGATACGTTTGATAATAGCCGTTGTTTGTCGGCTCGGAGCTCTGCGCTTCAATATACTGCATTCCGCACCGAGGGCATACGTTGGTGCTGTCCTCGAATATATTTCCGCAGTTCTGACAGGTTTTTGACATTATATGAATCCTCCTATTTTTCGCCTTGGCGATTTTTTTAATTATTCGAATATCGGCGGATCGACAGAGGGAAAATTATCGTCGGGCTTTTCCGCTTCGCTTTCCGCCTCGGGCTGAATATTTCGCTGCGGCTTTTCGTCAGCGGCAGAATCCTCGCGCGGCTCGTCGTCGGTCCTTTCCTTTTCGTAATTTTCGTCGATCTCGCCCTTCATCAGCTTTTCAAAATCGGGTCCGTCGATCTTTTCATGCTTCATAAGATACCTTGCAAGGGTATGGAGCTGTTCTATATGCTTTTCGAGAATATCCTTTGCCTTTTCGTAGCCCGTTTCGATCAGCACGCGTATCTCCGCGTCGATCTCGGCGGCGATATTTTCGGAGTAATTTCTGCCCTGCGAATAATCGCGCCCCAAAAATACCTCGGTCTCGTCATGCCCGTAAACCACGGGACCTAACTTTTCGCTGAAGCCGTACTTTGTGACCATGCTTCTTGCGGTCTTGGTGGCGCGCTCGATATCGTTGGAGGCGCCTGTGGAAATATCGTCGAGTATGATCTTTTCGGAAACGCGTCCGCCCAAAAGGGTGACGATGTTTTCCTCCATCTGCGTCTTGCTGACAAAGCTTCTGTCATGCTCGGGAAGCGACATTGTGTAGCCGCCCGCCATTCCTCTCGGAATAATGGACACCTGGTGTACCTTATCCTGGGAGGGACAATAGTAGGTGCAGACTGCGTGACCCGCTTCGTGATACGCCGTCAGACGGCGCTCCTTTTCGCTAACGACCTTGGATCTCTTTTCGGGACCCGCCACTACCTTAATGGTGGCTTCCTCGATATCCTTTTCGATGATCGCGCGTCTGTTCGCTCTCGCGGCAAGAAGCGCGGCTTCGTTTACAAGGTTTTCAAGGTCGGCGCCCGTAAAGCCCGCGGTGGATTTTGCGATAGTGGAAAGATTAACGTCGGAAGCAAGCTTCTTGTTTCTGGTGTGGACCTTAAGGATCTCCTCGCGCCCCTTTATATCGGGATAATTTACCACGATCTGTCTGTCGAAGCGCCCGGGACGGAGCAAGGCAGGGTCGAGGATATCCCGCCTGTTGGTGGCGGCGATAATGATAATGCCTTGATTCTCCGAGAAGCCGTCCATTTCCACCAGCAATTGGTTAAGGGTCTGCTCGCGCTCGTCGTGACCGCCGCCGAGACCTGCGCCTCTTTGTCTGCCCACAGCGTCTATTTCGTCTATGAAAATAATGGAGGGAGTGTGTTTTTTTGCTTGATCAAAAAGGTCTCTCACTCTTGACGCGCCCACGCCGACGAACATTTCCACGAAGTCGGAGCCGCTTATGGAGAAGAAAGGAACGTTGGCTTCGCCCGCTACCGCCTTGGCAAGTAGCGTTTTACCCGTGCCGGGAGGTCCCATAAGCAAAACGCCCTTGGGAACGCGCGCGCCGATATCGAGATATTTTTTCGGATTTTTCATAAAATCGACGATCTCCGCCAGCTCTTCCTTTTCCTCGTCCGCGCCCGCCACGTCGTTAAAGGTGACCCGTTTTCCGCTGGAGGGCTGATTGCGCGTGTTTGCCTTGGAAAATTGGTTCATTTTGCCGCCGCCCGTCGCCTGCCTCATTATTATGAAGGTAAAGCCTATCATAAGTGCGATAAGCAGAAGATAGGGCAGGAAGCTGGTCAAAAACGAGTTGTCCGCGACGGCGATATAGTCCTCAACTAAGGGTTCGTCGGGGTACTTGGCGTTGTATCGGTCGCGGTAGCTGCTCCCTTCGCCGAAATCGCCGTAAATATCGCTTATAAAAAGGCTTACGTATGGAACGTAATATACCTCGGCTCTGCTTTCGCCTCTCAGAGTGTATCTCAGCTCGCCCGAGTTCAGGTCCAGCGTGTAGGAGGATACCTCTAAATTATCAAAATGCTTCATTACCGAGGAGTAGGATTTCGTGTCCGCTCGCGGTGTTATTGAGCGCAAAATGGATACCAGTCCCACGATAAGGAAAAATATCACTACAATGTAGATTATCGTTCCGCGTTTTTTTTGCATATATTGCCGCCTTTCAATCCTTCTTTATATATATTTTAAGATTTATATTATTTTTCATATACTTCCCGCTTAAGTATGCCCACATACGGCAGGTTGCGGTAGTCCTGGGCATAATCCAAGCCGTAGCCCACAATAAAGTCGTTTCCCGCGTCGAAGCATTTGTAGTCGGGCTTCAGCTCGACCTTTCTTTCCACCTGCTTTTCGATAAAGGTGCATATCTTGACGGAAGCGGGCTTTAATTCCTTTATTTTCTCTCTGACCGCGTAAAGGGTAGCGGCAGTGTCCAAAATATCCTCCACAAGGATAATATTCTTGCCCTCTATGCTTTCGCCGAGGGAGCTTTCCAAGCTGTCGTCAAGCTCGACCTTACCCGAGGAAAAGGCGTTGTTTCCGTATGAGCGGGCGGTCAGAAAGGCGATCCTGCAGTTTATGTCCATCGCTCTCATCAAGTCGGCCATAAATATTACGCTGCCTTTAAGTATTCCCACCAAAACGGGTTCCTTACCCTTATAGTCCTCGGAAATTTTTTTTCCTGTAAGCTTTACCCTTTCCCGTATTTCGTCTTCGGAAAAAAGTATTTTTTCAATGCTGCTGTTCATAGTTTACGTCCCGTTTTCCCAAAAATCCTGCACGGATTTTTGATTACTTTCCGAATATTATAGCATATTACGAAAAAAAAAGCAAATGTATTTATGAAATTTATGTGTGTAATTTCGGTTTGTTTTACGATAATGTGAGATCAGACCGTCTTTTGCGGTAATTTTGTACGATTATTTGTATTTCCGCTCTGCCTTTTTTTACAACGGCAAATTTGTTTTTTTCAACGTTCACCTTGCCCTTTCCCGCCATGATGATCTCCTCGAAGCCGTTTATCTTCACGGCGGTCGGCTCGACGTCCCTTTCTCTCAGCATAAGGGAAACGGCGCGCGTCAGAATGGGGCGGGGAAGCGACGCCAGCATGGCGCTGCTGTATGAAAATTCCTCCAATTTAGCTTCGGAAAGCCTTTCCTTAGCCAAAGCTTCAAGAAATGCGCTGTCCTCCGCCAGCGCCGACGTCATTCGGCTTATCCCGCCGTAAAGAGAGGGATTTATTTCAAGCAGCTTCGGGATAAGCTCAAGGCGCACCTTATTTCTTGTATAGGCGGTGGAAAAATTGGTCTTATCGGTAACAAAGCCGAGTCCCTTTTCCTTGCAGTAGCTCTCGATCTCTTCGCGGGTGCATAAAATAAGCGGTCTGATCAGATAATCCCTTACGGGCGGGATACCGCATAAGCCCTTTAGACCCGTGCCTCTGAGCATATTTAAAAGCACCGTTTCGGTATTGTCGCAGGAGCTGTGAGCGGTGGCGACCCTTGCGCCGAGCCGTCTCGCTTCTTCGGAAAAAACCTTGTAGCGGAGGGCTCTTGCTCTTTCTTCAACGCTTTGGTGCTTCTCCGCGGTCCCGGATACGTCCACCGAAAAGCTTCTTATCGGTATGTTCATTTTTGCGCACAGCTCTTCGGCGTACGCCTGGTCGCTGTCGCTGTCCTTTCCCCTTAAATTATGGTTGACATGGCAGGCAGACAGCTCGAAGCCCAGCTCATCCTTTATTTCGTTAAGACAGTGGAGCAGCGTGACGCTGTCCGCTCCGCCGCTTAGGGCGACTATTACCCTGCCGCCTCTTTCGATCATTCCGTATCGGTCCACCGCGGTCAGCAGCTTGGACCGAACAGCGTTCGGCGCATTGCCCTCCGCCGCTTCTTTATTGTTATTATGATCATGCATGGGCGTAGTCCACCCCCGTGAAGCGCGTGTATTCGCCCTCCCAGTTCATGGGAACGGTACCCGTTTCGCCGTGGCGGTTTTTCGCTACGATACACTCGCAGGCGTTGGGGTATTCGGCTTCTTTATTGTAATAACCGTCGCGGTAAAGGAACATAACTATATCCGCGTCCTGCTCGATAGAGCCCGAGTCGCGGAGGTCGGAGAGCATGGGGCGCTTGTCGGGGCGCTGCTCGGGGCTTCTTGAAAGCTGCGACAGGCTGATAACGGGCACGCTCAGCTCCTTCGCCATAATTTTGAGGCTTCTTGTGATCTCGGATATTTCAGCCACGCGGTTTCCGTCCCGTCTGCCCGTAGACATGAGCTGAAGATAATCGATTATTACCAGCCCCAAGTTTTTCATGCGTCTGAGCTTGGCTTTCATTTCTCCGAGGGAGATATTGGCGGTATCGTCAATGTAGATCTCCACCTGTGAAAGCACGTCCACCGCTTCGCCTATGTCCGTCCACTTGCTGTCGGGGATATTGCCGGTACGCATGGCGTCGGAGGATATCCTTGCTTCGCTTTGCAGGATACGCGCGGCTATCTGTTCCTTAGACATTTCAAGAGAAAAAATGCATATCTTTTTGGTCTTGTAGTTTTTGGCTACATTGGCGGCAATGTTGGTGGCAAAGGAGGTCTTGCCCATACCGGGACGGGCGGCGATAAGTATAAGGTCCGACGGATTCAGCCCGTAGATGACCTTGTCCAGATTGGAGTAGGAGGTGCTCAAGCCTGTTCCGCGAGCCCCGTCGGGATTTTCCGCAAGCTCGGAAAGCGTCTCGAGCTGTTGAGTTACAAGCGGCTTGATATGGGTAAGCCCTTGCAGGTCCTTATCGTCTCTTATATCAAATATCCTCTTTTCGGCGAGGTCCAGCAGCGCGGAGGTCTCCTCCGTTCCCGCGGCGGCTAAGTCAAATATTTCTTTTGAAACGACCATAAGCTGCCGTATCATATATTTATCGATTATTATCGAAATATAGCTGTCTATTCCCGAGGGATTTATGGCGGTCTCGGCTAACTTCACAAGGTAAGTTTTTGCTTCCTCGCTGTTTTCAAATACCCCTTGGCGCACGGCGTTTTCCATAACGGTAACGACGTCTATCTGCTGCCCCGAAATGCTCATTTGATAGATCACCGAAAACAGGTCGCTGTGAAGCTGCACCTTGAAGTGCTCGGGGTGCAGTCTTGCGGTGATGGAGGGAACGGCGGAGGGCTCCACAAGGATAGAGCCGAGCACGCCCTGCTCCGCGTCAAGGTTAAAGGGCAGATTTATTTCCGATAAGTCTATTGCGGGCATAAAAACACTTCCTTAAAGCTTAGTGATCGGCGGCTATTCGGCTATCTGCTCCACCATGACCGTAAATTTGGCGGAAACTCCGTTATAAAGCTTGGCTTCTGCTCCGAAGCCGCCGAAGGTCTTGATCTCGCCGTCCAAAACGAGCTTTCTTTTGTCCACGTCGCAGTTGAGCTGCTTTTTTATCTGCGCGGAAACGTCCTTGGCGGTTATTGCCCCGAAAAGACGTCCGCTGGTGCCGCCCTTAGCCATGATCTTTACGGTTTTGCCCTCCAGCCTTGCGGCTATCTCCTTGGCGGCGGCAATCTCAACGTCTATTTTGTGCTGTGCGGAAGCCTTTTGTCCCTCCAAAAGGTTCATATTGGCGGGAGTGGATTCCACCGCCAGCTTTTTTGCGATAAGGCAGTTTCTCGCGTAGCCGTCCTTTACCTCTTTTATTTCGCCCTTCTTGCCTGTGCCCTTTACGTCTTCAAGCAGTATTACTTTCATTTTTCCGTGTCCTTTCTTTTGCAGCATAAGCTGTCAGCTTATGCTTTCGTAATATTTGTCTATAGCTTCCTTAAGCTTGGCTCCTGCCTCCTCGAGCGTTACGCCGCCGTGAAGCTGAGCCGCCGCCATTGTTTGGTGACCTCCGCCTTGAAGATGCTCCATAACAAGCTGAACGTTGAGCGCGCCGAGAGAGCGGGCGCTTATATATATCTCGTCCCCGCTGCTTCTGTAATAAACAAAGGAGGCGTCCACATTTTCTATTCCCAGCAGCTCGTCGGCAGCCTGGGGCGCCACCAAGCGCATATCGGGACTGAACACGCTTGTGGAAGCGATAGCGCAGCGCTTGTATATTTCAGCGTTGGAAACCAGCGCGGCTTTCTGTCGGTAGCTTTCTATGGAGTTGGCGAAAAGCCCCTTTACGTTAACGGTGTCGGCGCCCAATTTTCTCAGGAACGCCGCCGCTTCAAAGGTGCGCACGCCTGTTTTTATGGTGAAATTCTTGGTATCGAGCATAATTCCCGCCAGCAAAGCCTCCGCTTGCAGCGCGGTTATCTTTCCCGCCTTTCCGAAGTAGCCCAAAATTTCCGTGACCATTTCCGAGGCGGAGGAGGCGTAGGGCTCGTGATAGAAAATAAGGGAATTGTCGATAAAGTTGACGGTTTTTCTGTGATGATCTATTATCACCACCTGCTTTGCCTTCGAGTGGAGCTCGCCGCTTTCAAGCATTAGGGGATTATGAGTGTCGGTAATTATCAGCAGGGAATCGTCGGTTATGCTTTCCACCGCGTCGGCGGGAGACATAAAGAGGGGGTTGGGGTCGTCGGGAAGCTTGAGCCGCTCTATGAGCTGTGTGCTTAGCGAGGCAAGGCTGTCCACCACCACGTCCGCTTTTTTGCCTAAGTTTCTTACGGCGCACGCCAGACCTACCGAGGAGCCTACGCTGTCAAGGTCGCTGAACTTGTGACCCATTATGTAAACTCTGTCGGAGCCTTCCACGAGCTGTATGAGCTGATTGGCGATGATCCTCGCCTTGACCTTGTTGGAGCGTTCCACGCCCTTTGAAACGCCGCCGTAAAATTCAAAGCCCGAAACGGTTTTGATAGCCGCCTGGTCTCCGCCTCTGCCCTGCGCCATTTCCAGCGCCTGCTTGGCGTAGCCCTCGCTTTCGGCAATGGTGTCGGCGGTGCATCCGATGCCGATGGACAGGGTAACGCTTATCCTGTCGTTGACCTGTATCTCTCTCGCCTTGTCAAGGAGCTTTACCTTGCTTTCAATAAGCTTTGATATATGTCTTTCCTCGACCACCGCCCAAAATCTGTCCCGAGACTGTTTTCTTAAAATACCCGTGGTCTCCGCGATAAAATCCTCCAGCAGTCGGTCTATCTGTACGGTGACATGAGCCGTTTCGCTTTCCAGGCTGCCGTTGAACAGCTCCTCAAAGCTGTCTATCATTATCAGCATAACTACGGGGTGAGAAAGCTTTTTTTCCTGTATCATATTGACATGGTCGGTAACGTCGGCAAGATATATCAAAAAAATATTGGTTTGGCTTTCGTCGGCGGGACGGCTGCCGTATGCGCGGTAGTATCTTCCCGCATGCTGTATCTGTATGCCGCCCTCCGTGACAAAGCGGTCAAAGGGCAGCTCCGACACGGGGTCGAAGGAGCCGCCGTAAAAAGCTTCCTTGGAAAAATCCGAGGCAAAGCGCTTGTTGAACCAAATTATTTTACGCTGGTCGTCCATGATGACAACGCTCATGGGAAGACCGTAAAGCGACATTTTGGTTTCGGATTTTATCTCTTCGCTTATAAGCACGGAATATTGGAAATTACGCCTTGTTACCTGTATCAGCTTGCCGACGGCAAAGCCTGCCGCCAGTACGATAAAGGGCGCCAAGATCCAGAACATATCGGGCGAGTGCATAAACGTGAGCGCCGACATGAACAGCAGCAATATTATCAGGGAAATAATGGATATCACCAGACCGCCGTCACGAAAAAAATTCTTCATTTTAAAAGAACCTCAATATTATAGTAAGCTAAATTTCCATTATTATTGGCAGTATCATGGGGCTTCTCTTGGTCTTCTGATAAATAAATCCGCTTAAGGCTTCTCTTAACGCGGGCTTCATAGCGCCCCAATCTCTGCAGCTTTTTGCGCACTGCTCCTCGAGAGCCTTTTTAGCCACCGCCGTTGCGTCCTCCATAAGCTTTTCCGATTCCTTCACGTATACAAAGCCTCTCGAAACGATATCGGGACCCGCCTCTATGCTGCCCGTGCTTTTTCTTACCGTTGCGGCGACGATTATAAGACCGTCCTCCGCAAGGTGCTTTCTGTCTCTCAAAACCACCGAGCCCACGTCGCCCACTCCGAGACCGTCCACCAGTATGCTGCCCGAGGGCACTGTCCCCGCGAACTTCATGGCGGCGCTGTTGGTCTCCAGCACCTGCCCGATATCCGCAATAAATATATTCTCCTCGGGTATGCCCATTTTTCTCGCTAACATGGCGTGCTTCTTAAGGTGCTTGTATTCGCCGTGGATCGGTACGAAATACTTGGGCTTTGTCAGGGAGATCATCATTTTAAGCTCCTCCTGGCATGCGTGCCCCGAAACATGAACGTCGTACATTTTTTCGTAAACGACGTTGGCGCCGAGCTTCATAAGGTCGTTGACCACGTTTCCGACCAGTTTTTCGTTCCCGGGAATGGGGGTAGCCGAGATTATGATAAGATCGTTGGGGGTTATGGTGACCTGTCTGTGGTCGTTGTTCGCCATTCTCGTGAGAGCCGACAGAGGCTCCCCCTGGCTTCCCGTCGTCACTATGACAAGCTTCTCGGGAGGGTAATTTTTAATCTGCTCGATATCTATGAGTATGCCGTTGGGGATACGGATATAGTTAAGCTCGATGGCGGTCTGCATAACGTTCAGCATGCTTCTGCCGCTTACCGCGACCTTTCTGCCCTGGAGAACCGCGTTATCGACTATCTGCTGTATGCGGTGGATATTGCTGGAAAAGGAGGCTACTATTATCCTTCTGCCCTCCGCCTGGTTAAAGATGTTCTTAAAGCTGTTCCCCACCGTGCTTTCGGACATGGTGTAGCCGGGGCGCTCCGCGTTTGTGCTCTCGGAAAGCAGGGCGAGCACGCCCCGTCTGCCCAGCTCGCCGAATCTCGCCAGGTCTATGATGCCGCCCTCGATGGGAGTGTAGTCGATCTTAAAGTCGCCTGTGTGGACCACTATTCCCGCGGGCGAGTGCACCGCGATAGCGCAGGCGTCGGGAATGGAATGGTTCACGCGGATAAATTCCGCCGCCATACAGCCCAATTTTACCGTTTCGCCCGGCTTTACCGTGATAAGCGTCGAGGAGGAAAGTATGCCGTGCTCTCTCAGCTTGCCCTCTACAAGTCCGAGGGTCAGTCTGGTGCCGTAAACGGGGACGTTTACCTTTTTTAGGAGATAGGCAAGGCTTCCTATGTGGTCCTCGTGACCGTGGGTAAGAAGCACGCCTCTTACTCTTTCCTTATTGTTGATAAGATAGGTAAAATCGGGTATCACCGAGTCAACGCCCGGCATTTCGTCGTCGGGAAACGCCAAGCCGCAGTCTATGATAAAAATATCGTTGGCGCATTCGTAAACGTAAATATTTTTTCCGATCTCGTTCAGTCCGCCCAGCGAAAATATTTTAAGAGGCGTTTTTTTGATCTCGCGGGGTCTCTGCTGACCTTGAGAGGCGGGTCTCGTCTGTCCCGCGCCGTTATACCGAGTATTGTGCTGCTGCGGCTGCTGCCGTGCGGGCGAGGGAGCGTGGGAGCCGCCGCTTGCGGGTCTTGCGGGCGTGCGCATCCCGTAGGCGTTTTTTTGCTGCTGCCTGCCTTGTTCCCCCGAAGCGGGGCGCGGCTTTTTCCCGTTGAATTTCTGATAAAATTTCTGCTTGTCGTTCGCTGCGTCGTTTTTGCCCTTAAAGCCCGACATAAAGTTACTGTTGTTTTTTGCCATAGATTTTCCTTTCGGCACGGGTATATTGCGTATAAGGTCTTGTCCGCAAGGACCTCAAAGTTTTTTGGTTGTATGAATGGATCAACGAAAAAATCTTCCCGTGCGCCCTTAAATTATTTTTATTCCGAAAGCTTTCGCTTTAGTTTACTTTCTGCAGAAATGCCGTTTTTTGAGAAAAGCGCAAAAAGACGCTTTTTTCCATTTTTGACATTAAGATACTATCATAGTATATAACAAAAAGTTAAGATTGTCAAGGAAAATTACGGTTTAAGTTTCCCCAAAATTTGCGCCCCATTTTGGGGAAACGGCGGTCGTCAAAGCTTCAAAGCAGTATTAGACCTCCTCGGAAACTTACGAAGCACCGTCTGACTTGCCCTTTTGCCGTAATG